>DASVXU010000221.1:0-1604 GCA_036392515.1 Gemmatimonadaceae bacterium | reverse complement strand
GAGTCCATGCTGACCGTCCCGGACGGGATGCCTACCGTATGGATCGGGCGCGCTCAGGGCTATCGAGAGATGTCGCGCGTGTACGGTCCGACGCTGCTACTCGACGTTTGCCGCCGCTCGGCGACGACTGGCCACACCCATTTCTTCTATGGGGGCGCGCCAGGTGTCGCGGACGAGCTCGCGCGACGACTCACCGAACGTTTCCCTGGGCTCCGTGTAGTTGGGACGTTCACTCCGCCGTTTCGTCCTCTCAATGAGGCGGAGGAGCAGGACCTGGTACGCCGCGTCGCTGAAGCGAGACCCGACTTTTTCTGGGTCGGACTCAGCACGCCGAAGCAGGAGCGATTCATGGCGGCGTACCATGGGCGACTCACGACGGGCGTGATGCTCGGGGTTGGAGCTGCGTTCGACATGCACAGCGGGCGCACCCGACAGGCGCCACGCTGGATGCAGCGCAGCGGTCTCGAGTGGCTGTTCCGAACGCTTCAGGAGCCGCGCCGCCTCTTCTGGCGGTATGCGCGCAACAACCCGGCGTTCGTCGTTCGGGCGCTGATGCAGCTCACCGGCCTTCGGAAGTACGCCCTTCCGGAACGTCCGTAGCCACGATCAAACTCGCATCTGGAGAATGAGATGAAGGTTGGAGCAGACAAGCCCCGCGTCCTCGTCACCGGCGCCGGTGGGTTCATCGGGCATCATCTGGTGAAGTACCTGAAGGAGAAGGGGTACTGGGTGCGGGGGGTGGACAAGAAGCGCCCCGAGTACGAGGCCAGTGCGGCCGACGAGTTCGAGGTGCTCGACCTGCGGAAGTTCGACAACTGCCTCCTGGCGACGCGGGGCATCGGTGAGGTCTACGGGCTCGCCGCGGAGATGGGCGGGATCGGCTTCATCGAGCACAACAAGGCGGTCATCATGCGCGACTCGGCGCTGATCAACCTCCACATGCTGGAAGCCGCGCGGGTCAACGGGGCGACGCGCTACCTCTTCACCTCCTCGGCCTGCATCTATCCCGGCTATCTGCAGAAGTCGGCCGACGTGACGCCCTTGAAGGAGGAGGACGCCTATCCGGCGGACGCCGAGGACGGCTACGGGTGGGAGAAGCTCTTCACGGAGCGGCAGTGCCGGCACTACCGCGAGGACTTCGGCCTCGAGACGCGGATCGTGCGCTTCCACAACATCTTCGGTCCGTTAGGCACGTATGACGGCGGGCGGGAGAAGAGCCCGGCGGCGATCTGCCGCAAGATCGCGCTGGCCAGGGACGGGGGCGAGATCGAGGTCTGGGGGGACGGGGAGCAGACGCGCTCGTACTGCTTCGTCGAGGACACGGTGGAGGGGATCTACCGGCTGATGCGCAGTGACTATCCGCACCCGCTGAATCTCGGGCAGGACCGGATGGTGACGATCAACGAGCTGGTGGACCTGGTGGCCAACATCGCCGGCAAGAAGATCACGAAGCGGCACAACCTGACGGCGCCGCAGGGGGTGCGGGGGCGGAACTCGGACAACACGAAGCTGCGCGAGGTGCTGGGCTGGGAGCCGCGGATCTCGCTCGAGGAGGGCTTACGGCGGACGTATGCCTGGATCTACGGCGAGCTCGCGGCGCAGCC
>DASVXU010000220.1:0-7384 GCA_036392515.1 Gemmatimonadaceae bacterium | reverse complement strand
CGCGGGCGTCGTTGCCGCGGGCGCATTGCCGGTGCCGGCGAGCGCATTCCCGGAGGGAGCGGGCTGCGCGGGCGTGGCGCCGGTGCCCGTCCCAGCGGTCTGCGTGCCCGCCGTCGTGGTGGGACCCGCCGCCTGGCCATTGGCCGCCGCGGGCGAGGTCGCCCCCGTCGCCCGGGCGTTCGTCGTGCCGGGCTGAGCGCGCGTCCGGCCCCGCCTCGCCGGCGAGGGCGCGGTGTCGCCGAGGGCGGCGTTGGCGGTCGTCACCGCGCCGTTGGCGCGGGAGGTGTCGCGGGCGGCGTTCTCCCCGGTGCAGTCACCGACGAGGAGCGCCGCGGCGATTATCGAGAGGAGTGATCGGATCATGAGCATGGTTCCTTCGGACAGTATGGCTCCGGGGCTGAACCATAGCCAGAAGCCGGCCAGCGCGACCATTGGCCGGGGTTAGATTGTGACGAGACCGACATTCGACCCTCATGCACAGCGGCCCTTCCATCCTCGAGCAGCCGGGCGCATCCCGGGAATCCGACGAACTCGCCCTCGGCCGCGCGACGCGGCTCTTCGAGTCGATCCGCCGCGAGTCCTTCGATCGGCTCGCGAGGCTCGCCGGCCGCGCGCTCGGCGTGCCGCTGGCGACCGTCGCGATCCTCGACGCGGAACGGCGGCATTTCGGACGGCTCGCCGGCGCCGCGAGCACGCTCGACGCGGAGAGCGGCGCATTCTCGCACGACGTCTGCCATCTCGTCGCGGAGACGCGCGTCCCGCTCGTGGTCGACGACCTGCGCGAGCATCCCGCGCTCGCGCGCAACGTTCCGGCGCGCGAGCTCGGCGTCGTCTCCCTCGTCGCCGTGCCCCTGTTCGCCGCGGGCGCCGACGCGATCGGTGCGCTCTGCGCCGCCGACACGAAGCCCCGCCAGTGGAGCGAGCGCGAGGTGGACATCCTGACGGAGCTGGCCGCGGCGGCGATGACGGAGGCGGAGCTGCGGCGCGAGCTCGCCGAGCGCACGAGCCTCGCCGAGGCGATGTTCCGGCAGGCGCCGGCGTTCATGGCGGTGGTGCGCGGCGAGGAGCACGTCCTCGAGATGGTGAACGACGCGTGCTACCAGTTCTTCGGGCAGCGGGTGTTCATCGGCCGCCGCGTACGCGACGCGCTTCCGGAGCTGGTGGAGCAGGGATTCATCGAGCTGCTCGACGGCGTGCTCGAGACGGGGGAGCCCTTCGTCGGCACCGCGTTCCCCGTCCAGCTGCAGCGCCGTCCGGGCGCTCCGCTCGAGGAGCGCTTCGCGAACTTCGTGTACCAGCCGCTGATCGGGGAGGACGGTACGCGCACGGGGATCCTCGTGCACGGGGTGGACATCACGACGCAGGTGCAGGCGTCGCAGGCGGTGCGCGAGCGCGAGGAGCAGCTCCGGCACGCGCAGAAGATGGAAGCGGTGGGACAGCTCGCGGGCGGAGTCGCGCACGACTTCAACAACCTCCTCACGGTGCTGAAGGTCAACGCCGAGCTGCTGATCGAGGGGCTCGACGCGCGCGACCCGCGGCGCGAGCAGGCGCTGGAGATCCGCGGGGCGAGCGACCGCGCGGCGGGGCTGACGCGCCAGCTCCTCGCCTTCAGCCGCAAGCAGATCCTGAATCCGCGCGTCGTGGACCTCGACGCGATCGTGGACAACCTGCGTCCGATGCTCGCGCGGCTCATCGGCGAGGACATCGTCATCACGACGAAGGGACGGGCCGGGCTCGGCGCCGTGCTCGCCGATCCGGGTCAGCTCGAGCAGATCCTGATGAACCTTATGGTCAACGCGCGCGACGCGATGCCGAACGGCGGCCGCGTCACGATCGAGACGGCGAACGTCGAGCTGGACGGGAGCTACGCGCTCGAGCGTCAGGCACGCGTCGAGCCGGGTCGCTACGTGATGCTCGCGGTGAGCGACAGCGGAACGGGGATGTCGCCCGACGTGTGCGAGCGCGTCTTCGAGCCGTTCTTCACGACGAAGGAGCCGGGGAAGGGAACGGGGCTCGGCCTCTCGACGGTGTACGGGATCGTGAAGCAGAGCGGCGGCTACATCTGGGTCTACTCGGAGCTCGGCAAGGGGACGACCTTCAAGATCTATCTCCCGCGGCTCGCGAGCGAGCGCGACACGCCGGGCGAGGAGCGCCGCGACGTCGCGCTCCCCGGCGGGACCGAGACGATCCTGCTCGTCGAGGACGAGGACGCGGTGCGCCGGCTCGCGCGACGGATCCTCGAGGGAAAGGGCTACACCGTCATCGACGCGCGCAATGGCGCCGACGCGCTCGCCGCGGTGGAGCGCCACGGGCGGAAGATCGATCTCCTGCTCACCGACGTCGTGATGCCGGGGATGAGCGGGCGCGATCTGGTGCAGCGGCTCCGCGCGCGAGGCGCCGACTTCGCGCAGCTCTTCATGTCGGGGTACACCGACGACGAGGTGGTGCGGCGCGGCGTGGTCGAGGAAGGGACGCGCTTCCTGCAGAAGCCCTTCACGGCGAGCGGGATGCTCGTCGCGGTGCGCGGGGCGATCGACCGCCGCTGACTTGCAGGCGGGGCGGGCGCGCGGCACCGTAGTGCGCATGACCGGCCGCCCGCCATCGCTGTCGCGCCAGACGGAGATCCTCCTCGCGGGGCTGCGCGGAGTGCGCACCCGCGTCCCGGTGGGATTCGACGCGCTGGAGGAGCGCGCGCGCGCGAGCATGTCGCGCGAAGCGTTCGCGTACATCGCCGGCGGTGCGGGGAGCGAGTCGACGATGCGCGCCAACCGCGCAGCGTTCGAGCGATGGCGGATCGTCCCGCGGATGCTCCGCGACGTCTCGACGCGCGACACGAGCGTCGAGCTGTTCGGGCGCCGCCTCCCGGCGCCCTTCGTCGTCTCACCGATCGGCGCGATCGAGCTGGCGCACCGCGACGCGGACCTCGCGGTCGCGCGCGCCGCCGCATCGCTCGGCGTGCCGATGATCTTCTCGAACCAGGCGTCGGTGCCGATGGAGCAGTGCGCGCAGGCGATGGGGGACGCGCCGCGCTGGTTCCAGCTCTACTGGAGCCGCGACGACGAGCTGGTGGCGAGCTTCGTCGCGCGCGCCGAGCGCTGCGGCTGCGAGGCGATCGTGCTGACGCTCGACACGACGCTGCTCGGCTGGCGGACGCGCGACCTGGAGCTGGGCTATCTGCCCTTCCTGCACGGCAAGGGGATCGCGCAATACACGAGCGATCCGGTGTTCATGCGGAAGCTCGGCGAGCCCCTCCCGGGTCCGGCGCCGGAGCGCGGACGGGTGAACCTCGCGGCGCTGCGCGCGGCGCTGACGATGGCGCGGCGCGTGCCCGGCGGGACGCTGCGCAACCTGCGCAGCGGCACCGCCCTGGCCGCGGTGCGCCGCTTCGTCGCGACGTACACGCGCCCATCGCTCGAGTGGAAGGACCTCGCCACGCTGCGCGCGATGACGAAGCTGCCGATCGTGCTCAAGGGGATCCTGCATCCGGACGACGCGCGTGGCGCCGTGGATGCGGGGATGGACGGGGTGATGGTGTCGAACCACGGCGGGCGGCAGGTGGACGGAGCGATCGCGGCTCTCGACGCACTGCCGGGAGTGGTGGAGGCGGTGGCCGGACGGATGCCGGTGCTGATGGACTCGGGTATCCGCGGCGGCGCGGACGCCTTCAAGGCGCTCGCGTTAGGCGCGACGGCGGTGGGAATCGGGCGGAGCTACGCGTACGGGCTGGCGATCGCGGGGGAGGAGGGAGTGCGGGAGGTTCTCGGGAACGTGATGGGGGAGCTGGAGCTGACGATGGGGCTGGCGGGGTGTGCTTCGCTCGGCGAGATCGGGGGACTGCAACGAGGGACGTGAGGCTTCTCCTGGTTGCGTCGGCAAGACCCAACACAGAGCTCCACAGAGCTCGGCACCGATGAGTTCCACGGAGGAGTGCCTGTCCGCGTAGTTCTCTGTGGATCTCATCCTTGCAGAGCTCTGTGGATCTCTGTGTCGGCAGTTGCCAGGCGGTTGTCGAGCAGTCGCCGAGCAGTCACCGACGAGCCGCCGCCGCGCTTCGCCCGATGCTTGCAGAAGCTTCTCTCGTCTCCAACCATCGCCCATGTCTGCTTCCGAATCTTCCGTCTGGTTCATCACCGGCTGTTCCACCGGCTTCGGCCGTGAGCTCGCGAAGGCGCTCGTTTCTCGCGGACGGCGCACCGTCGTCACGGCGCGCAATCCCGACTCGGTGCGCGATCTCGTCGAGGGACATCTCGATCGGGCGATCGCGCTGAAGCTCGACGTCACCAAACCGGACGAGATCGCGCACGCGGTGAAGCAGGCGGAGGAGCGCTTCGGGCGGATCGACGTGCTCGTCAACAACGCCGGGATCGGGTACTTCGGCGCGATCGAGGAGAGCGACGAGGCCGAGGTGCGGCGGATGTTCGAGATCAACTTCTGGGGGCTCGCGCAGATGACGACCGCGGTGCTCCCCGGCATGCGCGCGCGGCGCCAGGGGCACATCGTCAACATCGCGTCGATCGGCGGGCTGCGCGCCTTCCCCGCGGTCGGCTATTACAACGCGACCAAGTTCGCCGTCGTCGGCTTCTCGGAGGCGCTCGCCCTCGAGACGGAGCACCTCGGCATCAAGGTCACCGTCGTCGAGCCGAGCGGGTTCCGCACCGATTGGGCTGGCCGCTCGGCGAACGAGGCGTCGAAGGTGATCGCGGATTACGCCGAGACCGCGGGGAAGAATCGCGCGAACCTCCGCGGCTACAGCGGCCGCCAGCCCGGCGATCCGGTGAGGGCAGCGGAGGCGATCATCAGGGCGGTCGAGTCCGAGAATCCGCCGCTGCATCTGCTGCTCGGGAAGGCGGCGATGAAGGGCGCACGCTGGAAGCTCGACCTCATGCATCGGAACTTCGACGAGTGGGCAGAGGTCACCGAGGGGGCCGACTTTCCTTCCGGTCAGTAGGGGTGAGTTGGGGTTTTTCGAAAACTCGGTGCGGGTACCGTTGGAAGAGGCGGGGCGGGGAGCGGAATACTGCGGGGCAGGGCGCGGAGGGCGGGAACTGACCTGTAAGAACTGAGGCCGACTGGCGGCGCCATCCGGCGCCGCGGTCGGCCTCTCTCATTGTCTCTCAGGTCGGGGGTCGTCGCGGGTCGATCGGAGGTTCGTCGGTCGAATAAGCATCTCGCGAGTGGCGGGGGAGTCACCGAGTGGCTGAGGCTCGTGAGGCGACCGCGCTGTTCTCGAAACCCTCAGAGCCTCGGAAGCTCCCTGCCAAATCGCGTGATGCTCGAATGCCTGCCGAGCCCCGACGCGACCCGCGACAGACAAGCCTCATCCCACACAATGGAGAGGGCAACGCGCGGCGCCCTCCAGCGCCGCCGTCGGCCTCTCTTCCGAATAGGTACTTTCCCGCTCCCCGCACCCCGCGCCGCGGTATTCCGCCCCCAGCCCGGCCCTTTCCAACGGTACCCGCCCCGAGCTTTCGATATCCCCGCCCCATCCCTACCGCCAGACGTACAGCGAATGGTAGATGAAGCGGTTCCTCTCGATGATGCGGACGTAGTCGCGTGTCTCGGCGTACGGGATGCGCTCGACGAAGATCTCGGGGTCGGAAGTCCCGTGCTTCGTCGTCCAGCGGTCCACGCGCGCCTCTCCGGCGTTGTAGGCGGCGAGGACGTGCGCGAGGACGGTGTCGGCGCGCATCAGCGTCGCGAGGTGCGTCATCCCGAGCTGCATGTTGACGTCGGGCTGCCAGAGCAGGGCGACGTCCCAGGTCGGGAAGCGCGCGGCGCGCGCGAGCTGGCTGCCTAACGACGGCATGAGCTGCATCAACCCGCGCGCGCCGGCGGGGGAGATCGCCTGCGGGTAGAAGCTCGACTCCTGCCGGATCAGCGCGGCGACGAGGATCGGGTCGAGCTTGTGCTCGGCGGCCTCGGCGAGCAGCGCGTCCTGCTGCACGAGGGGATAGACGAGGCGGTAGGTGCGCGCGTCCGCCGCCGCGCCGCGCGCGAGGGCGCGACGCGCGAGATTGATCGCCCGCACCGACATCGCGCGGTCGCGGAACGCGGCGGCGGTGGCGAGCAGGCGCTCGACCGACGAGTCGGCGGCGGCGGCGATCGCGTCGTACTCCCACCCCGCTTCCGGAGCCATCCCCGTGTCCTCGAGCAGCGAGGCGCGCCGCATCGCCGCGTCGAGATCGGGGAAGACGGTGAAGCTGTCGCGCGCAGAGACGATGGCAGGCAGAGCGGCACCCGTGCGGCGAGCGGCGAGGAGCGCGTAGTACGACACGGGCTCCGGCTTCAGCACGCGCTGCCACCGCTCGCGCGCTGCGGCGCTGTCGCCCGCCTTCTCCCAGCTCCGCGCGCTCCAGTAGAGCGCGGGCAACGCCTCGTCGCTCGACGGATAGCGCCGCGCGAGCGTGTCGAGCTCCGCGGCGGCGACGCGCGCGCTGTCGGCGATGTACGCGATGAGCGCGGCACGGAAGCGCGCCTCGGCAGCGAGGGCCGAAGTGGGATAGCGAGCGGCGAGGCGCCTGAATCCCGCGCGCGCGGCGGCGTCGCGCTGCGCGTCGCTCGCGAGATCTGCGCGGAGGAAGAGTGCCGACGACGCGGCGGCGGTGTCGCGCGGGAAGCGCGCGAGCAAGCGGTCGAGCGCGGCGCTCGCGGCATCGCCGCTGCCCGAGCGCAGGAGGGAACGCGCACGCTGGTAGGCGGCGCGTCCGGCGAGCGGCCCGGTCGTGATCTTCGCGAACTGTCGCGCGGCGTCGGCGTCCTTCCCGGTGCGCGACAGAAGCGTCGCGTAGCTGAAGCGGTCCTGCGGCGTGCCAAGGCCCGCGGTGAGCGCGCGCGAGAGCCCTCGCACCGCGCGATCGACGGGTCCGCTCGCCGCGGCGCTGCGCCCGATGATCAGCTCTTCGCTCGCCGAATGCGTGGGGAAGGACGCGTCGAGGATCTCGACCGCGGAGCGCGCGAGCGGGGTGCCGCCGCGCGTCTCGACGAGCGCGAAGAGCCCCGTGCGCACCGACGCGCGCGACGCGGAGTCGCTCGCCGCGAGGAGCCGGACGCGCCACATGTCCACGGGCTGGCCGAGGCGCTCGTAGATCGCTGCCGCACCGCTCCAGTCGAGCAGGCGCTCGCGTGCCTGCGCCTCGGCCCAGAGCGCGCGCGCCCGCGCCGGATCGAGGGTGAGCGCGGCCGCGCGGGCGGCGCGGCGCGCGCTGTCGGGGTCGAGGGCGAGCGCGCGGAGCGCGAGCCAGTCGGCGATCGGCGCGAGGTCGCGCGCGGCGAGATCGTAGGTCACGCGCGCGCTGTCGAGCTGCTTCGTGCGCTCGAGCGCGCGCGCGAGGAGGACGAGCCGCGTCCCGCGCGCGCGAGCGTCGCCGGCCCTGGCGACCGCGCG
>DASVXU010000219.1:0-8222 GCA_036392515.1 Gemmatimonadaceae bacterium | reverse complement strand
CCCCCGATCGCCACCAATTCCCCCGTCGCCAGCATCCGCCGCAGCTCGACGATTCGCGACTCGACGAGCTCCACGAGCTCGCGCATCGTCGGCGCGTCGAAGACGAGCTTCACGCCGGCGGTGCGGTACATCTCGGGGAGGGAGACGGTGCCGCCTAACGCGAGGGCCTGCTTGTAGCGGCGCACCGCGGCGGGATGGTCGCGCAGGGAGTCGCGCCAGACCTGGAGGGCGCCGAGCTGCGCGAGGCCGTACTCGATGTAGTAGAAGGGGCTCGTGAAGATGTGCGACTGGCGCAGCCAGCGCGCGACGCGCTCGTCGCGCAGTCCGCTCCAGTCCACGCTCGGCTCGAAGCGCGCGCGGATGCGGAGCCAGGCTTCGTCGCGCGCATCGCGGTCCCCTCCCTCGCCGCTCGTGTAGATCCAGTGCTGGAAGGCGTCCACGCAGGCGATGTGGGGGAGCGCGTAGAGCACGTCCTCGAGATGCTCGATCTGCGCGTTCGCGGCGTCGGCGATCGAGTAGTAGCCCTCGGGGCGCGCGAGGTAGCGTCCGGCGAGCAGCTCCATCGACATCGACGCGAGCTCCGCCGCCTCGTGGCCGCTGCCGCGCTGCCAGACGAAGGGATGCGCGTGCGCCGCGAACGCATGGAACGCGTGGCCCGCCTCATGGACGAGGGTGCTCACGTCGTCGTGCACGCCGACCGCGTTCATGTAGATGAAGGGTCGGCCGCGCCAGTGCAGCGTCGTGCAGTAGCCGCCGGGCGCCTTCCCCGGACGGCTCTCGAGGTCGAGCAGCCGCTCCGCCTCGAGGGTGCGGAAGTTGTCGCCGAGCTCGGCGTCGACGCGCGCGAAGATCCGCTCGGCGGGGGCGAGGAAGCCCGCGACGTCGGTGAAGGGCTCGAGCCGCCGGTCCGTGTCCGGATTCACCGCGAGGTCCCACGGTCGCAGCGTCTCGACGCCGAGCCGCCGGCGCCGGTACTCGTGCTGCCGCGCCGCGATCGGCACGATCGCCTCCGCGACCGCGTCGTGAAAGCGGACGCACTCCTCGGGGGTGTAGTCGAAGCGGTACTTGGCCGCGAAAGCGTAGCGCATGTAGTCGGGAAACCCCGCCGCGCGCGCGACCTCCTGCCGCAGTGTGTAGCACCGGTCGAAGATGTCCTCGAGCTCGTCGCGCTTCGCGACGTAGGCGCGCGCGCCAAGGAGGAAGGCGCGCTCGCGCTCGGCGCGGTCGCGCGACTGCATGTACGGCTGCAGCTGCGGGATGGTCTTCCGCTCCCCCTCCCACTCGACGGAGAGCCCGCCGACGATCTTGTCGTAACCCGCCTCGAGCTCCTCGAGCTTCGCGAAGCGCGGGACGTTCTCCTCGCGGAAGATCTCCGCGTCCGTGCGGAACTTCCGCAGCGTCGTCTCGAGGGCGGGCTCGCTGTAGCCGAGGGCGAGCAGCCGCTTCGCGAGCCGCACCTGCAGCTCGTCCACCTTGGGGTAGATCTCCATCGCGAAGCGGAGATGCGCCGCCTCGGCCTTCTCGTCGGCGGTGTTCGCGGTGTAGGCGATCATCGCGAGCGCACCCGCCTCCCCGAGCAGCTCGTCGAGGCGCGACCAGGTGGCGAGCCACTCGCGCTCGCGCCCCGGTGTGATCTCCGCGGCGGCGAGTGCGTCGTAATAGGGCGCGATGTCATCCCAGGTCGCGTCGACGAACGCATCGGGAGACTCGGGAAGCGTCGGCAGCCCGCCGCGCGCGCCATGCACCGCGCCTGTCGTCATTGGAGTGCTCGTCATGAAGAAAGAACCAGAATTCGACCCTGCATTTCCTGAATTATCATCCCGGCCCGCGCCACGCCATCCGCGGCGCTGGCGGATTCCTGCAGCACTAGTCGTGCTCCTCGTCGCCGTCGTGGGGGTCGCGGGCTGGAAGATGCTCGGCCAGAGCCCTCCGGCGGCAGGGGTCGACCATGGGCGCGATGTCATGCGCGCCGAGCTGATGAGTCTATCGGCGGCCGAGTCGGCGTTCGCGCGGACGAACGGCCGGTACGCGGTCAGCGTTTCCGAGCTGGGGACGCCGGTGACCTCGCGCGTCGTCGTCTTCGCGGCGGCGAAGGACGGCTACCACGTGCGACTCGCCCGCCCCGAGACGCCGCAGCTCTGCGAGCTCTCGGCGGGGCGCTTCGCCGCCGGCCACACGGGCTGGCAGCTCCTCTGCGGCGTGCCCGCCGCCGACAACTCCCTCGTCGAGCCGCCAGCCAAGAAGCCCTCGCTGCTCGACCGCATCCGCTCGGCGCTGCGCGAGGACTGCGACTCCGAGTGCCGGGTGAAGAAGCTGCGGGAGGGGATGAAGTCGGGGGACGAGCCTTTATAGGGGCCAGCCTCCAGGCGTGAGGAGCGGCGTTGACCGCCGTTCCTCACGCCTGGCCCCTGGTCCCTTATTTCCCGTCGGCCTCGCGCGGGATCTCGCGCTGGTCGGAGCTCTGGACGGGCCGGCCGCCGCTGCCGCCGTAGCCGCTGCGGTGCTCCTGCTTGCGCTCGGGGTCGAGGGGCTCGGAGCCCTTCTGGCCGCGCTCCCCCTGCCCCGGGGTCGCGCCGACGCTGCTCTCCGCGCCCGCGTCGCGTCCGTCGGTCTTCGCCCCGTGGATCCCTTCCGCAGCCTCGCCACCGGCGCCGAGCGATCCGGTGCCCTCGGTATTTCTGTCCTGACCAGCCATGACTCTCTCCTCTGGTGATGCGGCGCAGCGCCGCGCGGTGGGGAGGGGCAACGCACATGCCACGATTCGGCCGGCCGATCGTCCTTATCAATGCCCCCAACTCCGGTCCCGAGCCGATCGTGTCCGCCGAGAGCCATCAACCGCACCCGGAACGCGGAACGCTGTCGCGTGAGCTGATCGATTTCCTGATCGAGCTCTCGATCGCGCTGCAGAAGTTCGCGATCTATCCGGCGGGGCATCCGATGCTCGCGACGACGGTCGCGCGGCTCGAGCAGCGGCTCGCGCCCCTCCTCGACCTCAGCGACACGGTCTCGCTCGGCGTCGCGCGCAACCAGCTCGTGATCGAGGGGATCGCGACCGACGAGCATCACGCCGTTCTCCGCGACCTCGCGCAGCGGCTGCACGACCACCACCTCGGCGCGGTGAAGATCATCCGCGGGGTGCACCCCGACGAGCTGCGCGAGTTCCTCGTGACGCTCGGCGTCGAGCACGGCAAGGATGCGACCCCGGTCGGGCTGCTCCCCGAGGCGGAGCTCCCGAGCTGGTCGCACCTGCGGCTCTATCCGCTCGCGTACGAGCACCTGGAGCTGCTCGACGAGGAGGAAGACACGTCGGCCCCCGCCGCTGAGCGGCAGCGCGGCGCGGGAAGCGGGGGCGCTCGCGCCGCGCGGCTCTGGGTCGGGCTGGCGCGAGCGGCGCTCGCCGGCGGCGGAGCGGGCAGGGCGCGGAGCTCGCGTCCCGCGATCGCGCTCGAGACGCTGGAAGGTGTGAAGCCCGGATCCTCGGATGACGGCGCGGCCGATGCGTCGCCCGAGTCGGCGCGCGAGGAGGCGGAAGCGGAAGAGCACGCGGCAGCCGACCCCGAGGCGGTCGCGCGCGCGATCGACGAGCACCAGCGCGAGGCCGCGTACGATCAGGTGATCGTCGGCTACCTGCTGCAGATCGCCGACGAGCTGCGCACCGCCGAGGGACGCGACGCGGTCGCGCTGCGCGGTCGGGTGTCGCGGCTCGTCGGGTCGATGAAGCCGCAGACGCTGCGCACACTGCTCTCGATGGGGAACGACGCGAGCCAGCGGCGGCGGTTCGTGCTCGACGCGACGCAGGGGCTGGCGGTGGACGCGGTGCTCGAGCTGCTGCGCGCCGCCGCGGACGTGTCGCACCAGACGATCTCGCACTCGATGCTCCGTCTCCTCTCGAAGCTGGCGACGCACGCCGAGGGCGACACGGGGGAGCGGCGCGTCGACGCGGACGAGGCGCTGCGCGAGAACGTGCGGATGCTCGTCGGGCAGTGGACGCTCGCCGACCCGAACCCCGACGCGTACCGCGCGGTGCTCGAGGGGATGTCGCGCTCGCAGCCGGCACCGGCCGCGACGACGCATCCCACGCACCCGGTGGAGGACGAGCGGCTGCTGCAGATGGCGCTCGAGGTCGGCGTGGCCGGCGAATCCACCTGGCGTTCGCTCGAGGCGCTCGTCTCGACGGGACGCATCGCGACGGTGATCGCGATGCTCAACCGCGCGCCGCGCCCCGCGGTCGCGGAACAGGTGTGGGAGCGGCTCGCGAGCCTCGACCGCGTGCGCGCGATGCTCGACGCGCGGCAGCCGGACTGGGCGACGATCGAGCGGCTGGTGGTGAAGATGGGACTCGGCGCCGCCGACGTGCTCGTCGACGTGCTCGACGGCACCGACGACGGTCGGCGGCAGACGCAGATCGTGTCGATACTCGCGAAGCTCGGCGACGACGCCGGCGCGCTGGTGGTGCGCCGGCTCGCCGGTGCGCGGCCGGAGACGCAGGGGCAGCTTCTCGCGCTCGTCGGGCGGCTCGGTCAGACGCCGGAGGGTCTCGACCTCTTCCAGTGGATGCGCAACCCGTCGCCGACGGTGCGCCGCGAGGCGATCAAGCTTCTCTGCCGCCGTCCCGACGCGCGCGAGGCCGCGATCACCGCGGGGCTGCTCGACGCCGACGACCGCACGGTGCTCGTGGCGCTGAACGAGGCGACCGTCGAGTGCCCGCGCAGCGTCGTCTCCATCCTGATGAGCCGCGTCGACCGCGACGACATCGCCGCGCCGTTGCGCGCGCTGGCGATCCGTGCCGCGGCGAGCGTGCGCTCGCCCGACGTGGTGGAGTGGGTGCTGCGCTTCACGATGGTCGGCCGGAAGAGCTTCTTCGGCGGGGAGCGGCTTCCCCCGAAGTCCCCCGAGCTGCTCGCCGCGCTCGGCGCGTTAGGCACCTGGTGGCGCAACGATTCACGTGCGGCGGGCGTCCTCGCGCGCGCGCTGAAGTCGAGCGATCCCGAGATCCGGAGCGCGGCGCAGACCGTCTTCCGCCCCACGTCGAGCGTCGGGCGCGGGTCGATCACCATGCGCGCGGTCGAGGAATCGTGAGCGATCCGGTCCGCGTCCTGACGACGCTCGCGAAGGCGCTCTCGGCGATGGGGCTCTACACGCCGGGGCATCCGGCGCGCGAGAAGGCGCTCGACGTCGCGTACGACGAGCTGACGAAGCTCCAGGCGGATGACCCGTACGCGCAGTTCTCCTTCCTCGGCGACGAGGTGGTGTACGGCCAGTCGGCGCTGCGCGAGATCGGCGCGTGGGACTGGGGACGCAAGCTCGCCGCGGCCGGCGTGCAGCGCCTCGAGTTCGTGGAGGCGGTCACGCGCGAGGAATACGCGGAGTTCATCGCCGACCTCCTCGCGCGGATGTCGCCGACACCGGGTGCGACGAGCACGGCGGAGGCGCGTCCCGGCCGCCGGCAAAGAATCCGCTTCGGCGCGATCGGCATCCGCGGCGAGGGCGCATCGCCCCACGAGACGCCGCGTCCGCAGCCGGGCGCCAGCGGGATCGCCTACGACCTCGGCGACGAGGCGGACGCGGTGCGGTGGATGCACGACGAGGTCGCGACGCGCGGCGAGCTCCCCCTGATGGAGGCGGAGGCGGTCGTCCGCTCGCTCGCCGTCGCGATGCACGGCGACAGCCAGATGGTCCTCCCGCTCGTGCACATGAAGGAGTTCGACCAGTACACGACGACGCACTCGCTCAACGTGAGCGTGCTGACGATGGCGCTCGCCGAGCATCTGGCGCTTCCGGCGCGCGACGTGCGCTCCTTCGGCGTAGCGGGGCTGCTGCACGACCTCGGCAAGGTGCGCATCCCGAAGGAGATCCTCGTGAAGCCGGGGAAGCTCGACGAGAAGGAGCGCGCGGTGATGCAGCGGCACCCGGTGGACGGCGCGCGCATCATCATCGCCAGCGACAAGAACCTCGACCTCGCCGCGGTGGTCGCCTACGAGCATCACATCATGCTCGACGGCGGCGGCTACCCGAAGCCGCACTTCGGCCGCTGCTGCCATCACGCGAGCGAGCTGGTTCACGTCTGCGACGTGTACGACGCGCTGCGCACGCACCGCCCCTATCGCGCGGCGTGGGAGTCGGCGAAGGCGCTCGCCTACATCGAGGAGCGCGCGGGCACCGAGTTCGAGCCGAAGGTCGCGACGGCGTTCGTGGAGATGGTGCGGAAGTGGGACGAGCGGGTGGCGACGGCGGAGGGAGGAACTGCCATGGGGCAGGAGGCTAGTGTCATTACTTCCGAGTCATGAGCCACTTGTCAGAACGGCCATGGGACAAAACCGCCATGAGGCGGCCACCAGCTGCCATGTGGCCTGTCTGCCCAGTGTCTCGTGCCACGGCCGTGATGACACTAGCCTCGTGCCGAATGGCCGCAGGACCTGCTCGTAACCCCTGAAGAATCAAACGGTTGACCGCCGTGTGCAAGACGCGCGGTCCATGACGTCTCTCTACAGCGACTCACCAGAGAGATCCCATGCGCCGGACCGCCGTTCTCACCCTCGCCCTCGTTCTCCCCGCCGCGCTCGCGGCGCAGGGGACGATCATCCCGCGTCCCTGCCTCCCGATCCGTCCCTGCCCGCAGCCGGTGTCGTGGGGAGTGGAGCGAACGGCGAGCAACGTGCGCGTGACGCTGCAGGACCGCGTGCTGCATTACGAGGTGGACGAGCGGTTCGTGAATCGCGGCGGCGGGATCGCGGAGGCGGACTACGTCTTCCCGCTGCCTAACGACGCGGCCTTCCAGGACCTCAAGCTGTCGATCGACGGGGAGCTGGTCGCGGGCGAGACGATGAGCGCCGACAAGGCGCGCGGGATCTACGAGGAGATCGTGCGCCGCCAGCGCGACCCCGCGCTCGTCGAGTGGATGGGGCAGGGGATGCTGCGCGCGCGGATCTTCCCGATCCGGCCGGGCGAGGAGAAGCGCGTCGTCGTGCGCTTCGACGCGATCGCGAAGCGTGAGGGCGACGCGCTGCGCATCGACTACCGGCGCGGCGCGGCGAATGCGGGCGTCGTTCCCCCCGTGCGGATCCTGCCGGTAGACGATGCGAGCAGCCGCGATCGCGAGAGCGAGACCTTCTCGCTCACCGTCCCCGACGACGGACGCTACGGCGAGCCGTACTCCCCGACGCATCGCCTCGTGCGGCGCTCGAGCAGCGGACGGATCAGCGTCGAGGCGGAGGGGAGCACGCGCGAGGTCACCGTGCTTGTGCCGCTGCGGCAGTCGGACGAGCCGGCGGTGACGGTGCTCGCGCACGCGACGAGCGAGGACGAGCGGTTCGCGCTCATCACCCTCACGCCCCCGGCGCGGCGCACCGCGCGCACGCCTCGCGACGTCACCCTCGTGCTCGACGTCTCCGGCTCGATGAGTGGACGCAAGCTCGAGCAGGCGAAGGCGGCGGGCCGTCAGGTGCTCGGCACCCTCGGCGAGGGCGACCGCTTCCGGCTGATCGACTTCTCCACCGACGTGCGCACCTTCCGCGACGATTTCGTCGCCGCGACGCCGGCGAACCTGCGCGCCGCGCAGCGGTACCTCGACGAGCTCGAGGCGGAGGGCTCGACCAACATCTCGGGGGCGATCGACGCGGCGCTCGAGCCGGAGACGCCGGCGGGGCGGCTGCCGCTCGTCCTCTTCCTCACCGACGGCGCGCCGACGGTGGGCGAGACGCGTCCCGAGGCGATCGCCGAGCGGGCGGCGAAGGAGCGCGGGCGCGCGCGGGTGTTCACCTTCGGCGTCGGCGCCGACGTCAACGCGGCGCTGCTCGAGCGGCTGGCGCTCGAGGCGCACGGCACGGCGAGCTTCGTCCGTCCCAACGAGGACGTCGAGCGAGCGGTGGGCGTGGTTGCGTCGCGGCTGACCGATCCGGTGGTCACGGATCTCCGGGTCCGCGCTGACGGAGTAAAGCTCGATCGCGTGCTGCCCAACGGGCCGATCGATCTGTTCGCGGGGCAGGATCTCGTGCTGCTGGCACGCTATCAGGGTGACGGGCCGGCGACGATCCGCTTCACCGGGAGCAGCGCGAGCGGTCCGGTCGAGTGGACGCAGCGCGTCGAGATGCCGGAGCGGGAGCGCGGGAACGCCTTCGTGCCGCGACTCTGGGCGACGCAGCGCGTCGGCTGGCTAGCGGCGGAGAAGCGGCGCGGCGGCGGCTCGCGCGAGATCGACGACGAGATCCGCGCGTTAGGCGAGC
>DASVXU010000218.1:0-14043 GCA_036392515.1 Gemmatimonadaceae bacterium | reverse complement strand
CCCGCGTCAGGCATCGCGTATCGCGGTCTCGCGGCGCTTCGCGCCGCCACCCCGCATCGCTCTTTCGCGTGTTCCCGCATCACCTCCCGCCCCCCATACTTGGAGGGTGTATTCGACGTGCCTGTTCTGTCACGCTGCCCTCGGCGCCAACGAGGTGATCGAGCGCTTTCCGGTCGGGCGGCGGCTGGCGTTCGATGCGGCGAAGGGGCGGCTGTGGGTGGTGTGCCGGCGGTGCATGCGCTGGAACCTCACGCCGCTCGATGAGCGCTGGGAGGCGATCGAGGAGTGCGAGCGGCAGTTCAGTGAGACGAGACTCCGCGTCTCGACCGACAACATCGGGATGGCGCGGGTGCGCGAGGGGCTGGAGCTCGTGCGCATCGGGAAGGCGCTGCGCCCGGAGATCGCGGTGTGGCGCTACGCGTCGGTGAACGAGACGCGGCGCCGCCGCGCGAAGATCCTCGGCGGGCTCGGTCTCGCGGCCGGATTCGGCGGCGTCTTCTTCGCGGGACCGGCCATCGGGCTGAGCGCGGGATGGCTCTCCTGGAAGCTCGCGTCCGTCGCAAGCGAGCGATTGACCGATCTGCTCAAGGGGAAATACCGGCGCATCGCGCTGCCGACCGAGGAAGGCATCGTCCGGATTCCACATGCATCGGCGGGTAAGGCGGAGCTGGTGAGCCATCCCGAGACCGGGTGGGCGATCCGTGTCCCGTCCACCCACGGTCCTGAAATCGAATACAGCGGGCCTCAGGCGCTGCTCCGGCTATCGACCCTCCTCACGGCGGTGAATCTGGACGGCGTGCGCAAGGAGGCGGTCGAAGCCGGAGAGCGGATCCTCACCGACGCCGGCGATGTCGACGCGCTGCTGCGGCGGCTGTCCGACGTCCCGCGCGGATTCGCTCTCCCGCCGTCCGCGCGACGCGGACGCGCGCAGACGAACGTGGCTTCCGCGCGACCGTTCACGCTGGGGAGGCTCGCCGAGGGGAATCGGGTGGCGCTGGAGATGGCGGCCAGCGAGGAGAGCGAGCGCCGGGCGATGGAAGGCGAGCTCGCGCTGCTCGAGGAGGCGTGGAAGGAGGCCGAGGAGATCGCCGCGATCGCGGACGACATGTTCCTCCCGGCCGGAGTCCAGGAGTTCATCGACCGGGCGCGCGGACGTTAGGCATGTACTCCCGCTGTCTCTTCTGCGCCGCGGAGCTCGGCGCCAACCAGATCGTCGAGCGCTTCCCCGTCGGCCGCCGGCTCGCCTTCGATTCGGCGAAGGGAAGACTGTGGGTCGTCTGCCCGGCGTGCGAGCGGTGGAACCTCACCCCGATCGAGGAGCGGTGGGAGGCGATCGAGGAGTGCGAGCGGCTCTATCGCGGCACCGTGGTGCGCGCGTCCACCGACAACGTCGGGATCGCGTATCTGCGCGACGGGACGCGGCTGATCCGCGTCGGGAAGCCGCTGCGGCCGGAGTTCGCGGCGTGGCGCTACGGCGACCAGTTCGGGAGACGGCGGCGGCGCGCGATCTGGCTCGGCGCCGGAGGCCTGACGGCGTTCGGGGGACTGGCGGCGGTGTCGGCCGGCGCGGCCGCCACTGTCGGGCCGCTGGCCTTCGTGCCCCTCCTCGCCGGGGCGTGGTCGTTAGGCATGCTCGCGATGGTGACGGGACGCCGCATCGGCGCGGCGCGGCGCGGGATGCGCATCAAGACGCTCGAGGGAAAGACGCTCGACCCCGCGGAGAACGCGATCGTCAACGTCGAGATGCGCGACGACGGCCATGGCCAGCTCCGGATCGCGCTCGACTACAACACCCAGGCGCCCTACACCGACCAGCCGCAGACGATCGTCGAGCACGGGACCGTCGTCGGTCCGGAGGCGCGATGGATCGCGAGCCGCCTGCTGCCGCGCATCAACGGCGTCGGCGCGAGTCGCCGGCTGGTGCGAGGCGCGGTGGACTGGGTCGATCGCGCCGGCGGACCCGAGGGCTTCTTCCCCGCGATGTTCAGCGAGACCCGCCGGCTCGGCCTCGCCTACTCGCCCGTCGAAGCCTTTCCCGCCGAGCTGCGGCTCGCGCTCGAGATGGCCCTCCACGAAGACGCCGAGCGTCGCGCGATCGAAGGAGAGCTGGCGATGCTGGAAGAGGCGTGGAAGGAAGCGGAGGAGATCGCCGCGATCGCGGACAACCTGTTCGTGAGCCCCGACGTGCGAGCGAAGCTGCGGGCGATGAAGCGGGCCAGGTGAAGGGCGGGCGTCGTCAACTGCGACGAGCGACGAGCAACCAACTTCAACGAGCGACGAGCTACCAACTACAAACCGCATGGGAATTGCGACGAGCTCTGCTCGTTGCAACTCCGATGCACGTTGTAGTTGGTCGCTCGTCGCTCGTTGGTGTTGCTCGCTCGTCGCTCGTTGTAGTTAATCGCTCGTCGCTCGTCGCAGTCACTTCCCCGAAACAAGGGACACCGCGACATCACCAACGACCTGCAACGACTTCGACGACACCTTGTCGATCGTGTCCATCGTCGTGTGGTGGTAGTTCTTCGCCTGCGACACGTAGTCGATATCGACGACGTCGATCACGCGCAGTCCCTTCTTCAGCAGCGGGATGTGGTCGTCGGTGACGGCGTAGCCGGGCTCCTGGGGGAAGTACTTGTCGTAGCCGAGGTCGTCGGCGACGCCCCACACTCGCGCGACGACTTCGGGGGCGGCCTGCACGGAGTTCGCTTCCTCGGGGATGCGGAGGTCGGCGTCGCCTATCATGTCCCAGAGCACGCCGAACAACGGACGGTAGTCCGCTTCCGGCAGATGCTCCGCGAAGTACTTGCTCCCGAGGAGGACGTCGGTGTCGGTGGAGAAGGTCCCGTAGTCCTCGCCGTCCACGAAGAGGAAGTCGACGCCGAACTGCGGGGGCGTCTTCTTGAGCGCGCGCGCGATCTCGATGAACATCGCCGGCCCGCTCGCGCCGTCGTTCGCGCCCGTCACGGGCTTCGTGCGCTTCGCCGGATCGGGGTCGTCGTCGGCGACGGGACGCGTGTCCCAGTGCGTGACGTAGAGGACGCGCTGCTTCTCGTTCGGCCGGATGCGCGCGAGGATGTTGCGCAGCGGCAGCGTGTCTCCCTTCGCCGTGACGTGCGACCACCGCTGCTCGATCACTGTATCGACGAGGGGCTTCATCTGCGCGACGATCCAGTCCCCGGTCTTCCGCGCCCCCTCGCTCCCGGGGATGCGTGGGCCGAACGCGAGCTGCGTGCGCACATGCTCGAGCGCCGCCTTCCCATCGAAGTCGGTCTTCGGACGGTCGCCGCAGGCGGCGGTCGTCAGCGCTGCGAGCAGCGCGATCGTGAGTCTTCGCATCGGTCGGTGTCGGTCGTGGCGGAGACTGTAAGCTATAGGCAGGAGGCTATTGGCAGGAGGCTGTCAGCAGGAGGCTGTTGGCCATCAGCCTCCAGCCTCCAGCCTCCAGCCATCAGCCATCAGGTGCGCGTCGCTCAATGTCCGGGTCCCGAGAAGAACTGCATCTGCAGCGCCGCCGTGATCACGGTCTGGTTGAAGCGCCGGTTGTAGTTGCGGTCCATCGTCGCGGTCCGCGAGCCCTGGAGGGAGAAGCTCATCGTCTCGTTGAGGTCCGTGTCGGCGCTCAGCGAGAAGACTCGGCGCGCGTTGTCCGTCAGGTTCCGCAGCGAGCCGGCGAGGGTGTTCTTCGACCGCTGGTCCTGCCAGCCGAGCCGCGTGCGCAACGGACTCCGCGCGTTCCAGGAGCTCGGCAGCTTCCAGCTGCGCGCGACGTCGGCCGAGCGCTCGTTGGTGAAGCCGTGTGTCGCGCTGCCGGGGAGGGAGTCGTCGCGCACGGACCACGAGAGTCCCCCCGTCGTCGAGAGGTCGCCGAAGGGCCAGAGGATCGTCGCGTTCACCGGATAGACGCGGATGCGCGAGGCGCGGAGGTCCCCTTCCCCGCCGGCCTGCGGGGTGAGGGCGGTGACGCGCGTGTTGCGCATCCCCGCCGAGGCGGCGACGCTGCGCACCGCCTTCCCGAAGAACGCGCTCGGCCCGCTCGTGCCGGGGACGAAGCTCCAGCGCAGGGTGAGGTCGGGATAGTCGCGCTGCAGCCCGTCGATCGCGTCCTGCTGGTTGTCGGTGCGGCGGTACCAGCTGCGCGTGTTGGTGAGCGCGTAGCGCGGCACCAGCGTGAAGCCGAAGGGCAGCACCAGCGAGCTCCCCGCGCTGATCGTGTTCGTCAGCCCCGCCGTCGTCGCCGGCTTGCCGCGCAGCGAGCGGAAGCTGGTCGGGCCGCCGAGCGCGAGCTGGTAGCCTAACGATGGCGAGAAGGTCTCGTCGTCGAAGGCGGAGATCAGCGAGCGGCTGACGCTGGCGTCGATCGGCGCGACGAGGTTGCTCAGCGCGCGCAGGAAGCCGACGCGCTGCCAGAAGACGCGCCCCATCGTCTGCACGTCGAGCTGCACCGCCGCGGTCGCGGTCTGGGTGTTCCCGAAGCGGCGCGGGAGCACCGCCATCGAGTCGACGAAGGTCGTGTCGCGCGGACGGAGCAGTGCGCGCGCATTGGGATCGCGGACGAAGGTGAAGGTGCTCGCCAGATCGACGCGCGGCTTGAGCCACGACGAGAGGGGCGGTGCGAAGGTGGCCGCGGCGCTCATCTGCCGGTCGCGCTCGAGGCCGATGTCGCCGCCGAAGAGCGAGCCGCGCTCGCGACGCGCGGCCGCTGCGGTGGAGTCGCCCGGCGCGTCGCCGTAGTTGCGCAGGTCGCGCGTCTGCGTCGCGTCCCATCGCAGCGACAGCGCGTTCACCGGCCTCAGCTCGACGCCGAAGACGTTCCGCCAGAGATGCGTCTCGGCGCCGACGCGCTGGCCGGTGTCGTTCGCCGCCGCGGCGGGCTTGAGGAAGCTCGTCCGGTCGTCCGTCGTGCGCGCCAGCCCCGACGAGAACCTGATCTGCGAGGGATTCCAGCGCAGCGACGCCCCGCGGATCGCGCGTCCGAGCTCGCTCTCCGACAGCCAGGGCGGGAGCACCCCGATCGCCCGCTGCACCCACGACGGGATCGCGCGCGCCCTGGGCTCGGCAGCCACCGCGTAGTCCACCGTGGCGCTCCAGTTCTTCGCCCCGCCATCCTGGTACTCGCTGCGCGCGCTCGCGGTGGAGAGCGCCCCGTTCAGCGTCACGTTGTCGAGGATCGCGCCGAGGATCGGGTTGCCTGACGGCGTGATGCGGCGCGCCGAGATCGCGTACGAGGTCGCGCTCGTCTTCGGCGTGCGCAGCCCCGGTACCTGGTCGGCGCGGAGGTCCGAGCGCTCGAGAAGCACCGGGTCGGCGCTCGTCCCCGAGTAGGCGATCGTCACGGGGAGCGACATGCCGAGCCCCGCCGGGAGCAGCTTCTCCAGTCGCACGGTGCTCGTCAGGTCGAGCGTCCCCGCGCCGACGTACGTCGGCTGCTCGGCGAGCTGGCGGAAGTACGCGTCGCGGCGGCTCGTCACGACGCGGATGTCGGCGATCCCGCCGGCGCGCACCTCGAGGCCGACCTGCCCCGCGTAGCCGGGCGTCTTCTCGACGTCGCGCAGGCGGATGTCGTCCACCCAGAGGTCGAGGGTGTCCACCGAGGCGAAGGTCTGCGCGCTGTCCACCCGCAGCATCCCGACGGCGAGCTCCTGCACCGCGGCGAGGTTGGGCGGCGTCACGCCGGGCGACACGGTGTACGCGATGTACCCGTTGGCGCACGCGGCGTACACCTGGTTCGCCGAGACGAGCGCGTCGTGGGCCGTCTTCGCGACGAGCGCGGAGTCGGTGCCGGTGCAGCTGTTCGCCGGCGCGCCGCGGAGATATGCATCCTGGATCTTCGCCCGCAGCGCCTGCAGCTGGCCGAAGTCCACCTTCACGTCGGTCCACGCGTCGCCGAAGGCCCGCGTGTGATAGAGGTAGAAGTTGCTCGCGTCGCGCCCGATGCGGATGAAGAAGTCGAGATCCCCGCTCGAGCCCCAGCCGCGCGTGTTGCCCCCGCGCGCCCAGACGCGCAGCTCGCCGTAGCCGAGGAAGTTCTTCGAGCCCTCGGGAAACCTGTAGTAGGCCTCGGCGCGCGACAGCACGGGGACGCTCGTCGCGACGACGCGCAGCGACCGCTCGTTGGTCTGGATCGCCTGCTGGTTGTACTTCGAGACCTTGGTGTCCGCGTCGTCGCCGAGCCCGGGGGGGTGCTCGTACCCCGGGTCCTGCGTGCTGATCGTCGTGACGCTGACGGTGCCGCGCGGCGCGGCGGTCGCGACAGAGTCACCGCCGATCCCGGCGAGGGGCGCGTCGGCGCGCTTGAGCCAGAGCGGGCCGGCGAGGCGGAAGCGGGCGATCGGGGTGACGATGGTCTCGTCGTTAGGCACCGTCGCGCCCGCGACCATCGTCAGGCGGAGGGCGCGGATACGCCTGCGGAGGGGCGCGTTCACCGTGTCGCGCGCCGCGTCGAGGGGGACGCGGACGCGGATCCAGCAGAAAGGCCCGTTCTGCGTCGTGTCGGTCATCGACGCGAAGCAGCGGCCGGGCGGAGCGGCGGCGGGGTTCTGGGAGAGCGCGGCGAGGTCCACGGTGTAGCGGAAGAAGCTCTCGTTCGCGCGCTGGTCCTCCTTGAAGTTCAGCGCGTAGTCGAGATCGATGTCCTCCTCGTCGAGCCGGTTGTTGTGGACCGTGCAGTTGGTGCGCTGGTCGCCGATCCGCTGCGGGATCCCGTACTCGGCCTGGCAGATGGGCACGTTCGTCAGCGTCGTCGTGCCGGCGGGGCTCACGACCTTCAGTCGATCGACGACGTCGGGCGCGATGCCGACGTCGTTGAGCGAGGCGCTGAAGGAGCGCGTGATCGAATCGCGCTCGGTGTCGAGGGTGTCGAGGCGCACGACGTGCCGCCCGCCGAAGGTCGAGTCGGCGACGCCGGCGCCGGGCACGACCAGCGAGTCCGGCGCGAGGGCGAGGGTGTTCTCCGAGACGTCGCCGAGGTCGATGATCAGCGTCGGGTTGCGATCGCGGTTCGCGGGGCGGATGTCCACCATCGCGAAGAACTCGAGCTGCTCGACCTGCGAGAGATCCGCCCCGCTCGGCGCGAGCACGGTGCGCAGCGAGCGCCAGCGCCGCGTGCCGGTGGGCATGCGCGGGGTGATCCACTTCGCGCCCGGGCGCTGCCAGCCTAACGTGTCCGGGAGCAGGGAGAGCCAGAGCACCTGCTCGGGGAAGCGCACCGTCCCGTTGTAGTTGATCCTGATCGTCGGGTCGATCTGCTCGGCGACGAAGCGCGTCGGGATCCCGCTCGGATCGACGACGTTCGTCTGCCAGACCAGCGACGCGGCGGCGCCGGGGTCGAACAGGTTCGGGCGGATCGCGTTCGACGCGGGCGTGTCGAGCGGTCGCGAGGAGAGGAACCAGTTCGGGTCGAGGGTCGAGATGCCGATCCCGCCCTCACCGGCGAAGTTCTCGATCCACGCCTGGCCGACGCTGTTCGGCTGCGGGCGGCTCGTCGCCAGCTCGGCCTGGAGCGAGATCCGCGACTGCCCGGGGCGCTCGCTGAGCATCGGCAGCTTCGCCAGGGCGTCGCTGAGCAGCGAGGCGTCCCAGCTCCAGTTCCCGCTCACCCCGGCGACGAGCGACGACGCGGGCTCGAAGCCTAACGGCGGGCGGGTGTAGAGCGTCTTCTGTCCCTGCGCCATCGCGGTGAAAGTCACCTCCCCCGCCGGCGCCGCGAAGGTGGACGCGATCCCGAAGACGTTCGTCGCGACGTTCTGGAAGACGGGGTTCTCCTCGTACTGCACCGTCACGGTGCGCGGGCGCGGGAAGAGCGTGTCCGGCCGCGCGAAGGTGACGCGCCCCAGCTCGTAGTCCACCGTGTAGTCGAGGTCGCGGACGAGCTGCATGCCGTCCACGATGATGCGCTCGGAGTTCCTGCGGAGCTGCACCGCGCCGAGCATGAGCGAGCCCTGGTCGCCGCCCCCTTCGGTCTGGTAGCGGAGCTGCAGCCGGTACACCGCCGTCGGGTGCCGCGTCGAGTAGAGGTACTCGTCGGGCGTCGTGTAGATCGGATCGTTGGTGAGGTTGCCCGGCTCGACGCGCCCCCCCTTCGTCGTCTCCGTGAAGGGCCGCACCGAGGGGAGCACGACGAAGTAATCGCCGATCACGCGCGACGTGCCGCCGCCCGGCCCGATCGAGACGTTGGGATCGCTCGGCCGCGGCCAGACGCGGTTCTCGGCGTCGAAGGCGGCGGGGTTCGTGGACTGCGCGAGCCCGAACATCTGCAGGTACGTCTGGGCGCTTCCCGCGCTCGGCTTCTCCTGGTCCCCCGCCGCGCCGGCGACGACGCGGAGGTTGATCGTGTTGCGCCGCACCTCCTCGCCGCCGATGCGATACACCGAGCGGATCTCGCGCCGGAACGCCGGGTCGCCGGGGTTGATCGAGTGGTCGTAGACGAGGTTCGCGTACTGCCCGTGGCCGCTCTGCGAGGCGGGGATGTACTCGACATCCGGCGTCCCGCCCGTGGTCGTGTCGACGACGCCCGCCCCCTCGCCGACGGTGTACGCGACGACGATCCGGTCGCGGTCGAGGCTCGGTGTGCGCACGAGCGCGAACCAGAGCAGCGAGGGGTCCATGTAGTAGTCCACCCCCTCGCGCAGCAGCTCGTACGGCTGCTCGCCGCGGTTCGCCGAGGTCAACCCGTTGACGATGAAGCGCGGACCGTTAGGGTTGGCGGGCTGGCTGCCGATCTGCAGTCGGTAGACGCGGACCTTCGCCGGGCGCTGGTTGAGCGGAAGCTGCGCGCGCAGCGAGGCGAGCTGCGCGTGGTTGAGGATGTCGACGTTCGGATAGCCGTCGAAGAGCGCGGGATCGACGGTGAAGAAGAAGCGCCGCGGCTCGATCTGGTAGTCGTCGATGTCGCGCGACTCGCTGCGCTCGGTGCGGTCGCCCACCGTGAAGCGTGCGTCGTGGACGAGTTGCCCCTTCTGCTGCGCCGCGATGGCGCGGAAGCGCATCGGCCCCACCTGGCCGAGCGCCTGCACGCCGTAGTTGCCGCTCGGGATGCCGGCGGTGATGAAGCGCGAGGGCGGCGGCGCGAAGGTGACGTTGCCGACCTCGAGGCGCTGCAGGACCTCGTTCGGCTTCCCCTGGTAGTAGATCGAGAGGTTGTTCGACGCGTCGAACTCGCGCTGCGAGTCGTAGTCCACGTCCACGTGGACGCGGTCGGCGACGACGCCCCCCGAGAGCACGTTGAACTGGAAGTTGAAGTTCGGGACGAGCGGCGACCGGCAGGTGCCGAGCGAGGCGAGCTCGATCGTCAGGCAGGGGGAGGTCTGCGCGCGCTCCCCCTTCAGCTCGAGCCGCGTGTTGAGCTTGAGGGCGAGGTCGGCGTAGTCCGTGACGGGCACCGAGCCCGGCAGGGTTTCCGGGGGCAGCGCCGCGACGCTCGTGTCGCGCGGCAGGAGCGAGGGCTCCGGACGCGGACGCGGCGGCGGCGCGAAGGCGGCGATCGTCGGCGCGGGAATGCGGCGGTCGCGGGCACCGAGCCAGGCCGCGGCGAGGGTCCGCTCGCGGCGGGCGAGGGCGCGTCGCACGGAGTCCGCCTGGATCGCGGCGATCGCGCTCGCGGGGAGCCGGTGCTGGGCGATGGAGCCGAAGGGCTCGAGCGCCGGCGGGACCGCGAGCGTCAAGCGGCGCACGATGGACGTGTCGGGAACCGCTCGTCCCTGGGCGTGCAGCAGCGTCCCCGTTCCCCCGTACGCGGGAGCGAGGCCCAGCAGCACGAGGAGAGGAAGGAGAGGGGCGCGCACTATGCTCTGGGGACGGCAGCCTGCCCGCGTGGGCGGCGCCGAGCCTTGAATTGCCGGGTTCCCGGGTGGAAACTTCGGGTCACGTGAAGATACTCTCCAGATACGTACTCAAGGAACACGCCGGACCGCTCGTCTTCGCGCTCGCCGCGCTGACGTCGCTGCTCCTGCTCAACTACGTCGCGAAGCAGTTCGGCGCGCTCGTGGGCAAGGGGCTTCCGTGGACGGCGATCGTCGAGTTCTTCGCGCTCTCGATCCCCTTCACCGTCGCGACGACGCTGCCGATGGCGGTGCTGATCGCGACGCTCTACGCCTTCAGCCGGCTCGCCGCGGAGAACGAGATCACCGCGCTCAAGGCGAGCGGCGTCGGGATGCCGACCGTCATGATCCCCGCGCTCGGCGCCGCGACGGTGCTCGCGGTGCTGATGATCGGCTTCAACGACCAGATCCTCTCGCGCGCGAACCACCAGCTCGCGACGCTGCAGACGGACATCGCGCGCACCAAGCCGACCTTCGCGCTGCGCGAGCAGGTGATCAATCCGGTCTCGCCGGGGCGGCTCTACGTGCGCACGGGGCACATCGACCGCTCGACGAGCCGGATGCGCGAGGTGACGATCTACGACCTCAGCGACCCCTCGCGGGCGCGCACGATCTACGCGAACAGCGGGCTGCTCGGCTTCAGCGCGAACGGCCAGGATCTCGTGATGACGCTGTTCGACGGCTGGATGCAGGAGGTGTCGAGCACCGATCCCGGGCAGCTGCAGCGGCTCTTCTTCACCCGCAACCGCATGCGCGTGCGCGGGATCGGGAGCAAGTTCGAGAGCTCCGAGGACAACAGCTACAAGGGGCCGCGCGAGAAGACGATCTGCGAGATGCAGCAGGACTACCGCACCGCGCAGCAGGGAGTGCAGCGCACGCAGCAGGAGCTCGAGTACCTGCTCGCGAACAACGTGCACATGGCGCTCACCGGCTGGCCGCTGGCGAACCCGGTCAGCTCTCCCGCCGCGCGCGACAGCATGAAGCCGAAGGTCGGGCTGACGATCGGCGGCGTCTACTGCCGGATGCTCGGCATCTTCGGGGTGAAGCAGGCCGCGGCCGCCGAGCCGCCCATGCCGCAGTTCACCTCGCGGGCGCAGCGGGCGCGCGACCGGACGATGATCGAGCGGCAGCGCGCCGAGCAGGACTCGGCGCGGAACACGGCCGTCCATCCGCCCAATCCGGCGGCGATCGGCATCGACCGCGGCACCGGCCTTCCGCCCTCGGCGGGGTTCGCGAACGCACAGGGCGACGTCACGCTCGGCGCGATCGGCTCGCTGCGGGACCGGATCACCGAGGCGCAGCGGACGCGCGACATGTTCGGGGTGGAGATCCACAAGAAGTTCTCCCTCGCGGTCGCCTGCATCGTCTTCATACTGATCGGCGCGCCGATCGCGCTGCGCTTCCCGCGCGGCGGCGTCGGCCTGGTGATCAGCGTCTCGCTCGGCGTCTTCGCGCTCTACTACGTGGGGCTCATCGCCGGCCAGTCGCTCGCCGAGAACGGGACGCTGAGCCCGTTCCTCTCGATGTGGCTCGCGAACATCGTCTTCACGATCATCGGGCTGTTCCTGCTGTCGCGAATGGGCAAGGAGGCGAGCACGGCGCGCGGCGGCGACATGCGCGAGATGCTCGACATGGTGCGCGCCTGGCTCGCGCGCTGGCTGCGGAAGATCGGGCTGCACGTCGACCGGCGGCGGAGGGTGGCATGAGGCTGATGCCGCGCGCCCTCGACCGCTACGTCTTCGGCGAGTGGTTCAAGATCTTCCTCACGACGGCGTTCGGCTTCCCGCTGCTCGTCATCGTCATCGACCTCACGGACAACCTCGAGAAGTACCTCGCCCGTCACCTGTCGCGTGAGGCGATCGCGCTCAGCTACCTGTACTGGCTCCCCGAGTCGATGTTCATGGTGCTGCCGGCCGCGGTCCTCTTCGCGACGGTGTTCTCCATCGGGAGCTTCACGCGCTACTCCGAGGTGACGGCGGCGAAGGCGAGCGGGATCAGCTTCTATCGCCTCATCGCGCCGATCGTCGCCGGCGCGCTGCTCGCGGCGTTCCTCGGTCTCGTCATCAGCGAGATCTCCCCGATCACGACGGCGAAGCGGAACGACATCCTCGAGGAGAACAAGGACGCGCGCGGCACCGAGCGCTTCAACTTCGTCTACTCGGCGGAGAACGGGCGCGTCTACAAGGCGGGCTCGCTCTCGGTGCCGAACCAGCAGATGGGGAGCTTCCAGATCGAGCGGAAGGGGAACGGCGCCGACTATCCGACGCTGGTGATCAGCGCGGCGACGGCGACGTACAAGCCCGGCAACAGCTGGACGCTGCGCAAGGGGACGGTGCACGTCGTCCCGACCGACGGTCCCGACTTCGCCGTCGCCTTCGACTCGCTGCGCGACCGCGGGATGACCGAGCAGCCCTCCGATCTCCTCGCGACGCCGCGCTCCCCGCACGAGATGGGATACCGCGACCTGAGCCGCTTCATCAAGGCGCTCGAGCGCTCCGGGGGCGACGCGAACGAGCTCAAGGTCGAGCGCGCGCTCAAGATCGCGATCCCGGTGACCTGCCTGATCATCGCGCTCTTCGGCGCCCCGCTGGCGACGAGCACGCAGCGCGGCGGCGCGGCGTACGGGATCGGCGTCAGCCTCGGCGTGACGATCATCTTCCTGATGATGATCCAGCTGACGAAGGCGATCGGCGGGAAGGGGCTGATGCCTCCCGACCTCGCGGCGTGGCTGCCGAACATCGTCTTCGCGATAGTCGGCGGCTTCCTGCTCTCGCGCGCCCGTACCTGACCACGACCGCGTGCCGACCATCCACGAACCAGTCACCGATCCGCGGGAGACCGCACAGTTTCCGGTCGTCCAGCGGGCGGGGATCAAGCTGTTCCGCCGGGCGGCGCGCCGCGCGACGGGGAACCTGCGCGACGTCGGGCTGCGCGCGCTCTTCCTGCGCGACATCGGGCGCGCCTTCGCCGACCCGGCGACGTACGTGCCGGAGACGATCCGGCAGATGCGGAACATCGGGGTGGACTCGATCCCGCTCGCCTGCATCGTCGCCGCGTTCATCGGGAGCGTGATCGCGCTGCAGGTGCGCTATCAGCTCTTCCAGGGGATCCAGCTCAGCGTCGTCGGGCTGTCGGTGCGGCAGATGATCGTGCTCGAGCTCGGGCCCCTTCTCACGGGGCTCGTGCTGACGGGACGCGTCGGCGCGCGGATGACGGCGGAGATCGGGACGATGCGCGTCACCGAGCAGATCGACGCGCTGGAGACGCTGGCCTACGATCCGATCGCGTATCTCGTCGTGCCGCGGCTGCTCGCGGCGCTGATCATGTTGCCGGTGCTGACGGTCTTCGCGAACTTCGTGGGGATCATCGCGGGGTGGCTGACCGCGGCGCTGGCGACGGACGTGCTGTCGTCGCAGTTCGTGGAGGGGCTGAAGCTCGGCTTCGCGCCCTTCCAGTTCTTCTATAGCTTGTTGAAGGCGGTGATGTTCGGAGGCGCGATCGCCTTCGTCTGCTCCTACGAGGGGTACATCACCGAGGCCGGCGCCGAGGGCGTCGGCCGTTCCACCGCGAAGGCGGTGGTCATCGCGAGCGTGGCGATCCTCGTGCTCGACGCGCTCACGGCGGCCCTGCTCGCGCCACAACTCCAGGGATGAAGAGACGAAACGAGGTTCTCGTCGGGTTCGTCGTGATCCTCGCGGTGGTCGTGGGGGTGCTCGGCACCCTCTGGCTCGTCCGCGGGGGGCTCGCGTCAGGGTATCCGCTCTACGCGGTGTTCCCGTGGGGCTCGGGGCTGAAGCAGGGCCAGCCCGTGCTTCTCTCGGGGGTGAACGTCGGCTACGTCGGCGACATCAACCTCGAGAAGAACGGGACGCTGACGGTGCAGATGCGAATCGGCAAGGACTACCAGGTGCCGCAGGGCACGGTGGCGACGGTCGAGCCTAACGGCCTGTTCGGCGACATGATGATCGCGCTGCGCGCCCCCGGCCCGAACCCGGTGAGCTACGAGAAGGGGGACACGATTCCGGTCGGCAAGCCCTCGGTGACGATGGGCGAGCTGCTCGCGCGGCTGGACACGGTGAGCCGCGGCGTGCGCGAGATGAGCGACGCGTTCACGATCGAGATGGTCCAGAACAAGGGGATCTCCGACCTGCGCGAGACGATCGCGCAGAGCGCGCGCTTCATGCGGCAGCTGAACGCGATCGCGGCGCAGCAGAGCATCGAGATCTCG
>DASVXU010000217.1:0-5336 GCA_036392515.1 Gemmatimonadaceae bacterium | reverse complement strand
GACGTCGAGCCAGCGCGCGCCGCCGGACGACGCGGGCGCGGGCGCGCTCGTCGCGGCGGAATCCGCCGGTCCGGCGCGGCGTGTCCTGCGGTCGGCGTCGGCGATCAGCGCCGCGGCGATCGCGGCGAGCTGTGTTCCTCCGCGCGGCGGCGCGACCTTCGTGAGCGACGGGAGGCGACGCTCCAGCCACTGGATCTCGATCGCGCCGCGACGGAAATCGTCGTCCTCCATGACGCGCAGGTGGAAGTCGCGCGAGCTCTCGACGCCCTCGATGGTCAGCTCGAGCAGCGCGCGATGCATGCGGGCGATCGCCGCTTCGCGCGTCTCCGCCCAGACGATCAGCTTCGCGAGCATCGGATCGTAGAACAGTCCGACCTCGCTCCCCGTCTCGATCCCGCCATCCCAGCGCACGCCCGGGCCCGCGGGCACGTGCAGATACGAGATCCGGCCCGTCGATGGCAGGAACCCGTTCGCCGGATCCTCGCTCGTGATCCTGCATTCGATCGCCCAACCGCGTGGCGCGATCTCCTCCTGCCGGAACGGGAGCTGCTCGCCGCTCGCGATCCGGAGCTGCCACTGCACGATGTCGATCCCGGTCACGAGCTCGGTCACCGGATGCTCGACCTGCACGCGCGTGTTCATCTCGAGGAAGTAGAAGCGACCGTCCGCGTCGAGCAGGAACTCGCACGTCCCCGCGTTCACGTAGCCCGCGGCCTTCGCGAACCGGACGGCGGCCTCCCCCATCTCGCGGCGCAGCGCGGGACTGACCGCGACGCTCGGCGCCTCCTCGATCATCTTCTGGTGCCGGCGCTGCACCGAGCACTCGCGCTCGCCCAGCGAGAGCATCGTCCCGTGCCTGTCGCCGAGCACCTGGATCTCGACGTGGCGCGGCCCCTCGACGTACTTCTCGACGTAGACCGCGTCGTCGCCGAAGGCGTTCTTCGCCTCGCGTCTCGCCGCGTCGAGCGCGCCCGACAGCTCATTCTCCGAGCGGACGACACGCATTCCCTTCCCGCCTCCACCGGCCGCCGCCTTCAGCAGCACGGGGTAGCCATAACGCTTCGCGATCTCCGCCGCCTCCGCGGCGTCGCGCAGCGCCTCGGTGGTGCCGGGGACGACGGGGACGTCGGCGGCGATGGCGAGCTGCCGTGCGGCGGTCTTGCTGCCGGTGGCGGCGATCGCCTCCGCGGGCGGGCCGACGAAGACCAGCCCCGCGTCGCGAACGGCGCGCGCGAACCACTCGCGCTCCGAGAGGAATCCGTATCCAGGGTGGATCGCCTCCGCGCCGGTCCGCTTCGCGGCTTCGATGATGCGCTCACCCTTGAGATAGCTCTCGCTCGACGGCGGAGGTCCGATGAGCACCGCTTCGTCGGCCTCGCGGGCGTGCGGCGCTCCCGCATCCGCCTCACTGTAGACCGCGACCGTCCGCACGCCGAGCTCGCGGCAGGCGCGGATGACTCGGAGGGCGATCTCGCCGCGGTTGGCGACCAGGACTTTCGAGAACATCGTGATCAGAGCGGGATGTTGCCGTGCTTCTTCGGCGGGTTGCGGTCCCGCTTCGTGCGCAGCGTGTCGAGTGCGTCGATGAGTCGCGGACGCGTGTCGCGCGGGTCGATGATGTCGTCGAGGTACCCGCGCGCCGCCGCCACGTAGGGGTTCGCGAACTTCGCGCTGTACTCGCTCACCCGCTCGTCCATCGCCGACCTGGGGTCCTGCGCTTCGGTGATCTCCTTCCGGAAGAGAATCTCGACGGCGCCCTTCGGTCCCATCACCGCGATCTCGGCAGTCGGCCAGGCGACGTTGTAGTCGCCGCGGATGTGCTTCGACGACATGACGTCGTACGCGCCGCCGTACGCCTTGCGCGTGATGACCGTGAGCTTCGGAACCGTCGCCTCGCAGTATGCGAAGAGCAGCTTCGCGCCGTGCTTGATGATCCCGCCGTGCTCCTGGCTCACGCCGGGGAGAAATCCCGGGACGTCCTCGAAGGTCACGATCGGAATGTTGAAGGCGTCGCAGAAGCGGATGAAGCGCGCCGCCTTCATCGACGAGTTGATGTCGAGCACTCCGGCGAGCACCGCCGGCTGGTTCGCGACGATCCCGACGCTGTGGCCCCCGAGGTGGGCGAAGCCGCAGAGAATGTTCTGCGCGAAGTCCTTCTGCACCTCGTACAGCTCCCCGTCGTCGACGACGCGCCGGATGACCTCGTGCATGTCGTACGGCTTGTTCGGGTTGTCGGGGACGACGTCGAGCAGCCCCTCGTCGCGGCGATCGCGCGGGTCCGCCCCCGCGCCGCGCGGCGGGTCGTCGACGTTGTTCTGCGGGATGAAGCGGAACAGCTCGCGGATGGCCTGCAGGCAGGCGAGCTCGGAGTCGTGGGTGAAGTGCGAGACGCCGGAAGTCGCCCCGTGGGCGTCCGCTCCTCCCAGCTCGTCCATCGAGACGTCCTCGTGGGTCACCGTCTTCACGACGTTAGGCCCGGTGACGAACATGTACGAGGAGCCGCGGACCATGTAGACGAAGTCGGTGATCGCCGGCGAGTAGACCGCGCCACCCGCGCAGGGACCGAGGATGGCAGAGATCTGCGGCACCACTCCCGACGCGAGCGTGTTCCGCAGGAAGATCTCCGCGTAGCCGCCGAGCGAGACGACGCCCTCCTGGATTCGCGCGCCGCCGGAGTCGTTCAGCCCGATGACCGGAGCGCCGTTCCGCACGGCGAGGTCCATCACCTTGCAGATCTTCTCCGCGAATGCTTCGGAGAGCGAGCCCCCGAACACCGTGAAGTCCTGTGAGAAGACGTAGACGAGCCGCCCCTCGATCCGGCCGTACCCGGTGACGACGCCGTCGCCGTAGAACTTCTGCTGATCGAGCCCGAAGTCCGTCGAGCGGTGGACGACGAATCGATCCAGCTCGACGAAGCTCCCCTCGTCGAGGAGGACGTCGAGCCGCTCCCGCGCCGAGAGCTTTCCCTTGTCGTGCTGCGCCTTGAGCCGCGCCGCCCCTCCGCCGAGCTCCGACTCGGCGCGGCGGCGCTCGAGGAGCTCCAGTTTCTCGCGCATTGACATGGCGGACAAAGCTAGCAGGACGCGCGCCTTGCGGCAGGTTGGGCCGGGTGTACATTCGCGGTCACCATACCGCAGGGCAACAAGTTCCTTACCCCGCGTCCGGGCCACCGCCCGCCGCGCGACCTCGAGTGGCGCCGCAGCTCCCGCTCTCAGCCGAGCGACCTCGCCTCCCCTCCGGTCAGCGACGGGTTGCGATCGTTCCGGACATCAGTTCAGCGGACGCGAGCGAACGAGCGCGCGCCTCGCGGCCCACGAGAAACCCGGTAGACGAGATGATCACAAACAGAGTGCTAGCGGTGTTGCTGGGTGCCACGCTCTGCGCGGCTTCGGCTGAAGCACAGCAGAAGATGGTGACCGGCCGGATCACGAGCGAGGAAGGCGCGCCCGTATCCGACGTCACGGTCATCATCAAGGGCACCAACACGGGCACCACGAGCAACACGGAAGGACGCTACTACATCCGTGCCTCGCAGGGACAGGTGCTCCAGTTCCGGCTCATCGGGTTCGGCGCCGAGGAGCGCACGGTCGGCGACGCGGATGTCGTCAACGTCCAGCTGAAGCGCGTCGCGACGAAGCTCGACGAGATCGTCACGACCGCGCTTGGGCAGACCGAGACCATCCGCGCGATCGGCACCGCACAGCAGACGGTACGCGGGGCGGACATCGCCCAGGCGCAGCGCACGAACTTCGTCAACGCGCTCCAGGGGCGCGTCGCCGGCGTGCAGGTCACGAGCACCTCCGGCGTTCCCGGAGCTTCGACGTCGATCACGATCCGCGGCACCAGCTCGATCAGCAGCAGCAACCAGCCGCTGTTCATCATCGACGGGCTGCCGATGGACAACAAGACGATGAACACCGGCGTCCTCGCCTCCGACGCGCCGGGGTCGCAGACCGCGTTCAGCAATCGCGGGATCGACTTCTCGAATCGCGCGATCGACATCAACCCGGACGACATCGAGTCGCTCACGGTGCTCAAGGGTCCCGAGGCCTCCGCGCTCTACGGCATCGACGCGGCGAACGGCGCGATCGTCATCACGACCAAGCGCGGCCGCGTCGGCGGCGGCGTCGAGTACAGCAACGCGTTCAGCGTCGCGAGCCCGCGCGGGAAGCCGGAGCTGCAGCGCGTCTACGGACCCAGCGCCGTCGGCAGCACGACCTTCCTCTACTTCGGAGCGCCGTACCCGGCAGGCACGCGCTTCTACGACAACGTGGACGGCTTCTTCCGGACCGCGCTGACGCAGAAGCACAACCTCTCGTTCAGCGGCGCCGCGACCGACAATCGCATCAACTACCGCATCTCGTCGGGGCTGACGCGTGAAGAAGGCGTGATCCCGAACTCGCAGCTCAACCGGGTGAACCTCACCGGCGCGTCGGGCGTCCAGGTCCTGCAGTGGCTCCGCGCGGACCTGTCGATGAACTACTCGTACATGACCAACAGCCAGGCGCTGAAGGGCGAAAACGGGCCGCTCATCGGGCTCATGGTCTGGCCGCAGTTCGACAACGCCAAGAACTACCTCAGCCCCCTCGGCACGCGCATCCGCGCCACCACCCTCGGACTCGCCTCCGAGGTCGACAACCCGTACTTCAGCGTCAACAAGAACCACAACAACTCGAAGAACAACCGCCTCATCACGAACCTCGGCCTCATCGCGACGCCGTTCTCGTGGGGCAGCCTCAAGGCGAATCTCGGAACCGACACGTACACCAACGAGACCGAGATCCTGCGGCACCCCGAGAGCGCCCTCGGCTACTCGAACAACGGCATTCTCGACCTGGCGGCGGACATCACGCGCAGCATCTCCGCGCAGACGCTGCTCAACGTCAACGAGCGCTCGCTCCTCGGCGGCGTGGCCCTCGGCGGATTCGTCGGCACCGCGCTCTCCGACTACAAGTCGAACACCGACGCGATGAAGGGGCAGGATTTCCTCGACCCGAACTTCGTCTCCGTCAACAACACCACGCTGCGCCTGCCGCGCACGACGATCGCCCAGCGCCGACTGCTCAGCGCCTTCGGCAGCGCGACGGCGAACTACAACAACTACCTGTACGTCACCGTCACCGGCCGTAACGACTGGACGTCGACGATCCCGATCGGGGCGAACTCGTTCTTCTAGCCCTCGGTGGCGACGAGCTTCATCTTCTCCGACGCCTTCCCGTCGATTGGGCGGGTCATGACCGGCAAGCTGCGCGCGGCGTACGCCGAGGTCGGCAAGGACGCCCGCCCGTACGCGTACCGCCCGTCGCTCGAGTTCAAGACGACCTCCTACGGCGGCT
>DASVXU010000216.1:0-4240 GCA_036392515.1 Gemmatimonadaceae bacterium | reverse complement strand
CGAACGACCCACAGAGGAGCCAGCCCGGCGTTAGCTTCGCTGGATGAGCCTCGCCCTCTTCTCGCTGCTCGTCGCGGCGGGGTCGTTCGTCGCCGGACTGCTCGGCGCGTTGACGGGGCTCGGTGGGGGGATCGTCGTGGTGCCGATGCTGACGCTGCTCTTCGGCGTCAACCTGCGGTACGCGATCGGGGCGTCGCTCGTGTCGGTGATCGCGACGTCGTCGGGGGCGGCGGCGGCGTACGTGCGCGAGGGGTACACCAACGTCCGCGTCGGGATCTTTCTCGAGGTCGCGACGACCACCGGCGCGCTGCTCGGCGCCGCGCTCGCGGGGCTCATCCCGACGAGCGCGCTCGCGGTCCACTTCGGGCTCGTGCTGCTCTACACCGCGTGGCGCTCGTCGCAGCCGCGGGAGGAGCACGGGCCGGCGACGTCGCATCCGTGGGCGACGAAGCTGCGGCTCGACGGCACGTACCCGGACGCGGGCGTCATGCAGCCGTACTCGGTGCAGAAGGTGCCGCTCGGCTTCGCGGTGATGCTCGTCGCCGGCGTGCTCTCGGCGCTGCTCGGCATCGGGTCGGGCGTCGTGAAGGTGCTGGCGATGGACCGCGCGATGCAGCTCCCGTTCAAGGTCTCGACGACGACGAGCAACTTCATGATCGGCGTCACCGCGGCGGCGAGCGCGGGGGTCTACCTGCACCGCGGCTACATCGAGCCGACGCTCGCCTTCCCCGTGATGCTGGGCGTCCTCGCCGGCGCGCTGCTCGGCGCGCGCATCCTCACGAAGGCGAACACCCTCTGGCTGCGGCGACTGTTCACGGCGGTGGTCGTCGTCCTCGCGGTCGAGATGCTCTACAAAGGGCTGACGGGGGGCCTGTGACCGACCACCGCGACGTGAAGCGCGGCCGCTGGAGCGATCACCAGGTCGAGCAGGTCATCGGCCGCCTCCTCCAGGTGGGAGTGCTGATCGCCACCGCGGTGGTCGTCGTCGGCGCCGCCGGCGTCCTGCTGCAGCACGGCGCGACCCCGGTGAGCTTCCACGACTTCGCCGGCGAGAGCTCCCCCTGGCGCACCCTCGGCGCCGTCGCGAGCGGCGCGCTGCACGGCGAGTTCCCGGCGATCGTCCAGCTCGGGCTGGTGCTGCTGATCGCGACGCCGGTCGCGCGGGTGGCGTTGACGTTAGGCGCCTTCGCCGCGCAGAAGGACCGGCTGTACGTGCTGCTCACGGCCGTCGTGCTGGCGCTGCTGCTGTACGGGTTGATCTGGGGGCGAGCCTGAGCGGGAGCTCCTCGCCGCAACGAGCCTACTGCTGCTCTTGTCATTGAAACACGAAGGTCACGAAGGGCCACGAAGGGTGCTGCAGCAAGATCCTTCGTGTTCCTTCGTGATCTCCGCGTTCTAACAGCGGTTGCCAGAGCGAGTGGCAGCCACCGGCCGCGAATCTCCGCTACGGGCGGCGTGAAGATGGTGGCGCGGATCACGTCGTTCTTGTAACTTTACGGCAGAGTCCGGCGTACTTTGCACCATCCCGGACTGCGCGACGCTCGTCGACGACGATGAGCCGTGAGACGCGTGGGGATTCGCGGCATGGCCATGATCGACGAACGCTGCTTCACCGACTCCGCCGGCAACGAGTGGGAGGTCTTCGACGAGAGGACCGACAGTCCGAGGCGCGCCCTCGAGTGCGACTATCCCGTGCAGAGCGCCGACCCCGGGCTCGTCTTCGTCAGCCGGGTGGGGCGGAAGCGGCTCTGGCCCTGTCCCGCCGACTGGCACCGGCTCCCCGACGAGGTGCTGGCTGATCTCTGCGCGCGGGCCGCGGAGCTGGTCTGACTCCAGCGAGGCGCGACGCGCCGCGGGGAATTACCTTGGAAACGTGGCGGGCACGAGGGCGTTGAGGGGCTGCGATCCCTTCCCTCCTTCCCACCGTTTCAGATTCCCCGACGCATGAAAAAGGCGATTCTCATCATCGACCACGGCTCCCGTCGCGACGAGGCGAACGAGATGCTCGAGTGCGTGGCGCGGCTCGTTCAGGCGATGGCCGGCGACGCGGCCATCGTCCGCCACGCGCACATGGAGCTCGCCGAGCCCTCGATCGACGCCGGCTTCGCGGCCTGCGTCGAGGCCGGCGCGACCGAGGTCGTCGCCTTCCCGTACATGCTCTCCCCCGGCAAGCACTCGACGGCCGACATCCCGCGGCTCGTCTCCGAGGCCGCGCTCGCGCACCCCGACGTCCGCTGGTCGGTGACCCCCGCCTTCGGCGTCCACGAGAAGCTCGCCGAGGTGATCCTCGAGCGCTCCGGGGTGGACGCGAAGCCGATCGACGCGAACCGCTGCTGGCACCCGTCGCGCGTTCCCGGAACGTGCGGCGACGCGTGCCGATGCGTCCCGGCGGACACGACGGCGCAGGCGGCCGCCATGCGGCGGTGATCGCGCGTCGCGGAGCCGCGTCGGCGCCCGGCCTGTAATCAGCCCCGCCGGTTCCAACGGTACCCGCCCTGTCTCTTCGCCCATCACCTCTCACTGCTAGATGCCTGCCCTGACGACGTTCTCCGACGAAGAAGTCCTCTTCCGCGATGCCGTTCGCTCCTTCGCTGAAGAGGAAGTTCGTCCCCTCTCCGCCGCCATGGAGCGCGCCGGCAAGATCGATCCCGCGCTCATCGCGAAGTACTTCGAGATGGGCCTCATGGGGATCGAGGTGGACGAGAAGTACGGCGGCGCCGGCGGATCGCTGACGATGGTCGCGCTCGCGGTCGAGGAGATCAGCAAGGTGGACGCGGCCGCGGCGATCATGGTCGACGTGCAGAACACCCTCGTCAACTTCCCGATCGCGAAGTACGGCAGCGAGGAGCAGAAGACGAAATACCTCACGCGGCTGACCTCGGGCACCATCGGCGCGTACGCGCTCTCCGAGCCCGGCTCCGGCTCCGACGCCTTCGGTCTCGCGACGCGCGCCGAGAAGAAGGGCGACAGGTGGATCCTCACCGGCCGGAAGATGTGGATCACCAACGGCGCCGAGGCGGAGATCTTCGTCATCTTCGCGAACGCGAACCCGAGCGCGGGCTACAAGGGGATCACCGCCTTCATCGTCGAGAAGGGCTTCCCCGGCTTCAGCGTCGGCAAGAAGGAGGACAAGCTCGGCATCCGCGCCTCGAGCACGACGGAGCTGATCCTCGACGGCTGCGAGGTCCCCGACGCGAACGTGCTCGGCCCGGTCGGGCAGGGCTACAAGGTCGCGATCGAGACGCTGAACGAGGGACGCATCGGGATCGGCGCGCAGATGATCGGCGTCGCGCAGGGCGCGTTAGGCGCGGCGACGGCGTACCTCAAGGAGCGGAAGCAGTTCGGGAAGCCGCTCGCCGAGTTCCAGGGGATCCAGTTCCAGGTCGCGCAGGCGGCGACGGAGACGGAGGCGGCGCGCCTCATGGTCTACAACGCGGCGCGGATGAAGGAGGAGGGCCAGGACATCGCCCTCGCCGGCGCGATGGCGAAGCTCTTTTCCTCGCAGGTCGCCGAGCGCACGACGTCGATCTCCCTCGAGCTCTTCGGCGGCTACGGCTACACGAAGGACTACCCGGCCGAGAAGTTCTACCGCGACGCGAAGATCGGCACGATCTACGAGGGGACGTCGAACATGCAGCTTTCGACGATCGGGAAGCAGCTGCTCAAGTAGGCGGCCGGCTTCGGCTCTGCTGTTGAAACAAAGAGGGCCGTCGTCAGCAGTTCCTGACCTCGGAACTTTCGACGAACACCACCTTTCCCGTCGTCTTCTGCACCACCACCGCGTCCACCGGCGCGGTGAGGGCGGCGGTGCTCATGCAGCCGCTGCCGGGGGAGGTCGAGGTGATCTCGGCCCAGAGCGTGTTGCCGCGCCGCGCGACGCGGTCGATGCGGATCGCGTAGCCGCCGCTCGGCCGCGTCCCCATCGCGGCGACGATGACCATCTCGGTGGCGAAGTCGATCTCCGGCGCCTCGGGCGCGGGGGTCGCGTTCCCGGCGATGCGCGCCCACACCTCGTTCCACTGCGACTGCGTGTGCACGACGAGTCGCGTCGAGTCGCTGTAGCCGCTGTAGACGGCGAAGGGCTGCGCCGCCTGCTCGCGCCGCACGTCGAGGACGTCGGCGTCCACCGGCACTCCCGGCTCAGGCACCGACGCGCCACTCCCGGCGCAGGCAGCGAGCGCGAACGACGTGGCGACGACGAGAGTTGATCGCATCTTGGTCGAGGAGTTGGGCGAGGTGC
>DASVXU010000215.1:0-7264 GCA_036392515.1 Gemmatimonadaceae bacterium | reverse complement strand
AGCAGCGAGAGCGCGCCGGCGACGACCACGAGCGCTGCGAGCACCAGCGCCCACCGGTACGTGGCGCGCGGGGGCTCGTGCAGCGCGACGGTGGCGAACGGGTCGCCGACCACGGTGAACGCCGCCCAGTCGCGCGGCGGCGCGCCGCGGCGCAACGCGTCGAGCTTCGCGGCGCGCAGCGCTTCGGCCACCGGCAGCCGGTGGGCCATGCCGGTATAGAACGCTTCGACGAAGGGGACGGTCGCGCGGTCGCTGATCCGCCAGGTCGTCGCCACCACCGAGTGCGCGCCCGCGGCGAGCAATGGCGCGGTGAGACCCTGCACGCCCTCGCCGTCCACGACCACGCCGCCCGCCGAGCGGCACGCCGAGAGCACGACGAGCCTGGCGTCGAGGTGCAGCGCGGCGAGATCCGCGGCGGCCACGAAGCCGTCGGGGTCCGTGCCGCCGGGCGCGAGCGCGAGCGCGTTCCGCGTCGCGGCGCGATCGTCGACGAGCGCATGCGTCGCGAAGTGCACGACGTCGTAGCCGGCGAGGGGCGTGCGCTCCAGGTAGTCCGCGCTCGCTTCGCCGCGGAGCCGCACGTTCGCGTCGTCCGCGTAGCGCGCCACGAGCCGCGCCTCGCGCGCCGAGCTGGGGAGCCGCGGCAGCCCACCGGTGGCCGCGAACGCCGAACGATAGACGTCGGCCTCGCCGCTCTCCGTCGCCTCGGGGAACGCGGGGTCGCCGAAGGCGAGGAGCCGGGTTCTCGGGCGGACATCGGCGCGCGCGCGCGCCAGCGCGGCGAGGACCGTCGCCGAGGGCGCGATACCGATCGCGAAGCGCTCGGCGGCGTAGCGCCCGTCGGACAGGCGGAGCGCGTCCCAGGGGACGCGGTGCAGCGGCCCGTCGGGGACGATCACCAGCCGTGTCACCGACGCCGGCAGCGCACGCAGCGCGGAGTCGAGCAGCGCGCTGCCTAACGCCCGCTCCAGCTCGCGCGGGTCGTCGCCGCCCTCGAGCAGACCGGCGAGGCGCGCGATCGCGGCGACCAGCGAGTCGGCCGAGGGAAGGACGGTGGCGCGCGGTGCGCCCGCGGCGCCGCGCGTCACGACGAAGAGCGAGGTCGGCGCGCCGCGGGCGCCGGTCACGTACTCGAGCAGCGCCGTCCGCTCGTCGGGGATCGCGGCGGCAGCCTCGGCGAAGGTCAGGCTGCGCGCCGCGGAGACGGGGTCCCGGCTCGCCGAGTCGCGCGTCGTGCTCGCCGCGAGATCGTGCTCGACCAGCGCGCGCGTCCGCGTCATCCGCTCCGCGAGATCGCGCGCCCGCCGGCGCTCGGCGAGATCGAAGGCCGGCGCCGCGCGCCCGCCGCGCACGAGCGCGGCGAGCACCGTCGCCACGCTCGCGTTGCGATCGTTCGCCTCGAAGGGGCTCGCCTGGAACGCGAGCGTGCGCATCTCGGGATCGCTGAGCGTGGCGCGCCAGGTGTCGAGCTCCGTCCCCGCGCTCGCCAGCTCGCGCTCCGCGCGCTCGACGTCACCGCGGCGTGCATAGACCTCCGCGAGCCGCACGCGGCCGTCGTAGCGCAGCAGGTGGCTGGCGGTGTCGATCATCGTCACGAAGCGGCGGAACCCGCGCTCGGCGCCCGGCAGGTCGCCGCGGTGCAGCGCGAGCTGGCCGCGATGGTACGCCACGGAAGCGATCGAGGCCGGCGTCCGCACCCGGCGCGCGGCGACGTCGGCCTCGTCGAGCGCGCGTTCGGCCGCGGCGTAGTCGCCGGCGCGCATCTCGATCACCGAGCGCTGCATCAGCGCCTCGGCGAGCTGCCCCCAGTCCTGGATCCCGCGCCAGAAGCCGAGGATCTCCTCGCTCTGCCGGCGCGCGGCGGCGAGGTCGCCCGCGGCCATCGAGACGAAGGGACGGAACGAGAGCGCGAGCATCAGGCTCCCCGAGTCGTGCGCGGCCTGGAAGGCGCTCACCGCACGCTCGACGTACTCCCCCGCGGCGGCATGATCGTTCAGCGTGAGCGCGGTGCCGCCCATGCCGAGCGCCACCGTCGCCTCGATGTAGTGGTTGCGCGACGCCCGCGCCTCGGCGAGAGCCTCGCGGAAGAGCGGCATCGCGCCGCCGAAATCGCCCTGCGCACGGAGATGATCCGCGGCCAGCGTGAGCGCGATCGAGAGCCCGCTGCGGTCGCGCATGCGTCGCCGCAGCTCGATCAGCGCGCGGTCCGCGATGACCATCGAGTCCCCCCTGCCGCCGAGCCAGTGCAGGAGGGCGACGCCGCGCAGGCAGACGGCGCGCGCTTCGTCGTCCCCCGCGCGCGCCGCGAACGCCGCGGCGGCGCGCATCGAGTCCGCGCTCCCCGGCCGCGCGATGGCGACGAAGATCTGCCCGCGCCGGCAGCGCACCAGGGAGCGAAGATCGTCGGCGTCGGGGGGCAGCACGCGTAACGCGCTGTCGAAGTACTGGAAGGCTTCGGCAATACCGCCCGCCGGGGCGATGAGGTTCCCGATGCGGAACTGCGCCGTCGCGACGGCTGCGCGATCCTTCGTGGCCCGTGCGTCGGCGAGGGCGCGATCGTAGAGCGCCCGCACCGGGTCGCCGCTGATCCCCTGCGCCTCCATCGCGAGGCCGAGCCCGATGCGCGCATACGCGTCATAACGGTCCGGGGCCGCGCCGCGCGCGGTGTCCGCGGCGAAGATCGCGCGATAGCGCGGTTCGGCGTCGTCGTACGAGTAGCCGAGCCGGTCGAGGGTGGCGAGACCGAGCGCCGCGGCACGGTCAGTGGAATCCCCGCGAAGCTGCTCGCTCCAGCGCGAGCGCAGCGCGCGAGCGCTGTCGCCGCGCATCGCGAGCGTCGCCGCGCGCACCACCTCGCGTGGATCGCTCGCCCGCGCGCTGTCGGCCGCCGCGGCCGGGGCCGCGACGCGAAGCAGAAGCAGGAGAACCGGGAGCGAGCACGCGGTCATCGGCCTGGTCTCGGAGCGCGGATCGGAGGAACGAGCGCGGGAGACGACTATAGGGCGCGGACTCTTCCCCGGCAACATCGCGGACGGTGAGAAGGATCGCGGCGAGCTTGCGTCTCACGGGCGATGCGCCGACGGGAGAGCGGCGCGCCACCCACGACTCGCCGCTTGCCGGCTGGAGGTACCCGTGACCAGGACCGCCCGCGTACTTGTTCTCGCAACTCTCGTCGCCGCCGCCGCGTGCGGCGGTGACGGCGGCACCGACCCCAGGCCGCGGACCGGGTTCACCGCACACGTCAGCGGCGCCACGTCGGCCACGTTGACTGGTGAGGCCGGCTATCTCGTCACGCCGAACATGGTCACGATCGCGCTCCACTCCGGCAGCGGCGCGTCTTACATCCAGTTCGCGAGGCAGGGCGGGCTCCCCGGGGCGGGGACGTATCAACTCAGGGCCGACACGCCGGCGAACTCGGGCGACTTCGTCGCGTTCTACGCCGGGGGGGCCACCGAGAACTACGTCGCGACCAGCGGCACGCTGACCATCACCTCCTCCTCCGCGGATCGCGTGAAGGGAACCTTCAACTTCACCGCCACCGGCGGTGCCTCGGGAACCTCGACCGTCGCCATCGACGGCGATTTCGACGCGCCGCGCCTGGCGGCACCGTGAAGGAGTGAGAGCAGCGCGTACCGCGCTGCGTTACACGCACATGGCGACCGGCAGCCTCCCTCGCTCGTCGCCCCGTTTCCGCCATGAGGACAGATGCGCACACGTGACATTCTCGTCGCCACCATGCTCGGCGCCGCGGTCCTGCTCGCCGGCCGGCCCGCCGCCGCGCAGTTCGGCGTCATCGACCGGATCAGGAAGGAAGCGACCGACAAGGCGAAGGCGAAGAAGGCCCAGGCCGACAGCGCGGTGGTCGCGCGCGCGAGCCGCACCGTCGACTCGACGCTCGAGAAGACGAGCCGCGGCGTCGACACTGCCGTCGCGAAGGTCGGCACGGCCACCGACACCGTGCTCAATCGCGGCGAGCGCGGCGTGAAGGCGCTCGCCGGCGGCGGCCACCGCTCGGACGACGATGCGCGCCTCGCCGCTGATCTCGCCGACGATGGGCGCGTCGTGCTCGCGGAGCTCCACTTCGGCGCCGACGGCGCGCTCGATGGACGCTCGCGGGCCGTCGTTCGCGCGCTCGCGAAGCTGATCCGCCAGGGCAGTGGTGCCTTCCTCGTCGAGGGCCACGTCGCGGCCGAGGATCCTGCGCGGGATCAGGCGCGCTCAGATGCGCGCGCGAAGGCGGTGAAGAGCGCGCTCGTCGAGGATGGCGTGGATGCGTCGCGGCTCTTCGTCATGGCCTTCGGCGCGACGCGTCCGGCGGCGAGCGGACATGCCGCGGAGCGCATCGAAGTCGCGCGGATGCAGTGATCCCCAACCTCACACCATACACAGTGCCATGACTCACGCTCGCATCATCCGCGCCCTCGCCGGGCTGCTTGCTGCTGTCCCGATGGCGCTCGGCGCGCAGGAGGTCGTGAAGCCGACCGTCGGACCGCGCATCCCGCCACGGACGGCGCCGGCGCCGCGCCCCGTGTCCCCGCGCGCCGACACCATCTCGCGCGCCTATCAGGCGGGGGCCGCGATCCCCGGCCACGTCGCCGATCTCAACCTCGCAAGTCGCTGGACGCGCACCGCGACCGCTTCGACCCTCTCCTACGACGAGCTCGTCGGCGGGTGGAGCGAGATCGCCTTCGCCGCCTTCGCCTATGACCAGCTCCTCGGCCGCGTCCCGACCGACGCGGAGCTTCGCCGCCACATCGCGGCGATGAAGGGAGGGGCGCAATGGACGGACCTCTGGCGCGAAGTCGCGACCTCGCCGGAGCGCGATCGCAAGTACGGCTTCTTCGCGCCGGCGCCGATGTCCGCCGAGCAGGTCGAGCAGCTCTACGGGATCCGCAAGGACCTCGTGCGCGTGGAGGGCGAGCAGTGCTTCGGCGGGGTCGGCCCGAGCTGCGACATGCCGAAGGAGATCCAGAACGTCGACTGGACCTTCCCCCGCTGGCACGACGAGTTCCTGCTGCCTAACGGCCAGAAGATGGCGTGGGTGGACGTCGGCGTCGTCGTCGGCAGCATCATCCACGACAACGCCTGCCTCTCGCTGCGTCCCGTCAACGGCCACTACTGCGCGGGTGTGCTCGCCGGCGCGCTCGGTGATTTCGTGAAGACGAGCGACACGCCGGCGGGGATGGAGTGGAACAAGGCCGTCTACAACGTCCGCGATCATCGCGGCTGGACCGCCACCTTCGGTCCGTATCCGATCGGCGCCACCGCGCGCTACGGCTGGTACGACGACCTGCGTCCGGTGCCCGCGCGTCCCGCGAAGATGGCACCCATCCTCTCGATGCTCACCATCCCGTCGCTGACCGAGCCGTTCAAGGGACAGGAGCGGCGCTCCTCGCTGCGCCTCAAGGCGCCGCCGGGGACGAAGCTCGACCAGACCGACGTCGCCTACTGCCAGTCGCGCGCGTTCAGCGCCACCGCGTCGCCACCGCTCTTCGCCCCGGAGGGAACCTGCCGATGATCATCCGCCGCGCCGCCTGCGTGCGCGCCACTCCCCTCGCCCTCGGCGCCACCGTGTTCGTCGCCGCGGCCTGCCAGACGGGGGATGGTCCGACCGCCCCCGTCGCGCTCCGCTGTCCCACGGCGCGCGTTCTCCTCTGCACCGACGCGTCGCGTGCCGCCGCGGTTCACATCGCGGTCACCGATGCCGGAGCGCGCCTCGTCCCTTCGCTCACGGGTCGCGACGCGGGGGAGCAGCTCGCCGCGCGACTCTCCGGGCTGGAGGGATCGCTCGCCGCGGGGGAGGTGACCGGCGCCCGCGCGGCACTCGCCCGCGCCCAGTCCGCGCTCGCCGACGCACGTGCCGCGCTCGCGAGCCATCCCGACGACGCACCCGACCTCGACGCCATCGCCCTCACCCTCGACGAGATCGCGAGCGTTCTCGCCGACGAGTGAGCTTCGTATCCGCCGACGATTCGACACGAGAACACCTGCCATGAGCGCATCACCGATCACGGGCGCGCGTCGCCCGATTCGTCTCCCGTCGTTCATCCTGCTCCTGCTCGGCGTCGCACTTCCCGCCGGCGCGCGGGCGCAGACGGCGCCGGAGCCGGAGACCATCCGTGCCTGCTACGTCCCGGCGAGCGGGACGATCTACCGCATCGGGACCGAGGGTGGCCCGTCCGCGTGCCGCGGTGGCCACATCGAGATGAAGTGGAACATCGCTGGACCCGCCGGCGCGCAGGGACCCGCCGGGCCACAAGGGGAGGCCGGTCCCGCCGGCCCCGTCGGGCCCGCCGGCCCGCAGGGTGAAGCCGGTCCCGCCGGGCCGAAGGGCGACCCGGGGCCGAAGGGCGATACCGGCCCCGCGGGTGCGCAGGGCCCCGCTGGCCCGGCTGGACCCACCGGTCCGCAGGGCCCGCAGGGCATTCAGGGCCCGCCAGGCCCCGCAGGCGGCGCGGTCACGATTACGGTCGTGCGCGACAGCGTCGACATCGCCCCCGGCCGGTTCGGTCGCGCGATCGCCAGGTGTCCCAGCGACAAGGTGCTCTTCTCCGGCGGGTTCCAGTTCAGCTTCTTCGATCGCAACTACACGAAGATCGTCGGCTCCGTCCCGATCTCGCTCAGCTCGCCCGTGCCTAACGCGTGGGCGGCGGAAGGGTTCAACGAGGACGTCTCGACGGGCGCGATCCGTCGCATCTACGCGGTCGCGATGTGCGCGGGGTCATGACCTGCTGACACGGGTCGGGGGTCAGGACCCGCGGCCAACGCGGTTCCTGACCCCCGACCCCCGACCCCCGCCCCCCGGTCCCGCGGTTCAGCAGCCCGCGTTCGGGTTCGTGTTGCACTCCGCCTGCGGCATCGGCAGGAACGCCACCTTCGGCGTCACGCCGATGTAGGAGCCGAGCCGACGCAGGTCCTCCCAGCGCAGCCCCTGCGAGAAGAGCTCGTACTTCCGCTCGTAGGCGATCTGCGCGAGCACCGCGGCCTGCGAGCTCAGCGTCGCCGCGGTGAGCGGCGTGGCACCCAGATCGGCGCCCGGCGTGTACGTCGTCCCCTTCTCCGCGCGCACCTGGTTGATGAGCGCGATCGCCGTCGGAAGATCACCCTGCCGCGCCTTCACCTCGGCCTGGATGAGCAGCATCTCACCCGGGACGTAGACCGGGAAGGGAGCGTTGCGTGTGCCGTACAGCTTGAACTGCGCGAGCTGCAGCGCGGGCGGGTTGCCCGCCGGCGGCGTCGCGAGCGTGTCCACCCAGAAGGGAAC
>DASVXU010000214.1:0-3131 GCA_036392515.1 Gemmatimonadaceae bacterium | reverse complement strand
GGGTGCACGGCCCTGTCCGGACAACCTCATCCGGACTACCGTGCTCGACACCCAGAAAAGCCTTCGCGCCCTCCTTCTCGCGAGCGCGCTCCTCGCGTCCTCGCTCCCGGCACAGCAGACCGCGCCCGACACCACCGGCGTGAAGCGCTCGACCGAGCCGCTGTTCACCAGCCGTGACGCCTGGATCGCGGGCGGGTTCGTCGTCGGGACGATCGCGCTCTTCCCGCTCGACAAGCACATCGCCCAGAACCTCCAGGACCAGCAGAACCAGAGCAACCGGCTCTTTCATCACGCGGCGACGGACGTCCGGCTCATCGCGCAGCCGGGGGCGCTGATCATCGGCGGATCCATGTACGCGGTCGGACGCCTCGCGCACGTCGAGCGGATGGCCGACCTCGGCCTGCACGGGACCGAGGCGATCGTCGTCGGCACGATCCTGACCGGGGCGATCAAGGGGACGGCGGGACGGGCGCGCCCGCGGCTCGACACCTCGCGGCCGCACGACTTCAAGTTCGCGCGCGGATTCCGCGACGGGGGCGAGTACATGTCGTTCCCGAGCGGACATACCCTGGCCGGGTTCGCGGCGGCGTCGGCGGTCACCGCGGAGACTCATCGCTGGTGGCCGAGCTCGACGTGGTATATTGCACCGGTGATGTACGGTGGTGCCACGCTCATCGGCCTCTCGCGGATGTACAACAACGCCCACTGGGCGAGCGACGTCGCGATGGGCGCGCTGATCGGCACCTTCTCCGGCCGGAAGGTCGTGCAGTACCATCACTCGCACCCGCACAACCGCATCGACCGCTGGCTGCTCGGCGCGTCGATCGTTCCCACCGACAACGGCTGGGCGCTCGCCTTCTCGGCGACACCACCGTCAGCCATGAGATAGATGACCGAACAGGACGAAGCCGGCACGATGACGGCGCAGGACGAGACCTCCCAGCCCGTCGACGGCGCCGGCTTCGCCGCGCTCGGACTCAGCCCCGAGCTGGTGACGACGCTCTCGGGACTCGGCTACGAGGAGCCGACCCCGATCCAGCAGCAGGCGATCCCCGCGCTCCTCGAGGGGCGCGACGTCCTCGGGCAGGCGGCGACCGGCACCGGCAAGACCGCCGCGTTCGCGCTACCGCTCATCGAGAGGATCGCCGGCACCGAGCGGCAGCGCGCGTCGACGAGCGCGCTCGTGCTCGTGCCGACGCGCGAGCTGGCGATGCAGGTCGCCGAGGCCGCGCACAAGTACGGACGCTCGCGCGGCGTCACCGTGCTGCCGATCTACGGCGGACAGTCGATGGAGCAGCAGCTCCGCGCCCTCAAGCGCGGCGTCGACGTCGTCGTCGCGACGCCGGGACGCGCGCACGATCACATCCGCCGCCGCACGCTGAAGCTCGAGCACGTGCAGTTCGTGGTGCTCGACGAGGCGGACGAGATGCTCGACATGGGCTTTGCCGAGGACCTCGAGGCCATTCTGGGCGCGACGCCGGCCGAGCGGCAGACCGCGCTCTTCTCGGCGACGCTGCCGCCGCGCATCGCCGAGCTGGCGGTGACGCACCTGCGCGACCCGCTGAAGATCCAGATCGCGCGCAAGGCGCTCGCCGCCGGCGAGATGCCGAAGGTGCGCCACGTCGCCTACGTCGTCCCGCGCGCACACAAGCTCACCGCGTTAGGCAGGGTGCTCGACGTCGAGTCGCCGGAGTCGGCGATCGTCTTCTGCCGCACGCGCCACGAGGTGGACGAGCTCACCGAGTCGCTCAACGGCCGCGGCTACCGCGCCGAGTCGCTGCACGGCGGGATGTCGCAGGAGCAGCGCGACCGCGTGATGAAGAAGTTCCGCAGCGGGAACGCCGAGCTCCTCATCGCGACCGACGTCGCCGCGCGCGGGCTCGACATCCCGCAGCTCTCGCACGTCGTCAACTTCGACGTGCCGAGCGCGCCCGAGACGTACGTCCATCGCGTCGGGCGCACGGGACGCGCGGGGCGGGAAGGCGTCGCGATCTCGCTCATCGAGCCGCGCGAGCACCGCCTCCTCCGCAACATCGAGCACGTCACCAAGCAGAAGATCGCGGTGGAGAGTGTGCCCACGGTCGCCGACCTGCGCGCCCGCCGCCTCGAGCTGACGCGTGCCTCGCTGGAGGAGGTGCTGACCGAGGGCGACTACGACAGCTTCCGCGTCGCCGTCGAGTCGCTGGCCAACGAGTACGACGTGATGGACGTGGCCGCCGCGGCGATGAAGCTCGCGCACAAGGCGGTCGCCGCCGAGGGCGACGAGGTGGAGATCCCCGTGATCGCGCCGCGCGTCGAGCGCGAGGGGGGCTTCGACCGGAAGGGCGGGAAGCCCTCGCGCGCCGAGCGGACGCGGGAGAAGGCGTACGAGCGCGGGGAGCGTCCGGAGCGCGCGCCGCGGAAGGTCGCCGGCGAGGGCGCCGAGCGCCGGGTGAAGGAGAAGGAGGCGCGCATCCCGCGGAAGCGCGGGGGCGACATGGCGCGTGTCTTCGTCGGCGCGGGACGCAAGCTCAAGGTGCGCCCGGCGGACATCGTCGGCGCGATCATCGGCGAGGCGGGGCTCGAGGCGCGGGCAATCGGCGCGATCGAGATCTCCGACCGCTTCTCGATCGTCGAGGTGCCGAGCGACGAGGCGGACCGCGTGATCGACGCGCTGAAGCGCACGACGATCCGCGGGAAGACGGTCACGATCCGCCGCGACGCGAAGAACGGCGAGTGAGCGCGTCGGCGGGGCGGATCTTCGTCCTCGCCGCGCTCACCGGCGACGTCGCCGAGCGGCTGCACGCGCTGCAGCGGAAGTACGACCCGAAGCTCGCCCGCGCCTTCCCGCCGCACGTCACGCTCGCCGGCTCCTCGGGGCTGGGCCCGGTCCACGCGGGGACGCCCGCCTCGGAGGTCCGCGCCGCCCTCGAGCGCGTGGCCGGGGAGAGCGCCCCCCTCCGCCTCGCGTTAGGCGCCCCGCATCGCTTCATGCAGAGCGACGTGGTGAGCTTCCCCCTCGACCCGCACGGCCCGATCCGCGAGCTGCACGACCGCCTGGCGCGGAGCGGGCTGAAGTTCGAGCAGGCCAAGTTCACCTTCACCCCGCACGTGACGATCAGCTTCTATCCCGAGCTGACGCGCGAGCGCGC
>DASVXU010000213.1:0-50549 GCA_036392515.1 Gemmatimonadaceae bacterium | reverse complement strand
CTCCCAGTCCATGCAGAGGTTGTTCGTCGGGACGTAGAAGAGTCCCGTGTGCGGGGAGAACGCGGCCGGCTGCTGGTTCTTCCCGCCCTCGAGGCTGGGGCAGATCCCCGTGATCTTCTTCCCCGAGGCCGGCGTCTTCGCCGGGTCGAGCACGGGGCGTCCCGTCTTCAGGTCGACGCCGGTGGACCAGTTCATGGAGACGTACGGCTGCGCGAGGATCACCTCGCCCGTCGCGCGGTCCATGGTGTAGGCGTAGCCGTTGCGGTCGAAGTGGACGAGCGCCTTCCGCGTCGTGCCGCCTAACGGCAGGTCGACGAGGATGTTCTCGTTCACCGCGTCGTAGTCCCAGAGGTCGTGCGGCGTCGGCTGGAAGGCCCAGACGATGTCGCCGGTGTCGGCGTCGCGGGCGATGATCGCCGCGCTCCACTTGTTGTCTCCCTGGCGGCCGGCGCCGTTCCAGGGTCCCGGGTTCGACGTGCCGTGGTAGATCAGGTTGAGCGCGGGATCGTAGGAGATCCATCCCCACACCGTCGCGCCGCCGACCTTCCACGACTCCCCCGGCCAGCTCGACGTCCCCTGATTCGGCCCGCGGTTCTGCGGATAGAATGAGGTGTAGCGCGCGCCCGCCTTGATGTCGGCGTCCGGCCCGACGTTGTAGGCGCGCCAGAGCTGCTTTCCGGTCTTCGCGTCGAGCGCGGCGATCCATCCGCGCACGCCCATCTCGCCCCCGCTCGAGCCGACGATCACCTTCCCGCGCACGACGATCGGCGCCATCGTCATCGTCTCGCCGCGCGAGAGGTCGCCCATGGCGGCGCGCCAGGCGATGGTGCCGTCGCTCGCGTTCACCGCGACGGTGTGTCCGTCGAGCAGGTTGTAGTAGATGCGCCCGTCGTAGTACGCCGCGCCGCGGTTGACGACGTCGCAGCAGGCGAGACCCGTCGCGGCCTGCGCGTTCTCGGGACGCGTCTTCCACTTCAGCGGCTGCCCCTCCTGCGTGAGGTCGAGCGCGTACGAGACGTTCGGGTACGGAGTCACCAGGTACATCGTGTTGTTCACGACGAGCGGCGCTCCTTCGTGTCCGCGCAGCACTCCCGTCGAGAACGCCCACGCGACGTGCAGCCCCTTCACGTTCGCGGCGGTGATCTGATCGAGCTCGCTGTAGCGCGAGTTCGAGTAGTCGCCGGCGGGCATGCTCCATTCGCCGGCCGGCCCGTCGCGCGGGACGGCGATGCGGGCGCCGGAGACGAGCTGTGCACCGCGGGCCGGGCTCTCGTCGTGCCGGGCACAGGCGAGCACGCCGACGATCGCGATCGAACAGAACGCGCGACGCACCAGTGCTCGAACCACAGGGGACACAGGGCTCACAGGGCGCATACGTGAACTCCCCTGCGACCCCTGTGCTCCCTGTGGTTCATTCGATAAGAAGCCGATCGTCACCTGGCCCCCTCCGGCATCAGGTAGTCCTGCGACGCGATGCACTGCCAGCGGCCGCCGAGCTTCATCCAGGTGTCGGTGTAGCGATAGCGATGGACGAAGGCGCCCTGCGCGTCATGACCGCGCATCGTCAGGATCCCGGTGACCACCGCGGTGTTCCCGTACACGATCGCGTGCATCTGCTCGTTGCCCGCCTCGGTGACGGTGTCCGGCCCCGAGCTGAACGCCGCGATCCCCTGCTCGCGGTTCATCATCCCGCTCTCGTCCGAGTAGACCCACCGCGGCGCCACGAGCCGCCGGATCGCCGCCGCGTCGCGATGCACGACGCCCTGCGCCCAGTCGTTCTCGAGTCGGTAGAGGGTGCGCTGCGTCGCCGTCGTATCCTGCGCCGCGAGCGGGGCGGCGAGAAGCGCCGCGAGCATCACAATTGCGGTCCGCCATCGAGTCATCGGGCAGTGCCTCCATCCTCGGTTGACGACGAAATGACTCGACATCGCTGCGCCGCGCTAGGTCTCGAGCGGAAGCCGTGTTTCGTGAGACGACCCCGCGGGCGGTGAGACTACCCTGCGAGCGGTGAGGTGTGAGGTTTCGTGGCAAGTGACTCGTGACTGGCGTTCCCTGCCGTCAACGTCCGTTACGAGTCACTCCACGCTCGTCCTCACGCCTCACCGCCCGTGGTTCCGCTTCACGAAGCACGAAGCCCGCGTCGTTTCACCAGCCACTCATCGCATGTTCGAAGAAATCGAAGTCGAGGATGGCACGACGATGCGCGCCTACGTCGCGCGCCCTTCCTCGCCCGCGCCTCATCGCGCCATCCTCCTCTTCCAGGACGCGCTCGGCGTCAACGTCTCCCTCCGCGAGCTCGCGGACGACTTCGCCAGCCACGGCTTCGTCGCCGTCGCGCCCGAGCTGTTTCACCGCTTCGCCCCCGGCTTCGAGGACACCGTGCTCGACATGGGGAAGCTGATGCCCCTCATCCGGAAGCTCACCATCGAGGGGATGCTCGCCGACATCCGCGCGGCGTACCGCTGGGTGACGTCGCAGCACGACGTGGACGCGAAGCGCGTCGCCGCGCTCGGCTTCTGCATGGGAGGACGCGCGACGTACCTCGCGAACAGCGAGGTCCCGCTCGCGGCGGCGGTGTCGTACTACGGCGGCGGGATCGCGCCCGCGCTTCTCGACCGCGCGCCGCGCCTCAACGGCGCGCACATGTTCATCTGGGCGGCGAAGGACCGCGGAATCACCCTCGAGCAGCACCGCGCGGTCACCGACGCGGTGCGCGCCGCGAAGAAGCGCTTCGTGGACGTCGAGTTCTCCGACGTGGACCACGCCTTCTTTCAGAAGACCACCGACCGCTACGACGCATGGGCCGCGAAGCAGTCGTGGAAGATGACGCTCGCCTTCCTCGAGGAGAACGTTCCGTGACGCGTGTCTCGTGAGACGGAACTGCGGTGGGTGAGGTGTCACTACCCTGCGAGGGTGTGAGGTGTGTGGGTGAGTGACTCGTGACTCGTGACTGGCGTTACCCGCCGTCAACGCGAGTCACGAGTCACGCGACACCCATCCTCACACCTCACCGCCCGCCTCGTAGTTTCACCGACCCGTGAGCTCCCGCACCAATCCACGGAGCGCCACCTGCCACACCAGCGGCTGCCCGGGCAGGTCCTCGCGGCGCGCCGTTCGCAGCGCCGCGACGTCCTCGTCGCTGACCATCGACTGCGCGCCGAGGACGCTCACCTTGAAGCTCGTCCGCTTCGCGAGCAGCCCCTCGGCGCCGATGCGCACCGCCTTGCCCTCGCGGTCCATCAGCGCGCCGGTGAGCTGCAGGACGTTCACCGGCGTGTCGAGCGACGTCATCCAGGGGAACGACACGGTGTACCCCGTGCCGAGCTCCACCTGCTTGCTCCCCTTGAGTCCCTTCTGCTGGAGGTAGTAGTCGCCGACCTCGAGGGTGAGGACGAGCGCGTTGGACACGTTCGCCGCCGCCATCGTGCTGTCCGCCCAGGTCGTCCAGTCCTTCGACGGACGCCCGACCGCCAGCCGCAACGCGCCCACATCCTTGTTGAAGATCCCGCGGGGCGCGCCTTCCAGCGAATCACGATCGACGCAATCGTCGGGGAGCATTCCATTCGTGCGGCACCCGAACATCACGTCCGGCGGCGTGCCGCGTCCTCCGACGACGACGAGCCGCTTCGCGACGCCCAGCGAGTCGAGGTAGCGGTTCATGTCGTCGAGCAGCGCGCCCATCGGCGTGCCCGCGTCGGCCCTGAGGTCGAACATCGACGGCGTCGTCGTGCCGCGCTGATACGCGATGGGGAAGTACCCGACGCTCGTCGTGGAAGCGACACCCGCGCCGGCGTAGAAGGGCGGATGATCGAAGTACGTGTCGCCGACTCCACTCTTGAAGGTGGCGCCGGTCGTGGCGCACGCGGTCGTGAAAGCGAGGAGCGGGAGCAGATGGTAGCGCATGCGAGCTTGTCGATCGGGTGGGGGAAAGCTGCCTGTCGTGAAGCTGACAGAACGAACGCGAGCGCGCGAGGTTTCGAAGGGAGAGGGACCTGTGCTCGGCTGTGCATGACAGGGAGTGAGAAGCTGCGGGAGTTCCTCCTGTGATGAGACTCGTGACTCGAAACTCCTCCGGCCTCCCCGGCTCCCTGTTACATCCGCGACGCTCACGAGCGATTTGATGGCGCGCCAGGCGCGACGATCTCTCTACATCCCACTTGACGCCCTCGCCCTCCGCCGATAGACTGACCAAAGACAATCGTACACCGTGGTGATTTGCCGCCTATTGCCGCCACGTAAAACAAGGTGCTAAAACGCGACGCGCCCGGCGGCCATTCCATCGCCCGGGCGTTTTTCGTTGTCGAGAGGACGCTCCATTTCGCGGTACCCCTCGAAGCACCCGGTCAGGCGGCACCACGATCAGGAGTGCTCGATGGCGACGACGAATCTCGATCGACAGCCCGAAGTCCCACCCCGCGCCGCCGCGCCCGCGCGCGAGCGCGCGCATCCGCCCGCGGCCTCGCGGCTCGCTGGTCTCTCCGGCGAAGGCGCGCTCGACGTCCTCTCCCGCGCGCGCGAGCTCGAGGCGCAGGGACGGCGCGTCGCGCATCTGGAGATCGGCGAGCCGCAGTTCGCTCCCGCGCCGCACATCGTCGAGGCGGCGCAGCGTGCCCTCGCCGAGGGCGATGCGCGCTACGGTCCCCCGTCCGGACTCCCGGCGCTGCGCGGCGCGATCGTCGACGCCCTCGCGCACCGCGGCGTCAGCGCGAGCGCGGAGAACGTCCTCGTCACGCCGGGCGCGAAGACCGCCGTCTTCTACTCGATCCTCGCGACGGTGAATGCGGGCGACGAGGTGCTCCTCCCCGATCCGGGCTTCCCGATCTACGCGTCGATGACGCGCTTCGTCGGCGGGACGCCCGTCGGCTACGCCCTCGACGCGACGCGCGCCTTCGCGCCCGACATCGACGACATCGCGTCGAAGATCACCGCGCGCACGCGCGTCATCTGCCTCAACGCGCCGCACAATCCCACCGGCGGCACGGTGAGCCAGCGCGATCTCGAGCGCATCGCCGAGCTCGCGCTGGAGCACGATCTCCTCGTCGTCACCGACGAGATATACGGACGCATCGTCTTCGACGACGCGCGCGGCTTCACGCCGAGCATCGCGTCGATTCCCGGGCTGCTCGATCGCACCATCCTCGTGGACGGCTTCTCGAAGGCGTACGCGATGACCGGCTACCGGCTCGGCTACGCCGTCCTCCCGAGCTGGCTCGTCGAGCGAGCCATCGTGCTCGCGGTGAACGGGCACACCTGCACGCCCCCGTTCGTCCAGCGCGCCGGGATCGCGGCGCTCACCGGGCCGCAGAGCTCGGTGCACGCGATGGTCGCCGAGCTGAAGCGCCGCCGCGATCTCATCGTCGCGAAGCTGCGCGGCGTTCCCGGTCTCCGCTGCGCCGCGCCCGCGGGCGCCTTCTACGCCTTTCCCGACGTGAGCGACGCGCTCCGGTCGAGCGGCCTCACCATCAAGCAGCTCGCCGACCGCCTGCTCACCGAGCGCGGCGTCGCGCTCCTCCCCGGGAGCGGCTTCGGCCCCGGAGGCGCGAGCGGACTTCGCATCTCCTTCGCCGGCGTCGCCGCCGACGTGGCGACGGGGATCGACGCCGTCGCCGACTTCTTCACCGCGCTCGCCGCCTGACGCTCGAGGACATGATCATGAGCACATCGAAGAAGGTCACCACCGCCACCCTCGCCGCCCTCCGCGCGCGCGACGAGAAGGCGGTCTTCATCACCGCCTACGACTATCCGACCGCGGTCTTCGCGGATCGCGCCGGCGTCGACATGCTCCTCGTCGGCGACTCCGCCGCGATGACGATGCTCGGGCTGCCGAGCACCGTCGGCATCGGGATGGACGAGATGCTCGTCTTCGCGCGCGCGGTGTGCCGCGGAGCGAAGCGCGCCTTCGTCGTCGGGGATCTGCCCTTCCTCTCGTACCAGGCGTCGGACGAGGACGCGATCCGCAACGCCGGCGCTTTCATCCAGGCGGGCTGCGACGCGGTGAAGTGCGAGGGAGGGCAGCGCGTCGCGCGCCGGGTGCGCGCGATGACCGACGCGGGGATCGCGGTGATGGGCCACCTCGGCCTCACCCCGCAGAGCCTCGGACAGCTCGGCGGCTACCGCGTGCAGGGGAAGACCCTCGCCGCGGTCGAGAGGCTCACCGAGGACGCGCTCGCGCTGCAGGAGGCCGGCGCCTTCTCGGTGCTGCTCGAGGCGATTCCCGCCGAGGCGGCTGCGTACGTCCGCGAGCGCCTGGACATCCTCGTCTACGGGATCGGCGCCGGCCCGCACGTCGACGGGCAGCTCGTCATCTCCCACGACGCGTTAGGCAACTTCGTCGGCGACATCCGGCCGAAGTTCGTGAAGCGCTACGCCGACGTCGGCACGGTGGTCGAGGCGTCGTTCCGGCAGTACGCGTCGGACGTCCGCGCCGGCCGCTTCCCGGCGCCGGAGCACTGCTATCCGATCGAGGCGGGCGAGGAGGAAGCCATCCGTGCCGCGCGCCTCGGCGCTTCCGCGCCCCCCCAGGTGAAGCCGATCGCGCCGCTCGCGGCGGTCAGCGCGGCGCGCGAGCTCCACGACGTGCGCGAGGCGCGGCGTCTGGCGGAGGCACGCGCATGAGCGAGAGCGTCGTCGTCCGCGTCCCCGCGTCCACCTCGAACCTCGGCGCCGGCTTCGACTGCATCGGCGCGTCGGTGGACCGCTGGCTCACGCTCACCGCGTCGCGCGCGCCCGGCCGCGAGGGATTCACGCTCGGGCGCGAGGGAACACTCGCCACCCTGCGCGACCTTCCGGCGGACGACGATCGCATCGTCGCCGGCTTCCGCGCCGCCTGCCGCCGCGCCCGCGCCGACGTCCCTGACGGCGTCCGCCTCGACGCGACCTCGCGCATCCCGATCGGGCGCGGGCTCGGATCATCCGCAGCGGCGACCGTCGCCGGCGCGCTCGCCGCGAACACGCTCCTCGCACTGGGGCTGAGCGAGCGCTCCCTCGCCGTCGCCTGCGCCGAGGTCGAGGGGCACCCGGATAACGTCGTCCCCGCGCTCTACGGCGGAGCGCGGCTCGCGCTCAAGGGAGCCGATGGCGGGCTCCTCGTGAGCGGCCTCGACGTGCATCCCTCGCTCGCCTTCGTCTTCGCGATCCCGAGCTTCGCCGTCGAGACGACGCACGCGCGCAGCGTCCTTCCCGCGACGGTGCCGCACGCCACGGCGAGCCGCGCCGCCGCGCTGGGTGCGGGGCTCGTGCAGGGGCTCGGCACGGCGAACGAAGGGTTGCTCGCCGCCGCGCTCGACGACGTGCTGCACGTTCCCTTCCGCCGCGCGCTCGTCGTCGGCTACGACGCGATCGTCCGCGCGGCGAAGCGCGCCGGCGCCTTCGGGGCGACGCTCAGCGGCTCGGGCTCGACGCTCGTCGCCGTGACGCGCCGTGCACGCGCCGAATCCGTCGCCGAGGCGATGGCCGAGGTGTGGCGGGCGCTCGGCGTCGCGAGCGAGACCCTCGTCAACCCGCCGGTGGTCGGCGGCGCGAACATCACGTACAATCAGACGCTCACCAGCAGCGAGCAGAGGCTCCAATGGCTGTGACGCTCCATCTCCCCACCATCCTCGCCAAGCTCGCCGACGCGCGCGCGCTCGAGGCCGAGGGTTCCACCGTCGGCGAGGTCGTCTCGCGCATCGCCGATCGCTATCCGTCGCTCGCGCCGCGGCTGCGCGACGAGTCGGGGCAGCCGTATCCCTTCGTCACCTTCTACCTGAACGACGAGGACATCCGCTTCCACGGCGGCTTCGACGCGACGGTGCGGGACGGCGACGAGATCGCGGTCGTTCCGGCGATCGCCGGGGGCTGAGCGATGACCGCGCAGATCCATCGCGGACCGATCGTCGATCGCGAGCTGCCACAGCTCGGCACCGACGAGATTCTCCGCTACTCGCGCCACCTCATCCTCCCCGAGGTCGCGCTCGACGGGCAGCGCCGGCTGAAGGCCGCGCGCGTGCTTCTGATCGGTGCCGGCGGGCTCGGCTCGCCGCTCGCGCTCTATCTCGCGGCCGCCGGCGTGGGAACGTTGGGCCTCGTGGACTTCGATGTCGTCGATCTCACCAACCTCCAGCGCCAGATTGTCCACGGGACGAGCGACGTCGGCCGCCCGAAGCTCGAGTCGGCGCGCGACCGCATCCGCGACGTGAACCCGAACGTCCATGTCGAGGGATACGAGACGAAGCTGACGAGCGCGAACGCGCTCGAGATCCTGCGCGACTACGACGTCGTCATCGACGGCACGGACAACTTCCAGACGCGCTACCTGACGAACGACGCCTGCGTCATCCTCGGCAAGCCCAACGTCTACGGGAGCATCTTCCGCTTCGAGGGACAGGCGAGCGTCTTCGCGACGGAGGAGGGGCCATGCTATCGCTGCCTCTATCCCGAGCCGCCTCCTCCAGGACTGGTGCCGAGCTGCGCCGAGGGTGGCGTCATCGGCGTGCTCCCCGGTCTCGTCGGGACGATCCAGGCGACGGAGGGGCTGAAGCTGCTGCTCGGCATCGGCGAGACGCTCGTCGGCCGTCTGCTCACGATCGACGCGCTGACGATGCAGTTCCGGACGCTGAAATTGCGGAAGGATCCGACCTGCCCCGCGTGCGGGACGCGCCAGATCAAGGAGCTGATCGACTACGACCAGTTCTGCGGCGTCGGCCCGGCGGCGGAGGCACAGGACGCGGACGCGATCGTGGAGCTCACCCCGCGCGAGGTCGCCGAGAAGCTGAAGCGCGGCGACGACTTCGACCTGCTCGACGTGCGCGAGCCGCACGAGTGGGCGGTCGCCCGCATCGAGGGGGCGCGTCTCGTGCCGTTAGGCACCATCGGCGACGCGATTCCCACGCTGAACCGCGCGCGCGAGATCGTCATCCACTGCAAGGGCGGCGTCCGCAGCGCGAAGGCGGTGCGCCAGCTCCAGGCGGCGGGCTTCACGCAGGTGCGCAACCTCGCCGGCGGGATCCTCCGCTGGAGCGACGAGGTGGACCCGAAGGTTCCGAAGTACTGATTCGCAAGGACGGACATGACCACCAGCATCGATCTCGCCGCGCCCGCCTCCAGTGACATCCCGCGCGCCCTCCCCCAGCGCTGCAAGCTCTGCGGCGCCGAGCAGGACGCGGCGCCCGTCGCCATCTGCGAGCACTGCCTCGGCCCTCTCGAGCCGCTCTACCCGAAGGACCGCGCCCTCCCCGACCGCGCGACGATCGAATCGCGCGCGAAGTCGCTGTGGCGGTATCGCGAGTTCCTTCCATTCTCGTATGGAGCCGCGGACGCAGGCGTCCGCGACGGCCACCTCCTCTCGCCCGACACCGGCTTCACTCCGCTCGTCGACGCGCCGCGGCTCGCCGCGCGGCTCGGCGTCGCGCGCGCGTGGGTGAAGAACGACGCGGTCTCGCACCCGACGCTCTCCTTCAAGGACCGCGTCGTCGCGACGGCGATCAACGCGGCGCGATCCTTCGGGCTCGACACCGTCGGCTGCGCGTCCACGGGGAACCTCGCCAACGCGGTCGCCGCGCATGCGGCGCGCGCGGGGATGCAGGCGTGGATCTTCATCCCCGAGGATCTCGAGGAAGGGAAGGTGATCGGCACCCTCGTCTACGGGCCGAACCTCGTCCGCATCCGCGGCCACTACGACGACGTCAACCGCCTCTGCGCGCAGCTGGCCGACCGCTTCGGGTGGGGAATCGTCAACGTCAACCTGCGCGGCTACTACGGCGAGGGCTCGAAGACGATGGCCTTCGAGATCGCCGAGCAGCTCGGCTGGCGGCTGCCGAGCGCGGTCGTCGCTCCGATGGCCGGCGGCTCGCTCGTGACGAAGCTGCGCAAGGGCTTCGGCGAGTTCATCGCGGCCGGACTCGTCGAGGGCGCCTCGCCGCGCATCTACGGCGCGCAGGCATCGGGGTGCGCGCCGATCGTGCGGCTCCTCGAGAGCGGCGGCGACAAGCTCGTCCCCGAGATCCCGAAGACGATCGCCCGCTCGATCGCGATCGGAAATCCCGCCGACGGACCCTTCGCGGTGAAGGCGATGAAGGAGTCCGGCGGCTGGGCGCAGTCGGTGAGCGACGAGGAGCTGGTCGAGGGGATCCGCATCCTCGCCGGGACGACGGGCATCTTCACCGAGACCGCCGGCGGCGTCACCGTCGCCTCCGCCCTCGCCCTCGCCGCGAAGGGCCACTTCAAGCGCGACGACGAAGTCGTCCTCTGCATCACCGGCAACGGCCTCAAGACCACCGACGCCGTGCGCGACGTGCTGCCGGAGGCGCCGGTGATCGACGCGAAGGTCCGCGAGGTCGCGGCGCTGGTGGCGGCGCGAGGCTGAGACGCGCCGCTCGCCGCGAGCTTCGCGGCGGGTTTGAACACGAAGGTCACGACGGCTCACGAAGATGTTGCTGAAGCAGCCTTCGTGAATCTTCGTGACCTTCGGGTTCTAACAGCTCCTGGCAACGCCACCCGAGGCCAGGCGCGATGCGCCACCGCCAGCGATCCGGTGACGCGCATCACCGAAAGAGGCCCAAAATAGGCCCGGAATCCCCTCTTTTCCGTGACTCACCCCCTGCGCGGCAAGTCTGATTAGGGACAACTCACGACGGCGTGAGCCTCATCTTCGCACCCGGCGGCGGCCACCGCTCGCTGGGCGCGCCGCCTCTTCGCATGTCCCGGATGCCCCTCGCGGCTCGCGCTTCCGACTTCCGCCTTCGTCCCGATGCCCGCCAGCGCGCGGGTGACGTCGTCAGCGACCTCGCGCGTCGGTACGCCGCACTCATGAACGAGTGCGCCTTCGCCGGCGCCCTTCGTGAGCGGCGCGTGGCGCGCGATCGATATGTCGCCTTCATCTGCTCGCTCTATCCCGCCGTGGTCGGCTTCAATCGCGCGCTGATCCTCAGCATCGCGAAGGTCGATCACGTCAGGAACTCCAGCTTCCTCGGCGCGCTCGCCGAGCAGCTCAAGGAAGAGCAGGCGCACAATCAGCTCTGGCGCGACACGCTCGCGCGCTTCGGAGTCGATCACGAGCGGATGTACACCGACCTCGAGGCCTATCGCGCGCGCTTCACCGCCGAGCAGCTCGACGCGATGACCGACGCGACCCTCGATGCCGTCACCGACGATCTCGGACGCGGCGCGAACGGCAACTGGCCCGACGCGATCTTCCCCGACGCCGTGCTCGCGCTGTGCCATCTGCTCGGCTGGAGCGCGACGCACGACGAGATCGGCTACTGGGAGCACTTCGCCAGCCAGGCCGGGATCGAGATGGTCATCTGGGGCGTCGTCTCGGCGACGATCCTCCCCGCCGTGATCGGCAACCCGGAGCTCGACCTCGGCCCCGAGACGACGCAGTGGTGGCGCGAGCACGGCCAGCTCCCCGGCGCGAAGAAGACCGAGCGCACCGACGAGGAGAAGCACCTCGAGCTGTCGCGCATTGCGCTCAATCGCAGCGAGGAGGCCAACGAGGACGTCGCGCTCGTCGCCTCGCGCGCGGAGAACGTGATGCGGCTCTTCGCCGCGTGCCTGATCTGCCAGGACACGGTGACCCGGCGCTTCCCGGTGACGCGCTACATGGGACCGCACGCCGCGAAGGGATGAAGCCCTTCGACCTGCTCCGGCCGTCGCGCAGCAGCACGTCGCCGTCGTCGTTCGCGGGAGATGCGCTCGATCTCGCGGCGCAGTCCCCGGACGCGATCCTCGCGCTCGCGAGTGACGGCCGCGTCGTCAGGTCGAATCCCGCCGCGGTCGAGCTCTTCGGCCGCAGCTCGGAGAAGCTCCTCGGCACCACCCTCGACGACCTGATCGAGAGCGATCATGTCGACCTCGCGGCGCTCCCCGCGGGACAGCGCCTCCGCTTCGACGCTCGCCTGACGCGCGGCCGCAAGGAGCCGCTCACCGTCGCGGTCGCGGTGGGACCCTTTCGCATCGGGGACGGTGAGGACGCGGTCACCGGCAGCGTGGTCAGCCTCCGCGACGTCACCGACCATCGCAAGGCGGTCGAGGAGCTGACGCGGTCGGAGGCCCGCTACCGCCACCTCTTCGAGGGGGCGAGCGACGCGATCATGACCTTCGACTCGCTCGGTCGCTTCACCACCGTGAACGACGCGGGAGAGCAGCTCTCCGGCTACTCCCGCGAGGAGCTGATCGGCCGCTTCTTCGGGCCGCTGCTCGCGATCGAGGCGCTCCCGCGCGCGATCATCGAGTTCCGGCGCGCGCTCTCCGGGAACGTCGGCCAGTTCGAGACGGTGATCATCCGCAAGGACGGCGAGCGCCGCTACATGACGGTGAACTACGCCTGTCCGCAGCGCAGCCGCGAGGTGCTCTGCGTGATCCGCGACGCGACCGAGGAGAAGCGGCTGCAGCAGCAGCTCATCCAGTCCGAGAAGATGGCCGCCATCGGGCAGCTCGTGAGCGGCGTCGCGCACGAGGTGAACAACCCGCTGGCGAGCATCTCCGCCTTCGCGCAGCTGCTGATGGCGGATCGCGGGCTGCGTCCCGACCAGCGGCACTCCGTCGAGGTCATCAGCGGTGAGGCGCGCCGCGCGGCACGCATCGTCCACAACCTCCTTACCTTCGCGCGGCAGCACAAATCGGAGAAGGTGCTCGCCGACATCAACAAGGTGCTCGACGACACCCTCGAGCTGCGCGGCTACGAGCTGAATGTCCGCGGAATCCGCGTCGAGCGCGAGTTCGACGGCAACCCGCCGGAGACGATGATCGACGTCTACCAGCTCCAGCAGGTGCTGCTCAACCTGATCACCAACGCCGAGCAGGCGATGGCGTCGGTGGAGCGCGGGAGCCACCGCCTGACGATCCGGACCCGCGCCCTCGAGGACGTCGTGCGGATCGAGGTCGAGGACACCGGCCCGGGGATCCCGCCGGAGTCGCTCGACGTGATCTTCAATCCGTTCTTCACGACGAAGCCGACGGGGCAGGGGACGGGGCTCGGCCTCTCCATATCGTTAGGCATCGTCAGCGAGCACGGGGGACGGATCTGGGCGGAGCGCGCGGCGGTCGGCGCACGGTTCTGCATCGAGCTTCCCATCGTGAAGAGCGGCCGGCGCTCCGCGCCGAGCGCCCCCGCCGCGGCGGCGGAGCGTCCCGCGTCGCTGCGCGTGCTCGTCGTGGACGACGAGGAGCCGATCCGCGTCGCGCTCGACCGCTTCCTCTCGAGCGCCGGCCATCAGATCGTCACGGTGAGCAGCGGCAGCGAGGCGATCTGGCGCGCCGAGGGCGAGGAAGTGTTCGACGCGGTGCTGCTCGACATGCGCATGCCCGACGTCTCCGGCCAACAGATCTTCGAGCGCTGGTCGAAGGAACGCCCGGATCTCGCGCAGCGCGTCGTCTTTCTCACCGGCGACATCGTCAGCACCGACCTGCAGGCCTTCCTCAGCGCGACGGGCCGCCCCTTCCTGCCGAAGCCCTTCGAGTTCGAGGCGGTGCTTCGCGCGCTGCCGACGCGCCGGCAGTAGTCAGGGGTTCCCCGACCCCGGTCGTCGGGCAAAAGTCAGAAAAGTTCAGGTAGCCCGCCGACATCGAGCGGAGCCGGAAAGGACGATTCTCATATCCAGATGAGAAACTCGCCTAACCCGCTCGCCGCTCCCATGACCATCTCCGCCACCGCCGACTACGCCCTCCGCGCGATCCTCGTGATCGCGCGCGACGGCGCGTCGCGCCCGATGCGCGCCGACGAGATCGCCGACGCCACCGGCGCCCCGCGCAACTACATGGCGAAGACCCTCAACTCGCTCGCCAAGGCGGGGATCGTCTGCAGCACCCGCGGTCCCGCCGGCGGGTTCGCCCTCGCCGTCGCCCCCGCCGAGCTCCCCCTCGCGCGCGTCGTCGACCTCTTCGACGAGCCGCGTCCGCAGACGCGCTGCATGCTCGGCAGCGCCCCCTGCGATCCGCGGCACCCATGCGCCGCGCACGGCGCGTGGACCCGCATCAAGGCGGAGCGTCGCGCGCCACTCGCGTCGACGACCGTCGCAGATCTCCTCGCCGGCCGCGATCCCGCGACCGCTTCCGCCGCACCCACCGCCGTATCCACGACGAGAATCCTTCCCATGCCCAGCCATCGTTCCAGCAACCGGACCAAACGCGCCGTCACGACGGCGATTCTCGCGACCGCCGCGATCCTTTCCTCGGCAACCCTCGCCGGCTGCAGCGGCAACGCTGACGCCGCCGAATCGAAGAGCGGCGTCCCCGTCCGCCAGGTGACGGACGAGATCCGCGGCGAGGAGGTCGCGAAGCTCGTCGCCCCGCCTAACGTTCCGGCGCCGATCACGCGCAGCTACGCGACGAAGGTGATCGTGAACCTCGAGGTCGTCGAGAAGACGATGCGCCTCGCCGACAGCGTCGAGTACACGATGTGGACCTTCGGCGGCCAGGTGCCGGGCACCTTCATCCGCGTCCGCCAGGGCGATCTCGTCGAGCTGCACCTGAAGAACGCGGCGAACAGCACGATGCCGCACAACATCGACCTGCACGCGGTCACCGGCCCGGGCGGGGGCGCGAAGGCCTCGCTCACCCTCCCCGGCCACGAGTCGGTGTTCACCTTCACCGCGCTCAACCCCGGCCTCTACGTCTATCACTGCGCGACGTCGCCCGTCCCGATGCACATGGCGAACGGGATGTACGGAATGATCCTCGTCGAGCCCAAGGGCGGGCTGCCGAAAGTCGATCGCGAGTTCTACGTGATGCAGTCGGAGTTCTACACGAAGGGCAAGTACGGTGAGCACGGCCTCCAGACCCTCGACATGGACAAGGGGATCGAGGAGAAGCCGACGTACGTGGTGTTCAACGGCGCGGTCGGTGCCCTCACCGGCGACAACGCCCTCCAGGCGAAGGTCGGCGAGCGCGTCCGCATCTTCTTCGGCGACGCGGGCCCGAACCTCGTCAGCAGCTTCCACGTGATCGGCGAGGTGTTCGACAACGTGTACCAGGAAGGCGGCTCGGTGCCGACGCAGCACAACGTGCAGACGACGCTCGTCCCCGCGGGCGGCTCGGCGATCGTCGAGTTCGGCGTCGAGAAGTCGGGCGACCTGATCCTCGTCGACCACGCGATCTTCCGCGCCTTCAACAAGGGCACGTTAGGCATGCTCCACGTCTCGGGCGACGACAACCCGAAGATCTTCGCCTCGGTGAAGACGGGCGTCCCCGGCATGAAGGGCGAGTAGGGACGCCCGCTCACACGCACCGATGACCACCGCCATGCGCGCCGCCGTCCTCGCACTCGCACTGCTCCTCCTCCTGCCCTCGACGGCGCACGCCGTCCCGCGGCATGGAGCGCGGGGCGGGCGCGGGGCGGTGGCCGCCATGGCCTCGCTTCCCGCCGGCAGCTACAGGCCCCTCTACGGGCGCGCCGGCGGGGAGCGCGTCGCCGTCGCCGCGTTCCGGCTCGACCGGATGCCGGTGACCCGCGGCGAATACCTCGACTTCCTGCGCGCGAATCCCGCCTGGCGTCGCGACGCGATCCGTCCGGTGTTCAGCGAAGCGGGCTACCTCGCGACCTGGCGGGGCGCCCTCGATGCGGGCGACGCCGAACTCCTCGACCGCCCGGTCACCGAGATCTCCTGGTTCGCCGCGCGCGCCTACTGCGCCTGGCGCGGCAAGCGTCTCCCGACGATGGACGAGTGGGAGTACGCCGCCGCGGCGAGCGAGACGCGGCGCGACGCGAGCGCCGACCCGGCGTTCGTCCGCCGGCTCGTCGCGCTCTACGCGGGGCGCGCCGCCACCACTCCCGGGGCCGTCGGGAGGGGAGCGCCTAACGCATACGGCGTCCGCGACCTCCACGGCCTCGTCTGGGAGTGGACCGCCGACTTCAACAGCGTGATCGTCGCCGACGACTCGCGCAGCACCGGCAGCGGCGTCGCCGAGCGCGACCACCAGATCTTCTGCGCCAGCGCGGCGATCGGCGCCGCCGACGCGACGAACTACGCCGCCTTCCTCCGCTACGCCGTGCGCGCCGGGCTCACCGGCCGCTCGACGATGCGCACCCTCGGCTTCCGCTGCGCGATCGGCGCGTGAGACACCGGATGCGAACCGCGTTCAGCGCCCTGCTCACATTCGTGCTCGTCGCCGTCGCGGGATGCACGCGCGGCGGCCAGGAGCCGAACACCGCCGCCAGCGTCGCGACCGCTCAGGGCGAGAGCTTCCCCGTGTACGACCTCGGCTCCACCTGGCGCGACCAGCGGGGCGCGACACGGCCCATCGGCTCGCTCGCCGGACGCCCGGTCGTGATGGCGATGATCTACACGCACTGCAGCGCGACCTGCCCGCTCATCATCGGCGAGATGAGACGCATCGAGCATGCGACCTCCCCCGACGTCGCGCTCGTGCTCGTCTCGCTGGATCCCGATCGCGACACCGCGGGCCGGCTCGCCGAGTACGCGGCGACCGAAGCACTGGACCCCGGCCGCTGGACGCTGCTCTCCGGCAGCGACGACGACACGCGCGCCCTCGCCGCCACGCTTGGCGTTCGCTACCGCCGCGTCTCGGCGGACGAGCTCGCGCACTCCAACACGCTCACCCTGCTCGACCGCACCGGCACCATCGTCCATCAGGAGATGGGACTGGGTGCCGCCGAGCCGATCCTGCGCGCGATTCGCGCGCTTACGAAGACGACCGCGAACGACTGACGGAGCACATATGTCCCCCCGCATGTCCGACATCCCGCGCGCGACCATCGGCGCCGCCCTTCTCCTCGCCGCCGGCGCGGCCGGAGCGCAGACCGCGCCGCCGACGCCCCCCGCCTCGCCGGTGGTCTCCTTCTTCGGTGAGGTGCGCGCCCGCTCCGAGTACGACCGGCCTGGCGGCGTCATTCCCGCCGACGCGTTCACATACCTCCGCTCGCGCTTCGGTGCCCGCGCGGACGTGGGGCAGGGCGCGACGATCGTGCTGCAGCTCCAGGACTCGCGCATCCTCGGCGCCGAAGGAAACGTCGGCGCGACGGCGCCCGACGTCTTCGACCTGCACCAGGGCTACCTCCAGCTCGGCGGGATCCAGGGCGGCTACGCGCTCGACGCGCGCGCGGGCCGGCAGGAGATCGCGTTAGGCAACGAGCGCCTGGTCGGCGCCGTCGCCTGGTCGAACACCGGGCGCTCCTTCGACGGGCTGCGGCTCGGCGTGCGGCCGGCCTCGTCGCCGGCGTGGGATGCGACCTTCTTCGCGGCGACGGTGGAGGAGCGCGGGCGGCATGCCGGCGCCACGGCTACCGCGCCGCGCACCCCCGATCACGTCGCCGTCGGACTGTACGCGACGCGCGGCCGGACGGATGGCGCGAGCGCGAGCCGGCTGCTCGCGGACGCGACCGTCCTCTATGACGGCGGTGCGCGCTATCGCTCGTACCTCGACGCGAACCGCACGACGCTCGATCTGCGGCTGCGCGCGCCCGCGTTGGGCCCGATGCGCGCCGAGCTGGAGGGCGCGTACCAGATCGGCAACCAGGACGTCGTCGCCGCGACGGACACGACGAGCCAGACGGTCGGCGCGTGGCTGCTCGGCGCGCGCGTCGGGAGCCGCGCCGCGTACGGCGCGCAGCAGCGTCCGAGCCTCACGCTCGGCGCGGACCTGCTCTCCGGCGACAGGACTCCGCGCGACGGACGCTACGGCGCCTTCGCGACGATGTTCGGCACCAACCATCCCTTCTACGGGTTGATGGACGTCCTCGGCGATCCCTCCGCGCAGACGAAGGAGCGCGGGCTCGTCGATCTCCTGGTGCAGGGGAGCACGCCGCTGTCGCCGTCGGTGCTGGTGAAGGGCGAGCTGCACCATTTCGCCGCGGCGGTGGGCGACGACCGCGCGCTCGGGAGCGAGGCCGACCTGATCCTCCCCGTGCGCGTCTCCAGCGCCGCGTCGGTCGAGCTGGGAGGCGCGCTCTTCCGCGCCGAGAAGGGTGCGGCCCCGCTCGGGCTCGGCGAAGCGGGGAAGATCCGCGGCTGGGCCTATCTGCAGATGCGCGTCGGATTCTGAACATGATCGCTCCCTCGAACTCAATCGGACCTCGACGATGAACGTCATAGACCTGCTGGAAACCGCGCGCGCGATCCCGGTGCGCGGCGGTGATCGCCCCGCCACCGCGATCGCGCTCGACACCCCCGACGTGCGGGTCGTGCTCTTCCGGCTCGCGCCCGGGCAGGCGGTTCCTCCGCACACGAGTCCCTCGACGGTCGTGCTCAGCGTGATCTCCGGGCAGGGCTGGGTGGTCGGCGCCGAGGGTGAGCGCTCGTGCCGTGTCGGCGAGGTGATCGCCTACGCGCCCGAGGAGCGGCACGGGATGCGCGCCGGCGACCGCGAGCTCGTCATCGCGGCGACGATCGCGCCGCGACCGGGCAGCAAGGCGAAGGCGGCGGCCTGATGGACTGGCACGTCAGGGCATTCCTCAAGGCCAGCCTCGCCTGGCTCACGATGGGCGTGACGTTAGGCGTCGCGATGGCCGCGCATCCGGTGTGGACGATCTACCGTCCGGCGCACGTGCACATGAACCTGCTCGGCTTCGTGACGATGATGATCTACGGCGTCGCGTATCACGTGATCCCGCGCTTCAGTGGGCATCCACTGTTCAGCGTGCGCGCCGCGCGCTGGCAGTGGTGGCTGTCGAACGCCGGGCTCGCGGCGATGGTCGTCGGATTCGCGATCCGTGCGCACGCGCTGCCGGCGGGCACGCCGCTGCTCGCGGCGGGAGGAACGCTCGCCGCGGCGGGCGCCTACACCTTCGTCTACGTGATCTGGCGGACGATCGACGGGCCGGCGGGGATGCGCGCGGCGATGCGCCGCACCGAGCAGGCGATGGCGGCCAGCGCGCGCCCGCGGCTCCCGGTCGCCCGGAAGCCGAACGCCGGGTGATGCGCTAGACGGCGCTCGTCAGCGCGCGCTCGTATGCCTCGAGCACGCGCGCGCGGCTGATCAGTCCGGCGAAGCGCGTCACTCCATCCTCGGGCTCGACGACCGGGAGGGCGTCGAGCCCGCGCGCGTTCATCGCCGCGAGCGCCTCGCGCAGCGTCTGCGTCTGGCGCAGTGAGTCGGCGGGCTCGGCGAGATCCTCGGCGAGGACGACGCCGCCCAACTCCCCGCGCACGACCAGCGCCTCGCGCAGCGCGTGGTGGCTGATCACCCCGACGAGCGCGCCGTCCTCCTCGACGACGGGGATCACTCCATGGCGCGTCGCGGCCGCCGCGGCGACCAGGCGGTCGATCGTCGCGTCGGGCGTCACCGGCCGCACGTCCTCGTCGAGCGCGTCGCGCACCTGCAGCCCGTCCATCACCGCGAGATCGACGCCGTGGGAGATGTGCTCCCCCTTCTGCGCGAGCCAGCCGTCGTAGAGGCCGTGCGGCGCGAAGCGCTTCGCGGTGGTGTAGGCGACGACGGCGACGATCATGAGCGGGACGATGAAGTTGTAGTCGTCCGTCATCTCGAACACCATGAAGATCGCGGTGAGCGGCGCCCGCGTCGCGCCGGCGACCATCCCGGCCATCCCGACGAGCCCCCACGCCGCGGGGTGCACGATGTGCCCCGGCACCAGGATCGACATGAGCACGCCGAGCCCGCCGCCTAACGCGGCCCCGATGACCAGCGTCGGCGTGAACACCCCGCCCGAGCCGCCGAACCCGAGAGTGATGACCGTGGCGATGATCTTGGCGAAGCAGATGCCGAGCAGCGTGTACCAGGCGAGCTCGCCGAACAGCTGCTGCGGCAGCGCGAGGTGCCCGTTGCCCGCGAGCAGACCGCCGGTGAGCAGGATGATCACGCCGGTGAGCACCCCGCCGACGATCGGACGCACCCAGTCGGGGCCGGGAAGCCTCCGGCTGATCTCCGGCGCGCGCAGGTACATCCGCGAGTAGAGCGCCGACACCATCCCGCACGCCAGCCCGAGCACCGGATAGAGGAGCGCGCTGATGACGGGGTGGGGCTCGGCGTACGAGGGTACGCGGAAGAACGAGTGTCCGCCGAGCAGGGGACGCACGGTGAGCGCGCCGACGACGCTGGCGATGACCACCGGGCTGAAGGCCCCGACGGAGAAGGAGCCGAGCACCTCCTCGAGGGCGAAGAAGGCCCCCGCGAAGGGCGCATTGAAGGCGCCCGCGATGCCCGCCGCCGCGCCGCAGCCGACGAGGATCTTCAGGTGGCGCGGCTGGAACCGCAGCCGCCTGCCTAACGCGGAGCCGACGGTCGCGCCGAGCACGGCGACCGGTCCCTCGCTCCCCGCCGAGCCGCCGGAGCCGAGGGTGATCGCGGCGGCGACGGTGCGCGCGACGACCGGGCGGCTGGAGATGTTGCCGTCGCGCTTCGCGACGGCGAGCTGCACGTCGGGAACGTTCTGCCCGTCCGGAACGCGCGAACGGCGCACGACGAACCACGCTCCCCAGAGGCCGGCCGCGGTGAGCACCGGCTGGTAGAGCGCGTGCGCGATCCTCACCAGCCGCGACGCCGGGAGCCGGATGAAGACCAGGTTGGCGAGATCGATCAGCCGGTAGAAGCCGAAGACCGTGAGCCCGGTGACGAGGCCGACGAGCGCGCCGAAGACCATCAGCGTCGCGCCCTCGTCCCAGTCGCGCCGCTCGAGCCAGCGCAGCGCACGTCCCCAGGCCCGCTCGATCGCGTCGGCGCCGCGGCGGAGATTCACGCCATGCGGCGGGGCGGGCGCCGGCGTCGTTTCCGGCTCGGAGGTCTGGGCAGGGTCGCTCACCAGTCGAGAATCTAATGCCCGCAGATGGCGCGATGATGATACGGGACGATAGAATGCGCGACATGAACGAACCAGAGACCGCCGCGCAGGTGACCCGCGCCCCCTTCGGCACCGCGCCCGACGGCAGCGCGGTCGAGGTCTTCACCATGGTCAACGTGGGCGGAACGCGCGTTCGCGTGATGACGTGGGGCGGGATCGTCCTCTCCATCGAAACCCACGACCGTGACGGACGACTCGGCGACGTCGTGCTCGGCTTCGACACGCTCGACGGATACGTCGCGAACCCGGAGCCGTACTTCGGCGCGATCGTCGGACGGTACGCGAACCGGATCGCCGGGGGACGCTTCATGCTGCGCGGCGCCGTCTACGAGCTGGCGCGCAACAACGGGCCCAATCACCTGCACGGCGGAGTGCGCGGCTTCGACAAGTACGTCTGGAGCGGCGAGCCCTTCATGCGCGAGGGAGAGCGCGGCGTGGTGCTCACGCACCTCAGCCCCGACGGCGACGAGGGCTATCCGGGAACGCTGACGACGCGCGTGACGTACACGCTCACCGACGCCGACGAGCTGGTGATCGACTACGAGTCGACGACGGACAAGCCGACCGTCGTGAACCTCACGAATCACAGCTACTTCAACCTGAAGGGGCGCGGCAACGTGCTCGATCACGAGCTGACGATCCACGCCGACTTCTACACGCCGGTGGACACGACGCTCATCCCGCGCGGCGGAGTCGCGCCGGTGCAGGACACGCCCTTCGACTTCCGTTCACCGACGAAGATCGGCGCCCGTATCGACGCGCCGCACGAGCAGCTCGTCCGCGCCGGCGGCTACGACCACAATTTCGTCCTCCACACGCATGCCGCCGACGAGGCCGTGCTCGCCGCGTACGTCCACGAGCCGACGACGGGACGGACGCTGACGGTGCGCACCACCGAGCCGGGTGTGCAGCTCTACACCGGCAACTTCCTCCACGGGAACGTTCCCGGAAAGGGCGGCGCGCCGATCGTGCATCGCGGCGGCTTCTGTCTCGAGACGCAGCATTTCCCCAACTCGCCCAACGAGCTGCGCTTCCCGACGACCACGCTCAAGCCCGGCGAGACACGGCGCTCGCGGACGATCTTCACCTTCGGGTCGCGCCAGTGACCGACCGCGAGACCGCGGCGCCGCTCGCGCGACGCCTCGGCGCCTTCGACGCGACGATGCTCGTCATGGGCGGGATCATCGGCGCGGGGATCTTCATGAACCCGTCGGTGGTCGCGCGCGCCGTGCAGGCACCCGCGGCGATGCTGGGCGCGTGGGCGCTCGGCGGGGCGATCGCTCTTACGGGCGCCTTCGTGTACGCCGAGCTCGCGGTGCGACGGCCCGGGGCTGGGGGACAGTACCTCTACCTGCGCGACGCATATCACCCCATCGTCGCGTTTCTCTACGGGTGGACGCTGCTGCTCGTCTCGCAGAGCGGAGGGATGGCGGCGGTGGCGATGACCTTCGCCGGGTACTTCCGCGACCTCACCGGCACGACGCTCTCGCCGGCGACGATCGCTGTCGTGGCGCTCGTCGCGCTCACCCTCGTGAACTGCTACGGTGCGCGCGCGGGGAGCAACGTCCAGAGCACGCTGATGGTGCTCAAGATCGCGGCGATCGTGATGCTCGTGACGGCGGGATGGGCCGGCCTGCGCGCCGCGCACGGCGCGCTCGAGACGGGCGCGACACCGGTCGCGTCGCGTCCGCCGCTCCTCGCCTTCGCGGCGGCGATGGTGCCGGTGCTCTTCGCCTACGGCGGCTGGCAGACGGCGAGCTTCGTCGCGGGTGAGCTGCGCGAGCCGCGCCGCGATCTCCCGCGGGGGCTGCTCTGGGGAGTGCTCGGCGTCGTCGTGCTGTATCTCGCGGTGAACGCGGTCTGCCTCGCGGTGCTCGGTCCGCGCGCGCTCGCCGCGACGTCGACGCCCGCGACGGCGGTGATGCGCCTCGCGTTGGGCGAGACGGGAGCGAAGCTGATCGCGGCGGGGATCGCGATCTCGACGTTAGGCTTCCTCAGCCAGGGGATGCTGACGGCGCCGCGCGTCTACTACGCGATGGCGCGCGACGGCGTGTTCTTCCGGAGCGTCGGCGCGGTGCATCCGCGGACGCGCGCCCCGGTCGTCGCGATCGTGCTGCAGGGCGCGTGGGCGGCGGTGATCGCGCTCTCGGGGAAGTACGACGCGATCCTCGCCTACGTGGTCGCGATCGACGCGCTCTTCTTCGGGCTCACGGGCGCGGCGCTGCTGGTGTTCCGCCGTCGCGAGCGCGCGGGCGCGGCCGAGCCGCTGCCCTCCGGCGCGACGCGAATGCCCGGTCATCCCTGGACGACGATCGTCTTCGTCCTCGCCTTCTGGACCCTCGCGATCAGCACCGTCGCGCAGTTCCCGCGCTCGGCGGGGATGGGTATGCTGATCTTGTTGGCGGGGGTCCCTGTGTACTACGGGTGGGGTCAGCCGTCGGGGGTCAGGGGTCGGCGCTGACCGCCGACCACTGACCCCTGCAGTTACGGATTGATCGGGAACGGCGCGTTCCGGATCACGTCGCTGGTCGAGCTCCAGCCGCCGCGGCGGCCCTGATGACGATCCCCGGTGGGGAAGGGCATCTTGTCGTGCGACTCGCCGGCGCCCTGCGACGCGGGCTTCGAGGAAGGGGCGGGGACGACCGTCACCGGCGCATCGCTCGGCGCGGGATCGACTGCCGCGACCTTTCCGTTCTCGCTCGGCAGCGGCGCGGGGACGGGCTCGGCCTTCTCCGGAGTCGCGACGTGAGTGGTCGGCTTCTTCGCGGTCGCGGCCGGCGTCTTCATGCGAGAGGTGCCGTTCGCCTGGGGCACCGCGCCCGACGTCCGCTCGATCGCCGAGACGACCTGCGTCCCACCGCGAGCGACGAGCAGCCCGCTCGTGTCCCCACTGGCGGCCTCGAGCTCGCTGCCGAGGTCGGGCGCCTGCGACGACCGCCCGCACGCGGCGAGCGCGACGCTGGCGATTCCTGCGACGATCAGTCGAGTCTTCCTCATTCCATCCGCCTCCGTGGGGGCATGGCAACATGGTCTGGACACTCTGGAGTAGCCAGACCCTCTGGTCTCTGCTACACCAGAGTGGGGCCAAATGTTGGACGGATCTGGCGCGCGTGTGTTAGCGGGCTCATACAGGGCGGGAGAGGGGTACCGTCTGAAAGAGCGGGGCACGGGAAATGACAATGCCCCTCTCTCGCACCGAGGTTTCGAACACTCCCGCCCCCATAGACAGCCCACCGACGCCGGCGTAGACTCGCTCCAACTCTGACTCCCAATGTCATGCCCCGACGCGTCGCCCTCCTCGTCGCCGCTCTCGCGCTTCTTCCCGCGACCACCGTCGCCCAGTCCCGCCGCCCGCTGCGCGCGAACGACGTCTACCGCATCCGCGACGTCCGCGATCCGGAGCGGTCCCCGGATGGGAAGTGGGTCGCCTATACCGTTTCGACCGCCGACTCCACGCGCGACAAGAACGACAGCGACGTGTGGATGTCGAGCTGGGACGGGACGCAGCACATCCGGCTGACGTCCACCCCCGAGGGTGAGAGCAACGCGCGCTGGAGCCCGGACGGGAAGTACATCTCCTTCGTCTCCGGACGGCAGGGCGCGGAGGGCGGGCAGATCTGGCTGCTCGACCGCATGGGCGGCGAGGCGCAGAAGCTCACCGACTTCAAGGGCGGCGTGGACGAGTACTCGTGGTCGCCCGACGGGAAGCGCATCGCGGTGATCGTCGAGGACGACCCCGACACCGCAGCGGCGAAGAGCGACACGGGGAAGAGCAAGACGCCGAAGCCGATCGTCATCGACCGCTACAGCTTCAAGCGCGACATCGTCGGTTACCTCGGCGGGAAGCGCGAGCGGATCTATCTCTTCGATGTGGCGACGAAGAAGGCCGAGCTGCTCTCGTCGGGGCCGGCGTTCGACGAGTCGGACGTCGCCTGGTCCCCCGATGGGAAGCGCGTCGCCTTCGTCAGCAAGCGCGGCGACGTGGACGTGGACCGCGACCACAACACCGACATCTGGGTCGCCGACGCGAAGGGTGGCGCCGCGCCGCGGAAGGTGACGACGTGGGCCGGCGAGGACGAGTCGCCGACCTGGAGCCCCGACTCGAAGTCGATCGCGTACCTGCAGGGCGGGGAGGCGAAGTACTACGCGTACAGCATGAGCCGCCTCGCGGTCGTGAACGTGGACGACTGCCCGAAGAGCGGCTGCGTCGCGCGCGTCGTCACCCCGACGCTCGATCGCGCGGTGGAACGCCCGCGCTGGGGGAGCGACGGGTACATCTACTTCCCCGTCAGCGACGACCGGACGGTGTGGGTCGGCCGCGTGAAGCCCGAGGGCGGTGCCGTCGAGCGGATCAGCACGGGCCCGCGGGTGGCCGGCGCGTTAGGCATGCCGGGAACCGACGGCGCGATGAGCCTCCTCGTCTCCGACGACACGACGCCGAACGAGGTGTTCGCCCTCGAGGGCGGGAAGCTGCGCCGCGTCTCGCACCAGAACGACGAATGGCTCGCCGGCGTGCAGCTCGTGCCGGTGGAGGACTTCGCGAGCCGCAGCCGGGACGGCACCGAGGTGCACGGGCTCCTCGCGAAGCCCCTCGGCTACAAGGGCGGGAAGGTGCCCTTCCTCCTCCGCATCCACGGCGGGCCTAACGGTCAGGACGAGCACGGCTTCTTCTTCGAGCGCCAGCTCTTCGCGGCGAACGGCTACGCCGTGCTCGCCGTGAACTACCGCGGCAGCGCGGGACGCGGCGAGGCCTATCAGACGGCGATCTACGGCGACTGGGGAAACAAGGAGGTCGTCGACCTCCTCGGCGCGGTGGACGAGGCGACGAAGCGCGGCATCGCCGACCCGAACAGGCTCGGCATCGGCGGGTGGAGCTACGGCGGGATCCTCACCGACTACACCATCGCGACCGACACGCGCTTCAAGGGCGCGATCTCCGGCGCGGGGAGCGCGATGCAGATCGCGATGTACGGCGTGGACCAGTACACGGTGCAGTACGAGACCGAGCTGGGCGCGCCGTGGAAGAACATCCAGCCGTGGCTCAAGGTCTCGTATCCCTTCCTGCACGCCGACCGCATAAAGACGCCGACGCTCTTCCTCGTCGGCGAGAAGGACTTCAACGTCCCCTCGGTCGGGAGCGAGCAGATGTACCAGGCGCTGCGCAGCCTCGGCGTGCCGACGCAGCTCATCATCTATCCCGGCCAGTATCACGGGATCACGGTGCCGAGCTACAAGATCGACCGGCTGAACCGCTATCTCGCGTGGTACGACAGGTACGTGAAGGGGACCGGCTCGATGGCGGCGAACGCGAACGCCTCGGGCGCGCGTTAGGCGGTGACGCTCCCGACCCGCCGGCTCGGCCGCTCCGGCCCGTCGATCACCCGCGTCGGCTTCGGCTCGTGGGCGATCGGTGGGGCCGGGTGGCCTAACGCGTGGGGCGCGCAGGACGACGACGCGGCCGTCGCGGCGATGCGCCACGCCGTCGAGCGCGGAATCGACTGGATCGATACCGCGGCGATCTACGGGCTCGGGCACTCGGAGGAGCTCGTCGGCCGGCTCCTGCGCGAGCTGCCCGCGGGCGACCGCCCGCTGATCTTCACGAAGTGCGGGCTGCGCTGGGACCCGGCGCAGCCGATGAAGCCGGCGTGGCGCGACCTCACCCCGCGGTCGATCCGCGAGGAGTGCGAGGCCTCGCTGCGCCGGCTCGGCGTCGAGACGATCGACCTCTTCCAGTTCCACCGTCCCGACACCGACACCGGCACCCCGGTCGAGGAATCGTGGGGCGAGATGGGACGGCTGATCGAGGAGGGGAAGGTGCGCTGGGGCGGTGTTTCGAACTTCGGCATCGATCTCCTCGAGCGCTGCGAGCGCGTGCGACACGTCGACTCCTTCCAGCCCCCGCTCTCGCTGATCCGGCGCGACGCGGGCGCGGAGCTGATCCCGTGGTGTGAGCGCAACGGGACGGGAGTGATCGTGTACAGCCCGATGCAGGCCGGGCTGCTCACCGATCGCTTCTCCCTCGAGCGGGTGCGATCGCTCCCCGCCGACGACTGGCGCACGCGCAGCCCGGAGTTCACCTCGCCGAAGGTCGAGCGCAATGTCGCGGTGCGCGACGCGCTGAGACCGATCGCGGCGCGCCATCACACGAGCGTCGCCTCGGTCGCAATCGCGTGGACGCTCCAGTGGCCGGGCGTCACCGCGGCGATCGTCGGCGGACGCAGCCCCGAGCAGGTGGACGGCTGGATCGACGCGCCCTCGGTCACACTCGACGAGCGTGACCTGCGCGACATCGAGCGCGCGCTCGAGGAGTCGGGAGCGGGGAACGGGCCGGTACGTCCCACCGTCCGGGTGGTCACCTAACGAGCCTCGAGACGCGGCTGTACGTAATGGCGCTGAAAGGTCGTTCCGGTAGACTCAACGGCTCACCGCCGCCCCGGAGTCGAGTCATTCGCGTCCTGGTTCTCGCACTGCTCATCCCGATCGCCATTCCCGCCGCCGCGCAGTCGGCGCCGGCCGCCGGCCCGCGCGTGACGCGGCGCCTCGCCGTCGGCGGCGCGACGATCGTCGCCGCGACGCTGGCGACGATGCCCTTCGACGTGCGCATCGCCGAGGAGATGCGCGACGCGTCCCCGCAGCGCAGAGTGTGGATGCGCGACGGCGCGCGCGGATTCGACGTCATCGGCGATCCTGGCGTGCTCGTCGCGTCGGCGGCGATGTACGGGGTCGGACGCCTGGTGCGCTCCCCCGGCCTCACCGCCGTGGGGATGCACAGCGGCGAGGCGGTGGTGATCGGCGGCGCGACCACCTCGCTCCTGAAGCTCGTCGCCGGTCGCGCGCGCCCCTACGCGAGCCAGAACGACGCGGGAGCGTTCACCCCGGGACGCGTCGCGGGCGGACACACGTCGTTTCCGTCCGGGCACACGACGGTCGCCTTCGCCTTCGCCGCGGCGACGACCGCGGAGATCGCGGCTCGCTCGCATCGCGCCGCGTGGATCGCCGGCCCCGCGCTCTACGGGATGGCGACGCTCGTCGGCGGGGCGCGCATGTACGACGACAAGCACTGGGCGAGCGACGTCGTCCTCGGCGCGGGGATCGGAACCGTCGCCGGGATCGAGACCGTCGCCTGGAATCGCGCGCACCCCCGAAACCTCGTCGAGCGGACGTTCGCGTCGGTTCGTGTCACACCCGCACGGCACGGCGTCGCGTTCGGAATCGAGATCGCGTCACGATGACCGAAGCGAAGACGGAGACCGCGGCGAAGGAGGTCGTGAAATCGCCCGGGCGGCTGATGCGATTCCTTCGCGCGCGCCTCGATCCGAAGTCGTATCTCGGGCTGCACTTCACCGTCGGGCTCGTGCTCGTCGTGCTCACGCTGTGGCTGTTCGGCGGGCTGCTCGAGGAGGTGCTCGACAACGCGACGCTCGTGCGCTGGGACATGAGCGCCGCGGCGCGCATCCACGCCATGGCGACGCCGCTCGGCCTGAGCGTCTTCCACGCGATCACGAACATCGGCTCGCCACCGGTGATGACCTCGCTCGCCGTGATCGGCGTCGCGACGCTGCTCGTCATGCGCTGGCGGCTGCTCGCGCTCGTGTGGATCGCCGCGGCGGGCGGGGGCGCGATCCTCGACCAGGTGCTGAAGATCCTCGTCCACCGGACTCGCCCGGAGTACGGGGCCGCGTTCCTGCACGGCGTGTCGTACAGCTTCCCGAGCGGGCACGCGATGGGATCGCTGATCGGCTTCGGCATGGTCGCGTTCGCGATCGCACACGTGCGGCATCTCTCGCGGCGGGAGCGACAGGTCGCCTACTGGCTCGCCGGGCTCGCGACGCTGCTCGTCGGGCTGAGCCGCGTCTATCTCGGCGTGCACTATCCCAGCGACGTCGTCGGCGGATGGGCGGCCGGCGGCGCGTGGTTGTCCATCTGCATCACCGGCTATCACTTCGTGACGGGCCGCGCAGCTCACCTCCACCCGGAGTCGCCGTGAAACATCTCACCCTGATTCGCGCGTCAGGCACGGTCGCCGCGCTCGCCGTCGCCGCATCCATGCTCTCCGCGCAGGGCACTGGCAGCTACCACGTCGCCTCGCGCGTGAAGCTCGGCCGCGAGGGCGGGTGGGACTACCTGACCGTTGACACCACCGCGCACCGCATCTTCATCTCGCGCGGGACTCACACCCTCGTCGTCGACGAGCGCACCGACTCGATCGTCGGGGACATCCAGGATACCCCCGGCGTCCACGGGATCGCGCTCGCGCCCGCGCTCGGCCGCGGCTACATCAGCAACGGCCGCGACTCGAGCGTCACGGTGTTCGACCTGAAGACGCTCGCCCCGGTCGCTCGCATCCACGGCACCGGCGCCAACCCCGACGCGATCGCCTACGACTCGGCGTCGAACCGCGTCTTCACCTTCAACGGCCGCAGCGCCGACGCGACCGTGATCGACGCGGCGACGAACGCCATCATCGGCACGATCCCGTTGGGCGGGAAGCCCGAGTTCGCGGTGACCGACGGGAAGGGCTCGCTCTGGGTGAACGTCGAGGACAGGAGCCAGATCGCGCACGTCGACACGCGCACGCTGAAGGTGCTGCACACCTGGCCGATCGCGCCCTGCGAGGAGCCGAGCGGGCTGGCGATCGATCGCGCGCACCGCCGGCTGTTCGCGGTGTGCGACAAGGTGATGGCGGTCGTGGACGCCGACAACGGCAGGATCGTGGCGACGCCGGCGATCGGCGACGGCCCCGACGCGGCCGCGTTCGATCCCGCGACGCAGCTCGCCTTCGCCTCGGGGGGCGACGGGACGCTCACGGTGGTCCACGAGGACTCGCCCGACCGGTACTCGGTCGTGCAGACGGTCCAGACCCAGCGCGGCGCCCGCACGATGGCGCTCGATCCGCGGACCCACGTCGTCTACACGGTGACCGCGGAGTTCGGCCCGCCGCCCGCTCCCGCGGCGAACGGGCAGCGTCAGCGGCCGCCGATGATCCCGGATTCGTTCACGCTGATCGTCGTGCAGCCGTAGGCAGGAGGCTATTGGCAGGAGGCTGTTGGCAGGAGGCTATTGGCAGGAGGCTAAAAGCTTTCAGCCTCCAGCCATCAGCCATCAGCCTCCAGCCATCAGCCTACCGCGCGGCGATCCGCTTCCGCACGCCGACAAGCAGCGCCGGCACGACGTACAGCGTGATCGGCGTCGACAGCGCGAGGCCGCCGATCACGGCGAGCGCGAGCGGACGCTGCATCTCGCTCCCGGCGCCGATGCCTAACGCGAGCGGGAGGAGCCCGAAGAGCGTGCAGAGCGTCGTCATCAGGATCGGGCGTAGGCGGATGCGCGCCGCTTCCATGATCGCCGGCTCGAGCGCGAGGCCGTTCTCGCGCATCTGGTGACGCGTGAAGTCGAGGAGGATGATCCCGTTCTTCACGATCAGCCCGACGAGCAGGATCAGCCCCATGAACGACGACACGTTCAGCGGCGTCCCGGTGATCAGGAGCAGCACCAGCGCGCCGACGAACGAGAGCGGGGCCGCGAGCAGCACCACCAGCGGCTCGATGAACGACTGGAACTGGATCACCATCACCGCGATCACGCTCAGCGACGCCAGCGCGAGCACCAGCAGCAGGGCGCGGAACGCCTGCTGCTGGTTCGCGTACTGCCCGCCGATCTCGACGCGGATCCCCGCCGGCGGCCGGTGCGCGGCCAGCACCCGCTTCACGTCGCTCGCCACCGCGCCGAGCGAGCGGCCGCTGATGTCCGCCGTCATCGCGATCATCTGCTGCTGGTTCTCGCGCAGCAGCGTCCCGCGTGCCTCCGTCGGCGTGAACGTCGCCAGCGTCGCGAGCGGCGCTGCTTCCCTGGTCTCCGCGGACAGGATCGGGATCGCGCCGAGCTGCTTCGGGTCGAAGCGCACCGAGTCGGGAGCGCGCACGCGCACGCCCACCGATCGATCGGAGAGACGCACCTCCCCCGCCTCGACGCCGAGCAGCGCTCCGCTCGCCGCCGCGCCGACCTCCTCCGGCGTCATCCCGATCCGCCCCGCCTCCGCCTGGTCGATCGTCATCGACAGCTCGGCGCTCGGCTCGCTCACGCCGTTGTAGAAGTCTTCCAGGCCGTCGATCTTCTCCATGTCGGGGGTCATGCTCTCGGCGTACTTCTCGAGCGCGTCGAGGTCGGAGCCGAAGAGCTTGACCTCGACGGGCTTCGCCGCGCCGGCGAGGTCGTTGATCACGTCGGAGAGGATCTGCACGAACTCGATCCGCATCCGCGGCACCGCGGCCTCCGCCTTCACCCGGACGTCGTCGATCACCTCGAAGATCGAGCGGTCGCGCTGGCTGTTCGGCTTCAGGCGCGCGACGATGTCGCCGGTGTTCTGCTCGGTCGCGAAGAGCCCGAGCTCCGCTCCCGTGCGCCGCGACGTCCCGGTGATCTCGGGCTCGCCGGCGAGGATCCGCTCGACGACGTGCACCTGCCGGTCCGTCTCGGGGAGCGCGGTGCCTCCCGGTGTGGTGTAATCCACGACGAACGCGCCCTCGTCCATCTCCGGGAGGAACCCGGTGCCGACGAACTTGTAGGCGAGGGCACCGGCGACGATGAGCAGCAGCGCGGCGACGGCGAACAGCCGCCCATGGTGCAGCACCGCGCCGAGCGACCGCTGGTATCGCTCGGAGAGCGCGTCGATCCCGCGCCCGATCCGCCCGAGGATCCCTCGCGGCTCGCCCCCGTCGCCGCGCTCCTCCTCCACCTCGTGGGCGCCGAGGAACTGCTCGGCGAGGAGGGGGATGATCGTCACCGCGAGCACGAGCGAGACGAGCACCGCGATGGTGAGCGTGATCGACAGCGCGTGGAAGAACTGTCCCTCGACGCCGGTGAGCAGGCCTAACGGCAGGAAGACGACCACCGTCGTCAGCGTGGAGGTCGTCACCGGCCAGATCAGCTCGCGCACCGCCTCGTGAATCGCGAGGTCCCGGTCGGGGGTGAGCTGGAGATGGCGGACGATGTTCTCCGTCACCACCACGGCGTCGTCGATCACGAGCCCGATCGCGATCGCCATCGCGCCGAGCGTCATCAGGTTGAAGCTCTGCCCGACGAGCGACATGATGAACACCGTGATCGCCATCGTCAGCGGGATCGCCGAGGCGCTGATCGCGGTGATGCGGCCGTGGCGCAGGAAGACGAGCAGCACGATCACCGCGAGCACCGCGCCGATGAGCATCGCATCGCGCACCGAGCGCACCGCGTCGCGTACCAGCGCGGCCTGGTCGTAGACCGGCTTGAGGTGCACGCCCGGCGGCAGCATCGGCGCGATCGACTTCGCGATTCCCGCAACGCTGTCGGCGATGGCGACGGTGTTGCCGCCGAGCTGTCGCGTGATGTTGAGCAGCGCCGCCGGCCGTCCGTCGCCGGCGATGATCCGCACGTGGTCCTCGGTGCCGGTCGTGACGGTGGCCAGGTCGCGGACCCGCAGCGTCTTCGAGACGACGACGTTCGCGATGTCCTCCGCCGAGTGGGCCTCGGAGGTCGTGACGATGAGATACTGCTTGTAGTTCGACGGCATGCGCCCGACCGCGGTGACGGCGGTGGACGCCCTGATCGCGTTCGCCAGAGCCTCGTAGGTCATTCCCTGCGCCGCGAGCCGCGCCGGATCGGCGATGACCTCTATCTCCCGGACGTCGCTCCCCTGCACGTCGACGCGTCCGACACCGGGGACGCGCGAGATGAGCGGCGCGATCTGGTAGCGCGCGATGTCGTACAGCGTCGCCGGCTCGCCCCCCTCGAGGTTGTAGGAGATCACCGGGAAGAGCGAGGGCGTCAGCCGCTCGACCTCGATGTCGAGCGTCGGCGGGAGGTCGGCGCGGACCTGGTTCACGCGCGCCTGCGTCTGCTGCAGCGCGTACGCCATGTCCGTGTTCGGCGCGAAGGTGATGTTCGTCTCGCTCCCGCCGCGGATCGAGCGCGACTGCACACGCGTCACCCCGGGGACGACGCTCACCGCCTCCTCGATCGGCCGCGTGATGCCGAACATCACCTGGCGCGCGCCTAACGCGGAGCCTTCCGCGACGACGGTGATCCGCGAGAACTGGAGCTCGGGGTAGATCGCCGACGGGAGCCGGAGCGCCGCCCAGATCCCCGCCGCGCTGAGCAGCGTCACGACGAGATACACGAACCGGCGCTGCTCGGCGAGAAGCGCGAAGATCCCGCGCCGGGCCGGCGCGGCCGGCGTCACGTGCCTTCTCCCGCCGTGACCACCACCTTCGCGCTGTCCGCGACGCCGTACGCGCCGTAGGTGACGACGCGCTCTCCCGCCTTCACCCCGCTCGTCACCTCCGCGACCCGGTCCGTCCGCGCGCCGACCGTCACGGGCCGCTCGTGCGCGACGTTCGCCGAGTCCACGACGAACACCTTGAACCCATCCCCCTCCGGAACGAGCGCCTCGAGGGGAAGCACGATCGCGTTCGCGCGCGTGGCGGTCGCCACCTGGCCGAACACGGTCTCCCCGATCCGCAGCGGCCGTCGCGCCGTCGTGACGTGCACGCGCACGCTCACCGAGCGCGTCGCCGAATCCACCATCCCGCCGACGTCCGCGACGACGCCGTCCCCGAGCGACTCGCCCCCCGCGCTCTGGCCGGCCACGAGATCGACGTGCGCGCCGGTACGCATCCGCGCCGCGTCGGCGGGTGGCGCGTTGAGCACGACGTCGGTCGCCGAGGGATCGGCGATCTCGACCAGCGGCTGCGACGGGTCCGCGGTCGCGCCGAGCGTGGCGCGCACCGCGGTGACGACGCCGGCGATCGGCGCGCGGAGGACGGAGAGCTGCGCCTGGCGCCGTGCGTTCGCCGCGTCGGCCTGCGCCTTCGCCAGGTCGGCCTGCGCCTGCTCGACGTCCTTGCGGGGCACGACCCCTTCGTCGGCGAGGCGCTTCGCCCGCTCGTACGCCTTCTGGCTCACCGCGAGCTGCGCCTCGGCGCTCCGCACCGCCGCCTGGAAGCTCGTCTGGTCGAGCTCGACGAGCACATCCCCCGTCGACACGTGCTGTCCCGCGGCGACGAGCACGCGCGCGATCCGCGCCGCCTCCGGCGCGCCGAGCGCGGCGGAATGTCCCACGCGCGCCTCGACGTCACCGATGGCGCCCACCGTCTCCGTGAACGGCTGCGTCGCGGCAACCACCGTCCGCACGGTCACCACCGGCTGAGCGGCGGCGTCGCCGCCGCCGCCGGCGTCGTCGCCGCGCCCGCAGCCCGTCGTCGCGAGCGCCGCGCCGAGCAGGGCGACCGCGAGAGTGCGTGCGATGAATGTCGTCCGCGTCATGGAAGCTGGGCCGGGGCTGTCGTCATGGTGAGCACGCGCAGGGTCGCGGTGGCGATCCAGGCTCGCGCCAGGTCGTCCACGTACTGGGCGACGATCTCGCGGGCGCTGCGCTGCGCCTCGAGAACGTTAGGCAGCGTCGAGGCGCCCTCCCGGTAGGCGGTGAGCGACATCGCCGCCACGCGGTTCGCGCTCTCGACCACGGCGCGCCCGCGCGTCACCCGCGCCAGCGCGACGTCCCGCTCGCGCCGCGCCTGCGCGATCTGGATGCGGCTCTCCAGCTCCGCCAGCGCCAGCTCGGCCGCCGCTCGCGACTGCTCCGCGCGCGCCGTCGCGAGCGCGCCGCGGTTGCGATCGAAGATCGGGAGGGGGAGAATCACGCCGATCACCGGGAGGATCCCCGGCTCCGCGCCCGATGGGTCTCCCGTCTCGAAGCCGCCGAGCAGGCTGAGCGCGCCCCACACCGATCGCCGCTCCGCGGAGAGGCCGAGCCTCGCGGACTCGAACGAGGCGCGCGCGGCCGCGACGGTGAGCGGCTCCGCGCCGCCCACGGGCTCGACCGGGCCGGGCGCGGTGAGCGAGTCCACGGGAATCGCGACGACGCTGTCGGCGGCGAGCCCGATGGCGAGCTGCAGGTCGAGCAGCGTCGAGCGCAGCTCGAGGGAGTCGCTCGCCGCGGCGTTCGCCTGCTGGCCCGCGTTCACCCGCGCCAGCTCGACGTCGAGATCGCTCGCGTCGCCGGCATCACGCCTCGCGATCGCCAGACGGAGCAGGGAATCCGCGTCGGCGGCGGTGCGCGCCGACAGCCGCGAGCGCTCGCGCGCCGCGAGGGCGCGCGTGTACGTCGTGTCGGCGTCGAGCGCCGCCGCCACGCGCGCGAACCCGTAGCGCAGCCGTGCCGCCGTCGCCCCGGCGCGCGCCGAGCCGACGCGGGCGCCGCGGATCCACGGCAGCGCCAGCGGAAGCTCGACCTCCACGTGGTAGTTCGGCGTCGAGCGGGTGTAGTTCGCGTTGACCGTCGGGTTGGGGAGCGCGCGTGCGGCGAGCAGCTCGGCCGCGGCGACGAGCGTGTCGGCGCGCGCGACCGGAAGGCGGACACCGCGCGTCACGGCGCGCGACACGGCCTCGGCGCGTGTCATCGGCAGCCCGCCCCCCGAGGGGGCCTGGGCGCCTGACGGCAATGCGGCGAGCGCGGTGGCGGCGGTGAGGAGCGCGATGCGGCGGATCGGGGACGTCGGCAGAAGATGGACGGTGCGGGTCGCGGGCCGGGAAAGCTCGACGGTGCCGGCTGTCATGACGGTGACAGCTCGCTCGCGTCGCGCGCTCGCGGGAAGGAGACAGTCACCTGCGTGCCGGCGTTGGGTGGACTCACGATCGTGATCGTCGCGCCGTGCACGTCGGCGATCCATCTGCCGATCGAGAGGCCCAGCCCCGCGCCTCCCCGCAGCGCGATCCCCGGCACCCGGGTGCGCGCCGGGTCGCCACGATAGAAGCGCTCGAAGACGCGCCCGATCTGGTCCGGGGGGATGCCGATCCCCGTGTCGCGCACGATGACGATCGCATGCGCCTCGTCGGAGAGCACCTCGAGGGTGACCTGCCCGCCCGGGGGCGTGAACTTCACGGCGTTGTCGAGCAGGATCATCACGAGCTGGCGAACGAGCGCCTCGTCCCCCTCGATCGGTGCCTCCTCGAACTTCTCGACCTCGAGCGAGACACCCTTCGAGAGCGCGATCGCCCGCGCCCCGCTCGCCGCGTCGAGCGCGAGGTCGTCGAGATAGAGCCTCTTCCGGTCGACGGGACGCTCGCCGGCGTCGGCGCGGGCGAGGGTCAGCAGGTCGTCCACGATCGCGGCGAGGCGCTGGCTGTCGGCGTCGATCGCGTGAAGGGCGGCGATGTACCCTTCCGGCGTGCGCTCCTGCTGCAGCGCGACCTCGGCGCGGCTGCGCAGCACGGCGAGCGGCGTGCGCAGCTCGTGCGCCGCGTCGGCCATGAAGCGGCGCATGTAGGCGATCGTCCGCTCCGCCGGTTCCGTCGAGCGGCGCGCGAGGAGCCAGCCGCCGCCGGCGACGAGCACCAGCGCGATCGTCGCCGCGCCGGCGAACGCCGCGATGAGGTCCGCGTACTGGTCCTCCAGCTCCACCCGGCTCGCCACGGCGGCCGAGATGAGGGGCGTCCCGCTCGCGAGGCGCACCCGCTCCGCGTGGAGATGGAAGACCTCGTCGCCTTCGGTGAACTCCGCGTCCGCCTCACCGCGGCGCGCGGCATGGCGCGCCGCGTCGCGCACCCATCCCGGCGCGGAGTCGGGCTTGATCGGCCGGCCCGCGGTGTCGATGAGGTAGAGCGCGCGATCGGGAATGCGCAGCTCGTCCACCGCGTCCACCGCGCTGCGCGCCGTCACCGACTCCCGCTCGCGGATCCGCGCCGCGCGGGCGAGCTGGATCGTCGCCGCGTGCAGCGAGTGACGAAGCTGCTGCGTGATCTGCCGCCGCACGGCGACGAACAGACCGACGCCGAGCAGGAGGAGGATGACGATGAAGGTGGTGGCGTACCACGCCGTCAGGCGCAGCCGCAGCGCGTTCAGCGGCTGCAGCGAGCGATCAGTCGCCAAAGCGGTATCCGGCGCCGCGCAGCGTCTGGATCAGCTTCGGCTCGAAGTCGTCGTCGATCTTCCGCCGCAGTCGTCGCACGAGCACCTCGAGCACGTTCGTGAACGGATCGTGGTTCTCGTCCCAGACGTGCGCGGTGATCGTCGCGCGGTCCACCACCGCGCCGCGATGCTGCACGAAGCACTCGAGCAGCGCGAACTCCTTGGCGGTGAGCTCGATCGGCCGTCCGGCGCGCCTCACGCGGCGCGAGGTCAGCTCGATCTCGAGATCGGCGACTCGCACCTGCTTCGGCATCGGAGTCGGCGGGCGCCGCGCCAGCGCCCGCACGCGCGCGAGGAGCTCGCGGAAGGCGAAGGGCTTCGGCAGATAGTCGTCGGCGCCGGCCTCCAGCCCCGCCACGCGGTCGTCCACGCTGTCGCGCGCCGTGAGCATCAGCACCGGCGTCCCGATCTCGCGCGCGCGAAGCTCGCGGCAGAGGTCGAACCCCGAGCCGCCGGGGAGCATCACGTCGAGAATGATGACGTCGTAGCGCCCCAGCACCGCGCGCTCGCGTCCCTCGCGCATCGTCGCCGCGTGCACCAGCTCCTGTCCCTGCTCGGCGAATCCGGACCGCAGCACGGCGGCCAGGCTCGCGTCGTCCTCGACGAGGAGAATTCTCATCGCTATCGAGTCTCCACCATGATGTGACCGCGCTCGCAGTTCCGATCGACGATCTCGAGCACGAGGGGCCAGAGCGCGGGGATCGCGCGCTCGATCGGGCGCATGCGGGCCAGCACCTGCGCGCGCGAGACGCCGTGCGCGCGCCAGCTCCCGCCGTTCGCGAGATCGTTGACGAGCAGCGGCTGCAGCCGGTCGAGCGCGATCGCGAAGCGCGCGACCGGCGTCTCGCCGGCCTCGAACTCGTCCCAGAGCGCGCGGAAGACCTCGCGCTGATCGTCGGGGAGCATTCCGAACAGCCGCTCGGCGGCGAGGATCTCGCGCTCGACGCGGCCGAGGTTCGCCGCGGCGTCGTACGCGAAGGTGTCGCCCGCGTCGATCTCGACGAGGTCGTGCACGACGACCATCTGCAGCGCGCGCTCGACGGCGACGTCGGGCGCGGCGTGCTCCGCGAGCACCACCGCCGCGACGGCGAGATGCCACGAGTGCTCGGCGCTGTTCTCCTGGCGCGAGCCGTCGGCGACGGGCGTTCGGCGCAGGACGAGCTTCAGCCGGTCGATCTCGCCGAGAAAGGCGAGCTGGCGGCGGAGCCGTCCGGTGGTGTCCACGTGCATGTGTAACGGTACAGCGCGCGCACCTGCCGCCGCCATTCCCTGACGGCGTGTGCGGCATCCCCCGACTGCGGGCACTTTCGGGCGGGCCGATCATCCGGCATGACCAAGCGACCGCTCCTCGCCGCGCTCCTCGTCGCGGGCCTCGCCGCTCCCCTCGCGGCGCAGCCGAGCGCGCCGGCGTCTCGCGAGAGCGTGATCCCCGCCTTCGCGGGCGAGAGCCTCTCGTTCCGCGCCCGCTCGTCTCGCGTCGGCTCGCTCGGCGGCGCGCGGATGTGGGTCGAGCGCGACGAGATCGCGGGCGAGGGGGGACTCTGGGTGATGCACTTCGACTTCCGCGCCCGCGTCGGCTTCGTCACGGCGGAGGACCGGACGACCTCGTGGTTCGACGCCGATCGCGGCTCGACGGTGCGCTATGTGAAGCGCGAGCGTCACCCCCTGTCGAAGCACGACGAGAACGTCACGATCGACCCCGCGACCGGACGCTGGCAGGACGCCGACGGGGACAACGGGGTGAGCCCGACCGACGCGCCCCTCGACGAGCTGTCGTTCATCTACTTCCTGCGCGGTCTCACCGCCGGAGAAGGCACGCTCTCGTTCGACCGCCACTTCGACGCGGATCGCAACCCCGTTGTCGTGCGCTTCATCTCGCGCGACACCGTCGAGGTGGGCGCGGGGCGCTTCCGCGCGGTGCGTGTCGAGATGCGCGTGAAGGATCCCCGCCGCTATCGCGGGGACGGGACGATCCTCTTCGAGCTGAGCGATGACGCCTGCCGGCTGCCGCTGCGCATCGAGAGCACGATGCCCCTCGTGGGGCGCTCGGTGCTGACGCTGGACGAGTACCGGCATCCCCGCGCCGCCTGCACGGCGCGGATCCCCGACACCCTCGCCAACCGCGGGTCGGGCAATCCCTGACCCCCGGGTGGGGAGCGTTCGAGGCAAAAATCCTCCACTCCCCGACGGTTGGCCAACCCTGGAAAGTCGATGTTCAATGCGAGCCGCACGACCGGTGCGACTCGAGCGGAAACGCCGAATACGGGAGGTGTTATGGCAACCGCGACGATGTACAAGGCGATCACGATCGGACTCACGGCAAGCGCGCTTCTCGCGGCCGCGCCTCTTGGCTCGGCGAACGAGATGACGCTGCAGCCGGAGAGCAAGCTCTGGGTCGATGGGACTTCGACGGTCCGCGCGTTCTCGTGCAGCACGACCAAGTTCACCGCGAAGATCGAGAGCGAGGCGCCGCAGTCGGTCGCCGCGCTGATGCTCGGCAAGAAGACCGTTCGCACCGTCGTCGCGGACTTCCCGACGGAGAATCTCGACTGCCGCAACGGCACGATGAACGAGCACATGCGGAAGGCGCTCAAGGCGAGCGACAATCCGACGATCCAGTTCAAGCTCGGCTCGTACGACATGCTCACCAGCGAGGGTCAGATCAAGGGCCAGCTCCGCGGCACGCTCGTGATGGGCGGGGTGGAGAAGCCGGTGACGATCGACGCGACGGCGAAGCCGGAAGGTGAAGGGAAGCTCCGCGTGACGGGCACCACGAAGCTCGCGATCACGCAGTGGGGCCTCAAGCCGCCGACGCTGATGTTCGGCACGATGAAGGTGAACGAGAACGTGCAGGTCAGCTTCGACCTGCTCCTGAAGGATTGACCCCCCGCTGGACCAACCTGGAGACACCACTCATGCGTAACCGTCATCTGCTCACCGCGCTCGCGATCGCGCTGACGCCCGCCCTTGCGGCGGCGCAGCAGACGATCGCCTCGAACTCGACCGCGAGGCCGGACAGCGGCAAGGCGGCGACCGAGAGCACCGCGAAGCCCGTCGCGCCGAAGTTCGACCCGACGATCATCAACCCGGCGGCCGCCTCGCGCGCCGCGACGCAGCAGCCGATCACGATCCAGCACATCCGCGCGCTCGACCAGCGCGGCATCAACGTCTTCGAGACGCCGAAGACGGACGAGACCCCGTACAACGGCTTCGTCCTCCAGTGGGGCGCGGCGTTCACGCAGGACTTCCAGGGTCTCGGCCACACCAACACCGCGGCGCCCAACGTCGTCGCCGGTGTGAACCAGAACCAGCTGATCCGCGTCGGCCACGGCTTCAACAACGCCATGGCGAACCTGTACATCAACGCGCAGCTGGCGAAGGGCGTCCGTGTCGCGATGACGAGCTATCTCTCGACCCGGCACCACAACGAGACGTGGGTCAAGGACGGCTACCTGCTCATCGACGACTCGCCGATCGACATCGCGCCGCTCAACAACCTGATGAAGATCCTGACGGTGAAGGCGGGTCACTTCGAGATCAACTACGGCGACCAGCACTTCCGCCGCAGCGACGCGGGCCAGTCGATCTACAACCCGTTCGTCGGCAACCTGATCATGGATGCCTTCACGACGCAGGTCGGCGGTGAGGTGTACCTCCGCAGCAACGGCCTGATGGCGATGGGCGGCATCACGAACGGCGAAGTCCGCGGCACGATCCAGAACCCGCAGAAGCGCTCGCCGGCGTACCTCGCGAAGCTGGGCTTCGACCGCCAGCTGAACACGGCGCTCCGCGTCCGCCTCACCAGCTCCCTCTACGCGCAGTACAAGAGCGCCAACGGCACGCTGTACAGCGGCGACCGCGGCGGCTCGCACTACTACGACGTGATGGAGAACGTCGCCTCGACCGAGACGGCGCAGGCGTGGTCGGGCCAGATCCAGCCCAAGATGACGAACAAGGAAGTGGCCTGGGTCGTCAACCCGTTCGTCAAGCTGAACGGCCTCGAGCTCTTCGGGAACGTCGAGAAGGTGAAGGGCCGCGGCCCGAACGCGGTCGAGAAGACCGACCGCACCTGGAACCAGCTGGCCGTTGACGGTGTGTATCGCTTCCTCCCGGGCGAACCCCTCTTCGTCGGAGCACGCTACAACACCGCGAAGGGCACGCTGCCTGGCGTGACCGTCACCGGCCTGGCCGGCGCCCCGCTCGCCGACCTGACCGTCAAGCGCTACGCCGCCAGCGCGGGCTGGTTCATCACCCCGGGCGTCCTGACGAAGGTCGAGTACGTGAACCAGAAGTACCTCGGCTTCCCGACCACCAACCAGCTGAACGGCGGCAAGTTCAACGGGTTCATGGTCGAGGGATCGGTCGCCTTCTGATCGAAGCAGCAGGTCGCAACTGAAGGGGGTCGGCGCCGGTCGCGGAACACTGCGGCCGGCGCCTTCTTGCGTGCGGTCAGAAGCGCCCTCATCGTATCGCCCAGCCAGCCGACCCTGACCTCTGACCGCCGACCCCTGCCGTGCGCCGCCTGCTCATCGCGCTCCTGCCGCTCGTCATCGCCGCCCGCGAACTCCCGGCCCAGAACGGCGAGAGCTTCTCGCGGCCGCGGCTCGACGCCCGGGCCGACACCAACGACTGGGAAGCGTACTACGACCACGGCACGAAATACCTGAAGGATCGCCCCGGCGAGGCGGAGGCGGCGTTCTACTGGGCGCAGCGGCTCGCCCCCGATCGCGCCGAGCCCCCCGTGGCGCACTGGGTCGCCTTTCACCTGCGCGACTACAAGCGGTGGGAGCGATACCTGAAGGGGGACGACCCGCGCATCGCCGCGGACCCGGCCATCGTCGCGCACGACTCACTCCGCTGGCGCGCGCGCGCCCGCAATCCCTTCGTCTCCGAGGGATTCGTCTACTACCTCTACGACGAGATGCCGGGCTACTGGGGCGACGATGCCGCGACGCGCGGCTTCCTCTACTACGCCGCGGCCAAGTTCCCGCAGGCGGTCGCCGCGTACCAGATCGACGTTAGGCGCAACGGGCGCAAGAAGCCGTGGAAGCGATGGTACCTCGCGCAGGCACTGGTCGGCGCGGGCCGGTATCCCGAGGCGCTCGCGCAGATCGATTCGCTGCGCGCCGCGCTCGACAGCGCGGCCGAACGCAGCACGAGCTCCTACGAATCGAAGGAGGTGCTCGATCTCGGCGCGGCGATGCTCCAGCAGGTGCTCGGCGACACCGCGGGCGCCCGGGCCGCCGCCGAGCGGGGACTGACGGAGAACTTCGCCTTCTACCCGGCGCACACATTCCTCGGCGAGATGTCGAGGTCCGCGCGCGACATGGACGGCGCGCTGAAGGAGTTCGAGCTCGCCGCGCAGCTCGCCCCCAACGATGCGGCGGCGCTCTACGACTACGGAGCCGCGCTTGCCTTCCGCGGCCAGCTCGACTCCGCGCTCGTCAACATGCGCAAGGCGACGACGCTCGAGCCGTACTACGCGCTCCCCTGGCTCGGCATCGCGCGAGTGCTCGACGCGACGCACGACGCCGCGGGCGCGCGCGCCGCTTATCAGGCGTACGTCGACCGCGCCCCCCGCAGCAACGCCCGCGAGCTCGCCGCCGCCCGCGAGCGAATCGCCGCCCTCAGCCCCTGAAGGCCGTACTCCCGTACTCCCGTACTCCCGGATCCCCAACCCCAAGAACAATGTGGCGTGACTTCAAGTCGTTCCTGATCAAGCAGAACGCGCTCGCGCTCGCGATCGCGGTCGTCATCGGCGCCGCGCTCAACGACGTCGTGAAGTCGCTGGTGGACAACATCATCATGCCCATCGTCGCCTACGCCACGCCGAACGGCGCCTGGCGCACCGCGACCTGGAACGTCGGGCCGGTTCGCTTCGGGATAGGAGCGGTCGCGGCGGCGGTGCTCAACTTCCTGATCGTCGGCCTGGTCGCGTGGCGGCTCAGCCGGATGTTCCTCCCGCGCGAGGGGGAGAAGCCGGCGACGAAGGCTTGCCCGTTCTGCCGGATGTCGGATCTCGATCCGGCCGCCTCGCGCTGTCCACACTGCACGAGCCAGCTCGCGTAGCCACGACCGCACGCCGACGCGCGCCTGACGCGCGTCGGCGTCGCTTGCGGTGAATCACAGCGACGCGCATGATCAAAGCCCCTCAACGGAGCTCATCATGGGCATCCTTCGACTCGCCGCCGCAACGTCGCTGCTCGTCGCCGCGGGCTGTGCTCAACGTGACGCGCTCGCGCCACACGCGCCGACGTCGTCCGCGCGATCCGCGTCTCCCGCGCCGGCCGCGGTCGGCGCCGGGCAGATCGCGACGTCGGGCCTCTTCGACGCGAACGTCGACTTCTCGACGCTCTCGCTGACGCCGCGAGGCAGCAACTGCCTGCTCGTGGTGAAGGGACAGCTCGTCTTCCACGGGACGATCGAGGGGGCGGGCAACGGCCAGACCACCGCGCTCGTCTTCGGCACCTGCGAGCAGGTCGCGAGCACGCCCCCGGGGACCGACCCCGACGTCTTCCACTCCGAGCTGGAGTTCGTGGGAACGATCGCCGGCCAGCCGGCGCAGGCCCACGTGCTCTACAAGGGGCGCGTCCAGCCCGGCGGCCACATCGAGGGCCAGCTGATCTTCTCCAACGGCGTCTCGGGTGAGCTTGACGCGAGCGCCCAGGTCGCAGTCGGCGGGGAGTACCACGGATCGCTCGTCGTGCATTGAGCGCTGGGGGCTGGGGGCTGGAGGCTGTAAGCTGTAAGCTGGAGGCTTCAGGCTGGAGGTTGAAGGCACTAGCCTCCTGCCAACAGCCTCCTGCTTCCAGCCGCCTGCCAACAGCCTCCAGCCCGAGCGTCGTGCCTGTCGTCCTCCAGACCGTCATCCTGCTCGTCCTCTCGAACGTCTTCATGACGTTCGCCTGGTACGCGCACCTGAAGAACCTCTCCGCGCGACCCTGGTACGTCGCGGCGATCCTCAGCTGGGGCATCGCGCTCTTCGAGTACCTGCTGCAGGTGCCCGCGAACCGCATCGGCGCGACGCAGCTGTCGCTCCCGCAGCTCAAGGTCATCCAGGAGGTGATCACGCTCGCGGTGTTCGCGCCCTTCGCCGTGTTCTACATGAAGCAGCAGCTGCGCCTCGATCATCTCTGGGCCGCGCTCTGTCTCATGGGCGCGGTGTACTTCGCCTTCCGCTCGCACCACTGACCGTGCGGCACACCGGCTCGACATGACGCCGCGCGTCGTCATCATCGGCGCCGGATTCGGCGGGCTGTACGCCGCGCGCGCGCTCGCGCACGCCCCGGTCGACGTGGTCGTCGTCGATCGCACGAATCACTTCGTCTTCCAGCCGCTGCTCTACCAGGTGGCCACGGCGGTGCTCGCGCCGAGCGACATCGCGGTCCCGATCCGCTGGCGGCTGCGGAGCCAGCGCAACACCTCCGTCGTCCTCGCCGCGGCGACGGCGATCGACGTCGAGCGACGCGTCGTCACTCTCGACCGCGAGCCCGGAACGCTCTCGTACGACTATCTCGTCGTCGCCACCGGCTCGCGGCACTCGTACTTCGGGCACGCGGACTGGGAGCGTGAGGCCCCCGGCCTCAAGAGCATCGACGACGCCCTCGAGATCCGCCGGCGCTTCCTGCTCGCCTTCGAGCGCGCCGAATGGGCGGCGACGGAGGAGGAGCGCGCGCGCGAGCTCACCATCGTCGTCGTCGGCGGCGGACCGACCGGCGTCGAGCTGGCGGGGATGATCCAGCCCGCGTCGCGCCACACCTTCCAGCACGAGTTCCGGAACATCGACACGCGCCGGGCGCGCGTCGTCCTCGTCGAGGGCGGGAAGCGCCTCCTTCCCGCGCTCCCCGAGCCGCTCTCCGACCAGGCGAAGCGCGACCTCGAGGCGCTCGGGGTCGAGGTGCTGCTCGGGACGACGGTCACCGGCGTCGACGAGCACGGCGTCGTGCTCGGCGACCGGAGGATCGAGGCATCGACGGTGTTCTGGGCGGCGGGGAACGCCGCGTCGCCGTTAGGCACGATGCTCGGCGTCCCCCTCGAGCGCGGAGGGCGGATTCGCGTCGCCCCCGACCTCTCCCTCCCCGGGCGCCCGGAGGTGTTCGTGATCGGCGACCTCGCGGTGCTCGAGCAGGACGGGCGCACGGTGCCCGCGGTCGCGCCGGCGGCGATGCAGCAGGGACGCTGCGCCGCGCACAACGTCGTCCGGGCGGTGCTCGGTCAGCCGCGCGAACCCTTCCACTACGTCGACAAGGGCGACCTCGCGACCATCGGCCGCCACCGCGCCGTCGCGTCGTTCTTCCGCGGAAAGATCCAGCTCCGCGGTCGCATCGCCTGGTGGTTCTGGCTCCTCCTCCACATCGCCTACCTGGCCGGCTTCCGCAACCGCGTCAGCGTCATGATCCAGTGGGCGTACGCGTACTTCACCTACCAGCGCGGAGCGCGCCTTCTCGAGGGGGTCGGCCCTCGGGGGTCGGGGGTCGGCGCTGAGCAATCGGCGCCGACGGCTGACCCCCGACCCCCGACCCCGCGCTCCGCCTAACGCCCCTGCCGCGCCCCCCGCAGGCTCGCCGTCGCGGCCGCTCTGAGGACGCTGCGCACCACCTCGAGGGCGGCGTCGATGTCGGCCGTCGCCGTGCGGAGCGCGGTGCGCACCACGCGCTCGACTTCGTCCTCGAGCATCACGTACTCGCGGGCGATCTGCTCCTCGCTCCAGCCTAACGCGACGCGCTGGCGGCCGTGCAGGTCGGCGATCGTCTGCTGGATGCGCGCGCCGTCGCCGAAGAGCGCCGAGGCTTCGCCGCTCGTCTCGCCGACGATGATCAGCTGCTGCGCGACGTCGCTGACGAACGTGGGGTAGTGATCCTCCAGCAGCGCGCGCCGCAGCCCGCGCGCGGCGGGGAACGCGACATCGTCCTCGCGCAGGCGCGTGACGAGGGCGTTCACCACCTGGTCCGCGCTGTCGCGGAGCTGCTTGCCGATCTCGGCGAGCCCGCGCGCACGGAGCGCCGGGTCGATCTGCCGCGGCATCCCCGCCACCGGCGTCTCGGGCGCGCGCGTCGGCGTCGGGAGCCAGAGGCTGAACCGCGAGCCCTGGCCGAGCGCGCTCTCGAGGGTGAGCTCGCCCCCCATCAGCCGCGCCAGACGGCGGCTGATCGTCAGACCGAGTCCCGTGCCGCCATGCGTGCGCGTCTTCCCCTGTTCGCCCTGGACGAAGGGCTCGAACACGGCGACCTGCTGCGCGCGCGCGATCCCGATCCCGGTGTCCGTCACCACGATGCGCAGCCACGGCCCACGGCGGTCGTTCGGACGCGTCGAGCCGTCCGCGGGGAGCACGTCCCTCGACTCGCATTCGACCGTCACCGAGCCCCCCGCCTCCGTGAACTTCACTGCGTTCGAGAGCAGGTTGACGAGGATCTGCCGCGTGCGGTGCTCGTCCCCGATGAACGGCAGGTCGGGGCACTGCGCGCTCGCGTCGAGGGTGATCCCGCGCGCCTCCGCCTGCGGGCGGATCAGCGCCGTCGCCGCATCCATCACCGCGCGGCTGCTGCACGGGTCGCGCGTGACCGTCAGCTGGCCGGCGTCGATCTTCGCGAGATCGAGCACGTCGTTCACGAGGCCGAGCAGGTGCGTGCTGCTCGAGCGGAGCCGCTCGAGGTAGTCGCGCTGCTCCGCCGAGAGCGTCCCCGCCACCCCGGCGTCGAGCAGGTCCGCGTAGCCCATGATCGCGTTGATCGGCGTGCGGATCTCGTGGCTCATCATCGCGAGGAACTCGCTCTTCGCGTGATTCGCCGCGTCGGCCTCGGCGCGCGCCGCCCGCTCTCCCTCGACGAGCTGCATCTGGTCCGTGATCTCCGCGAGGACGCACACCACCCCCGCGAACGTCCCTTCCCCCGCGGCGACGGGGAGCGAGTACACCACGTACCAGCGACCGTCGATCGCGACCTCCACGCGCACGCCGTCGGTGCCGCTCTTCCTCGCGCCGCTCGCCGCCTCGACGAGCACGCGCCCCATCTCGGGGTCCGCCTCGCTGACGACCTCGCCGAGGGGACGATGGATGATCTCCGGAAAGCCGCGGTGCAGCATGCGCGCCGCGATCCGGTTGCAGCGCAGCACGTTCCCCTCGTCGTCGAGGAGGATCACCGCCTGGTCGAGCGCGTCGAAGGTGGCGCGCCACTCGCGCGCCGCGTTGCGCACGCGCTCCTCCGCCTCGCGGATGCGCAGCAGCGAGCGCACCGTCGCCACCAGCTCGCGCGGCTGCACCGGCTGCGTGAGGAACGCGTCCGCTCCCGCCTCGAGCCCGTGGGTGCGCCACTCGCTCGTCGTGAAGCTCGCCGAGAGGTGGATGACGGGGATGTCGCGGAGGCGCGTGTCCGCCTTGAGCGTGCGCAGCACGTCGAAGCCGCTGCGGTCGGGGAGCCGCACGTCGAGCACGACGAGATCCACGCCCTGCTTCGCCATCTCGAGGGCCTCGGAGCCGGTGGTCGCCTCGAGCACGTGGAAGCCGGAGTTGCGGAGCCAGCGCGCCGTGGTGTAGCGGTTCGCGTCGGTGTCGTCGCAGACGAGCACCGTGCGCGGCTCGCCGTCCGGCGGCGGGTGCGACGGCTCGGCGGCGCCGAGCCCGTCGCTCAGTCGTGCTTCGCCGCGCTCGGAGAGATCAGACAACCGCGCGCTCCCGCGCCGGCTCGGCGCCGTTAGGCTGCGCCCCCGGCCAGCGCCGGGGGAGCCGGAGGGTGAAGGTCGAGCCGCTGCCTGGCGCGCTCTCCAGCGTCAGCGAGCCACCGAGAAGCTGCGCGAAGCTGCGCGAGAGCGGAAGCCCGAGTCCCACCCCCTTCGCGCGCGCCTGCAGCGGTCCCGACACCTGCTCGAACTCCTGGAAGATCCGCTCGTGATGCTCGGCGGGGATCCCGATCCCGGTGTCCCTGACGGTGAACCGGATCGAGCTTCCCTCCGCGACCGCGGCCACGCGGATCTCGCCGCGCTCGGTGAACTTCAACGCGTTGCCGATCAGGTTCCGCAGGATCTGGGCGAGCTTCCCTTCGTCCGTCTCGATCGCGAGGCCGGCTGGCACCTCGTCGAAGGCCAGCGTGACTTCCCGGTTCGTGACCAGAGGACGGAACATCCCGCGCAGCGTCGCGAGGAGATCGGCGACGAGCACTTCCTCGGGGGTCACCTGCATGCGCCCCGCCTCGATCCGCGCGAGATCGAGCAGCGAGGTGACCATCTCGAGCAGCGTCTCACCCGCGCGCTCGATGTAGCCGAGCTGCCGGCGCTGCTCGACGTCCAGCTTCGCCGCGCCGACCGATTCGTCGAGCAGCAGCCGCGCGAGATTGATCACCGACGCGATGGGCGTGCGCAGCTCGTGGCTCACGTTGGAGAGAAAGCTCGACTTGAGGTCGGAGGCGCGGCGCAGCGCGTCGGCCTGCGTCTCGAGCTCGGCGTACAGCGCGAGCACCCCGCGGTTCGTTTCCGACAGCTCGGTGCGCAGCCGCTCCAGCTCCGCGTCGCGCGCGGCGATCTCGGCGCGCAGGCGCTCAGTCTCGGACATGGGACGGGTCATCTCTGCGAAGTGCGGGCCCCTGCGCGACGACGACGGTCGCGTCGTCCCGGCCGCGGTTGTTGTCGCGCCAGATGGTCGCCGCGATCACCGTCGGGTGCCGGCGGGTGAGCCCCGGATAGGCCTCGAGCCGCCACTGCGGACGGATCCCGTCGCTCGCCATCACCAGCAGCGACCTGTCGCTCCATGGATAGGTGAACTCCTGCGCGCGCGGCATCTGGTGCCCGACGATCCCGTTGTGCGACACCATGTGCCTCACGCTGCTCCCCTCGATCACGCTCCCGGCGACGTTTCCGACGCCCGCGAAGCGCACGAGGTCGTGCTCCATCCGCGCCACCGCGACGGCGGCGCCCCGTCCGGACCGCAGCGCCTCGTTCGACCGCTCGAGGATGCGGGTCGTCGGCGCGTCCGGATCGGCGAGGAAGGTGTGGATCGCGTCGAGCGAGGCGCTCTCCGCCTCGACTCCATGGCCGAGTCCGTCGGCGACGATCGCCGCCGCCCCGGTGGCGCTCGCGGCGCAGGCCCACGAGTCGCCGACGTGCTCCTCGCCGTCGATCGGGGTCGAGACCGCGCCGAACTTCACTCCGGCGCGGGGCTCGTCGGCCGTCGCCCCGTCGCGCCAGATGCGGGCGACGACCACGGTGCCGGCGCCCGGCTTCGAGTCGAGGTCGAACTCGTCGGCCTGACGCCGGATCGCGCCGAGCCCCTGGCCCTGCGTCCCCGCGGTGGAATACCCATCGCGCATGCAGCCCTCCGGATCCGCCATTCCCGGGCCACGGTCGATCGCGATGACATCCAGCCCCACGCGCCCCCGGGTGGGCTGCACGATCAGCACCCCTCCCTTCGCGTGGTGCACGAGGTTGTTCGCGGCTTCCGTGACGATGACTCCGAGCCGGCCGGCGCGCGTCTCGTCGAAGCCGAGCGCCACCGCCAGGGCCGCGGCGCGCCGGCGCGCGGCGCCGACCTGCGTCTCCTCGATGACCGGCGTGCAGATCGGGCGCTCGCGCGCCGCCTCGGCGAGGGATCTCAGACCCATCGCGTGATCACGATGCGCGTACCGACCCCCGGCGTGCTCTCGATCTCGAACTCGTTCACGAGCCGCTTCGCTCCTCCGAGCCCCAGCCCGAGGCCGTTGCCGGTCGTGTAGCCGTCACGCATCGCTTCGGCGATGCTCGGTATTCCCGGTCCGCGGTCCTCGAAGGTCACGCGGAGCCCCCTGCGCCGCTCGCGCTCGATGGTCTCGATGCGCGCCGTGCCTCCACGGGCGTAGATCAGCGCGTTTCGCGCCAGCTCGCTCGCCGCGGTGACGATCTTCGTCTGGTCCACGATGCTGAACCTGAGCTCGCCCGCGCGGGCGCGCACGCGCTGCCGGACGTGGACGACGTCCGGCTCGCCGCGGATCTCCAGCTCCTCGACGTCAGAGATTCGGCGCTCCCGCGTCGCCGGACGCCCCGTCGAGGGTCGGCTCTACCGCGGCCTGGAGGAGCGCCAGCCCGCGGTCCACGTCGAGCGCGGTGCGGATGCCGGGGAGCGAGAGCCCGAGCTCGACGAGGGTGATCGCGACCGCGGGCTGCATCCCGACGACCACGGTCGCCGCGTCGAGGACTCGCGCCATCGCCGCGACGTTCGCGAGCATCCGCCCGATGAACGAGTCGACGAGCGTCACCGACGAGATGTCGATCAGCACGCCGCGCGCGCCGGTGTCGGCGATGCGCGCGGTGAGATCGTCCTGCAGGCCTAACGCGAGACGGTCGTCCATCTCCACCTGGATCGTCACCAGGAGGAAGGGACCCATCTTCAGGATCGGGATGCGGTCCATGCGCGCGTCAGCCGCGCGGGGGCGTCGCGGGGCGCGCCAGCGGCGAGCCGCCGCGCGCGAGCGCGAGCTGGAAGGCGTCCGCGAGCGTCGCTTTCGTCGTCACCCCCTGGAGGTCGACGCCGAGGTGCACGATGGTCTGCGCGATCTGCGGCCGGATCCCGCTGATGATGCACTCCGTCCCCATCAGCCGCGCGGCGGCCACCGTCTTCATGAGGTGCTGCGCGACCAGCGTGTCCACCGTGGGCACGCCGGTGATGTCGATGATCGCGATGGAAGCGCCGGACTGCACGATCTTCTCGAGCAGGCTCTCCATCACGACCTGCGTGCGGCCGCTGTCGAGCGTGCCGATGAGCGGCAGCGCGAGGATGTTCTCCCACAGCTCGACCACCGGGGTCGAAAGCTCCAGCAGCTCCTGCTGCTGGCGGCGGATCACCCCTTCGCGCGTGCGCTGGTACGACTCGGTGGTGAAGAGGCCCAGCTGGTCGATGAGCGTGGTGGCGCCCCAGAG
>DASVXU010000212.1:0-68546 GCA_036392515.1 Gemmatimonadaceae bacterium | reverse complement strand
TGACGTCGTTCACGGCGACGATTCCGCGCACCGCGCGCCGCGCCTCGTCCTCGCTCGCCCCCTTCAGCCGCGCCCCGACGACGACGCCGATCTCTCCCTCGAACTCGACGCGCGCCGAGACCTCGGGGAGGACGATCGGCTCGCCGTTAGGCACGACGCTCGACGGCGGCTTGAGGAAGATCAGCGGCTCCTTCGGCACGTCGTTGCCGAGCTCCTTCGCGTGGTCGCGGTAGTTGCGGCCGACGCAGACGATCTTGCCGGGAAGCATCGAACGGCAGGGGTCAGGGGTAAGGGGTCAGGGCTGCGCGGCGATGTGCGGCCGTCAGCGGTCGGCCTCGGGGCTGACCACCGGATAAAAACCGCGCACCTCGTCGCGGATCTTCGGCCAGGCGCCGAAGATGCGTCGCGCCGGAGGGAGCGAGGCGACGAGGCCGCGGCCGTAGGCCTTGGTCGCGGCGCGCGGGTCGGCGAGGATCACCACGCCGCGGTCCGTCGCGGTGCGGATGAGCCGGCCGAAGCCCTGCTTCAGCCGCAGCGCCGCGTGCGGCAGCATGTACTCGACGAACGCGTCCCCCCCGCGCGCCTCGATCGACTCGCAGTGCGCGGCGGTTACCGGCTCGGTCGGCACGCGGAAGGGAAACTTCGCGATCATGAGCCCGCGCAGCGCGCGGCCCGGTACGTCCACGCCTTCCCAGAAGGACGCCGTGCCGAGCAGGATCGCGCGGCCATTGTCGCGGAAGCGCCGCAGCAGCGCGTCGCGCGCGTCCTCGCCGTGCACGAGCAGCGGCCAGCGGCGCTCGGTCCCGCGCGCGCGCAGCTCCGCCGCCGCGGCACGGACGTCCTTGTGGCTCGTGAAGAGGACGAACAGACCGCCGTCCGCCGCCGCGGCGAGATCCAGGGTCGCGCGGATCACCGCCTGGAAGTGCCCCGGCCCGTCCACGTTGGGCGCCGGGAAGTCGGTCGGCACGGCGAGGATAGACTGTCGCGCGTAGTCGAAGGGCGACGGGAAGACATCGGTGTGGGGCGCGAGCTCCGGCTCGTCGAGCCCGAGCCGGCTCGCGAGGAAGTCGAAGCGGTTGTCGGTGGCGAGCGTCGCGCTCGTGATCACCGCGGTGGAGACGCGCTTGAACAGGTCCTCGCGCAGGATCGGCGCGAGGTCGAGCGGCACCGCCGAGACGGCGACCCCGCGGTCGCGTCCCCGCACCTCGATCCAGCGCACCGTCGGCTCCGCGTCGTGCGCGGGACGCAGCGCGTTGCGCAGCGAGTCGCCCGCCGACTGCAGCCGCTTCCCCACCGCGCGGATCTCGTTGAGCAGCGGCGCGACCGACTCCTCGAGCTTGCCGCTTCCCTCCAGGCGCTCGCGCACCACGCGCAGCCCCTCGTGCAGCAGCTCGATCTCGCCGAGGAGATCGGTGAGCGCGGCGTCGAGCCCCGCCCTCCAGATCGGGTGCGAGGCGAAATCGTCGGTGAGCCGCATGACTGGGACGCCGCTCTCCTGGAGCAGCGTGTCGAGCAGGTCGAAGAGCATCGCCCCCTGCTCGCGCGCTGCGTGCACCGCCGGCGCGAGGCGCTGGTTCACGAGATCGAGGCTCGCCGCGCTCAGCAGGTCGCGCTGTCCCTGCAGCTTCGTGACCAGCGACGCCAGCAGCCCGCGGCCCTTGCGATCGAGCCGGTTGAACGCACGCACGAGCGCGCGGCGCGTCACCGTCGCGCCGAGGTGCCCCGCCGCCGCGTCCTCGAGGTGATGGCCTTCGTCGACGACGAGTCGATCGTACGACGGGAGCACCGCGGCCTCCTCCCAGTTCTGCGTCGCGCGCCTCACCGCGACGTCGCTCAGGAGGAGATGATGGTTCACGACCACGACGTCCGCCTTCGCCGCCTCGCGGCGCGCGGCGTACACGAAGCACTTGTCGTAGAGCGGGCACTGGAGCCGCGTGCAGAGGTCCGGCTCAGCCGCGACCTCGTCCCACACCTCCGGCTTCGGCGGTGTCGGCAGGTCGGCGAGCGAGCCGTCGCGCGTCTTCTCCGCCCACTCGGCGAGCGTCGCCAGCTCGGCGCGCTCCGCCGCGTCGAGCAAGGTCCCCTCGTTCGATCGAGCCTGCTCGAGCCGCGCGCGGCAGAGATAGTTGCGCCATCCCTTGAGGAGCGCGAACCGCACCTGCTGGTCGCTCAGCGCCTTCTGCAGGAAGGGGAGGTCCTTCCCGACGAGCTGCTCCTGGAGGTTGATCGTGTTCGTGCTGACGATCGTGCGCTCCCCGTTCGCCGCGGCCCAGCGCAGCGCCGGAAGCAGGTAGCCTAACGATTTCCCGACGCCGGTCCCCGCCTCGAGCAGCCCGATGCCCCCCTCGCTGTACAGCTTCGCGATCGTCGCCGCCATCCGGCGCTGGCTCGGCCGGTCCTCGTACGATCCGTGCAGCGCGGCGATCGGGCCCTGTGGCCCGAGGTCCGCGTCCACGCGCTCCGGGTCGAGCGGAACGAGGGGATCGTTCCGCGGCACCTCGACCACGACGTACAGCTCCGACGCGTCGTTGTCGACGATGCCGAAGCCGATCCCGTCGTCGTGCACCTTCGCCGCGACCTCGAGGTCGGCGTTCGACGGCTCGAGCAGCCCCGACGGGTGATTGTGGACGAGCATCTCCCCACGCTTCGCGAACCCCGGCAGCGCGAGCACGCGTCGCACGTCGCCGCGCGATACCACCCGCGCCGTCGCGACGCGCCCCTCGTCGTCCACTGTGCAGACGAAGCAGCACTCGCGCCCGCCGGCCAGCCTGATCGCGGCGCGCATGGCGGCGGCCGCCTTCGGGTCGAGTCGGTCGTCGGTGCTGACGGGAAGGTTGGTACGGGCGAGGATCACGATGCTGCGGTCAGGTCTTGAGCGGCTTCTTCTTGGCCGCCGGGAAGAGCACGTTGTTGAGGATCAGTCTATACCCCGGAGAGTTCGGATGGAGCGCCAGATCCGTCGGCGCGCTCCCGACCACATGCTGGGGGTCCTCGGGGTCGTGCCCGCCGAGGAAGGTCCAGGACCCCTTGCCGTAGTCCCCATGAATGTACTTCACCCACGGCGCGCCGGCCTCGTCGGCGAGCACGGTCACTCCCGGCTTCAGGGTCTTCCTGGTGAAGCTCGTCGTGACCCCGTAGAAGTCGGGGATCGTCTGCACGTGGTCCTGCACCAGCATCGACGCGACGGGATCGAACTTCGCAGCGAAGCCGAACAAGGTGAACTGCCCCAGCGGCTGGCGCTGGCCGGGCGCGTTCACCTGGTGCCCGTCGATGTCGCTCATCGACCCGACGAGGGGCGACGCGACGAGGTGTGCGTCGCGGAACGCCATCGCGCGCGACCAGTCCATCTTCGCGTCGGCATCGGGGTCTACCGGTGACCCGTCGGCGTACTCGTTCGCGATGTCCACGTCGTGGCCGGCGATCGCCAGCTCGAGCGTCTCGGTCGCGCCGCACATGGCGAAGAGAAACCCACCCCGCTCGACGAACCGGCGGATCTTCTCGGCGACGTCCTTCTTCAGGGCGGGGATGTCGGCGAAGCCGTAGCGGTGCGCCGTCTCCTCGTTGTCGGCGCGCAGCTTCTGGAACCAGGTCGTCAGCCCGTAGGTGACGGCGAACTTGTTGAGCTGGCCCGTGAAGTCCTCGTGGTGCAGGTGCACCCAGTCGTAGCCCTGCAGCCCGTCGCGCTCCACCTCGTCGTCGTAGACGCGTGTGTACTGGATCCCCGCGTACTTGAGCGCGAGCGTGACGGCGTCGTCCCAGGGCGGCGCGTTAGGCGGCGAGTAGACCGCGATCTTCGGCGCCTTCTCCAGCGGCACGGCGTCCATGTTCTGCCCGCTCATCTCCCCGCGCACCGCCGCGACGCCGCCGTCGTCGAGCGGCTCGATCGTGATCCCGTCGATCGCCGCGCGCTTGCGCAGGTCGGGGATGTCGGGGAGCAGGAAGGATCCGCCGCGATAGTTCAGCAGCCACTCCGCCTTCTGCCCCAGCTGCAGAGTGTGGAAGGTGAGCCCGTACGCCTTCAGGTGGTTCTGCTGCGTCTCGTCCATCGGTACGAGCAGCCGCTGCGCGCCCACGGAAACGGGCACGAGCGCGGCGAGCGCGAACACCAGCGCGACGATGCGGCGAACCATGCTCATTCCCCGGAGGCGATGAGGTCGAGCACCCGCCGCGCCTGCGGGACGAGCGCGCTGCTCGGATACGTGAGGATCAGGTGCTCGGCGCGCGCCTTCGCCCCCGCGGCGTCGCCGCGCGCGAGCAGGGCGCGCGCGAGCGCGAGATCGGCGTTCGGCGCCTCGGCGGATCGCTCCCACTTCTCGACGATCCGCTGCCACAGCGTGATCGCGCCCTCGACGTCGCCGTGATCCGCGCGGAGCTCCGCCGCCGTCGCCAGCAGAGCGGGCGCCGCGTCGCCGAGGTCGGTCGCCGCCCCCTCGAGCTTCGCGACGGCGGTGTTCGTGTCCCCGCGCGCCAGCGCGAGGAATCCAGCGCCGAGCGCGGGTGAGCGCTCGGCGCGCGTCCGCGCGAGGATCGCCAGCGCGCGCACGGCGTCGGTGGACGGCGTGCCCGACTCGCGCAGCGCCCGTCGTGCCGTCGCGAGGTCGCCCTCGTAGAGCGCGAGCCATCCGCGCACGCCGGTGGTGTCGTCGGCCAGCGCGTCGCCCATCAGTGCCTTCGCCTTGCCGACGTCACCGCTTCGGACCCACGCCCATGCGACGTCGCGCGTCAGGATGCGCCGCTGATCGTCGTCGAGCGTCAGCCCCGCGAGCGCGGCGGTCGCCTCGTTCGGTTTCCCCAGCGCCGCGTATGCCCGCACCCGCAGCGCGCCCGCGACCTGACGCATGTTCTCCCCGCGCGGCTGGCATCGCGAGCCATCGAGCAGCGTCAGCGCGGTGCGCGGGTCGCCGCCGAGCAGCGACGCGTTCGCCGCGCGCAGCAGCATCTCCCCCTCGCATTCGACTCCGAGCACCGCGCGCCACGCTTCGCGCGCCGGTATCCACGCCTCCGCTGCTTCGGCGCGCTCGGCGAAGGCGCTCCACGCCTGCGCCGTCGCGCTGTCCGGGAAGAGCGACGCGAGCGCGCTCCACGCCTCTCCCGGCGATCCCCACGCCAGCTCGAGCTCCGCGAGCAGCGCCCGCGCCCGCGGGCTCACCGGCGCCGAGAGCAGCGCCGAACGAATCGCGTCGCGGCTCGCCGCGCCCGCCTCGCCTAACGCGAACGACGCGGCGGGAAGCAGGTGCTCGCCGTTCTCGACCGCGGCGCGCCAGTCGCGCGCCGCCCCCGCCCAGTCGCCGCGCGATCCCTCGATCCGCGCCCGCTCGGCGGCGAGCGTGCGCGCCGCGCCAGGCACCCGCTGCGCCGCGGCGATCACGCTGTCCGCCGATGCCAGCCGCCCCGCCTCCAGCAGGAGCTGCGCGTACTCGCGGTATGGCGCGACCTGCCCCGGCGCCGCGCGCACCCACTCCACGAACGCCGCGGCCGCGGCCTCCGGCCGGTGCGCGTACAGCGCCGAGCGCACGCGCACGATCTGGATCATCGTCTCCGCGGGGTGCGCCTTCGCCAGCGAGTCCGCGACGACGAATGCCGAGTCGCTCAGTCCCGCCGCCGCGTACGCGCGCTCCATCCCGAGCAGCGCCGGGATCAGATCCGACGAGTGCAGGGCCTCGCGGAACGCGGCCGCCGCCTCGCGGTTCTGCCCGCGCTGCTCGAGATCCATCCCGCGGATGAGCGCGGCCGACGTCCCCTGCCCTCGCGCCGGTGCCGCCGTCGCGAGCGCGCCGAGCGCGATCACCACGGACGCGATGCGCGCGACGCCCGTCACTGGCTCCCTCCGCCCGCGTTCATGCGGCGGAAGTAGTCGATCACCGCGCGCCGCTCCTCCGCCGAGAGCCCGCGGAGCTCCTCCCACGTCGGCTCGCGCCAGCGTTGGCCCGGCGCGCCCTTCACGTCGCCCGCGGGCGGCGTGAACAGCTCGACGCCGCTCGCCGAGCGCGCTTCGCGCTTTCCCTCGTCGCGCTCCTCTCCCTCCAGTGAGCGCCCGGCGTCCAGCATTCGCTTGAGCAGCTGCTCCTGCCGCGACTTCGTCGCCTCGCTCATCCCGCCGCGCTCCAGCGCCTCGGCGATCTTCCGCGCTTCGGCCGCGAGCGCCTCGGCGCGTCCGCTCCCGTCGGCGTCGCCGAGCTCGTCGAGCTTCTGCGCGACCGCGCGCTGCTCCTTCGCGAGGGCGCGCCCCTGCTGGCCGGCGCCCGCCTGGCCGTTAGGCATCTGGAAGAGCCCCGCCGCCTGCCCGTTGAGCGCGCCCTGCTGCTTCGCCAGCTCCTGCATCTCGCGCATCATCTCCGCGAAGCCCGTCGCCGACGCGGAGGAGTTGACGCGCTCGCGGTCGCGCACGAGCGACGCCGCGGCGCGGGTGAGCGCGTCCGCCGCTTCGCCGAAGGGCTCGCTCGACGAGCGCGACCCGGTGGCGCCCCGCGCCGTCTCCTCCGTCGCCTGCGACATCTCGTGTCGCGCCTCGGCGACGGCGCGGCGCGACTTGCCGGAGAGCAGCGACGACGCGCGCGCGGCCTTCTCCAGTCGCTCCGTCGTCTTGTCCACCCCCTGCTGCAGCGCGCTCTGCTCGGGACGCAGCGTGCTCCCCGAAGCGCCCGCCTTGCTCCGGTCCTCGAGGGCGCGCTCGCCCTTCGCCATCTCGAGCATCTCCTGGATCGAGCGGTCGAGCTCCTGCGCGAGCTCCGACTTCCAGGCGCCGACCTGCTCGTCGCGCGCCTTCGCGAGCGACTCGGCCGCCTTCTCCATCTGCGGCGCCGCCTCGCTCGCGTCGCGCGGCATCGCCTCCGCCGACTCCTGCGCGCTCGCCGATGCCTGCGACGCCTCGCGCGAGCTCTTTTCGCCGCCCGCCTTGCGCAGCCGCTCGGCGAGCGACGCGGCGTCCTTCGACACCTTGCGCGCGCGGTCCTCCAGCGCCGACGCGTTCTCCCCCTTTCCCGTGCGCCCCGAGTCCGCGAGCGCGCGCTGCGCCTTCGCGAGGTCCTTCGCCTCGTCGTGCAGCGTCTGCAGCGAGCCCTCGATCGCGGCGCGCTGCAGCATCTCGGCGATGCGGTCGAGCTGGTCCTTCAGGCGCTGCTGCTGCTGCGCGAGATCGCCGAGCGATTCGCGCGCGCCCTCCGCGCTCCGCTGCTTGAGCGCGGAGTCGAGCGCGGCGAGCGAGGCCGCGAGCTCGGGGGTGAGCGCTTCCCGGAGCAGCCGCTGCGCGTCGGCGAGCTGCGCGGCGAGCGAGCTGTCGAGCGCGCCGGCGCGGTCGAGCTGCTTGCGCAGCGCCTCGGCGCGCTCGCGCATCTGCGCGACGTTTCCGGACAGCCGCTGCTGCTCGTCGCGCACCGCGCGCGCCCGTTGCTCCGTCTCGTACGGCAGCGCGTCGCCACGCTGGCCATCGGAGCGCGCGTCGGTGGGCGATCCGCTCTTCCCGGAGCTTGGCCTCGCGCCGCGATCGCGGGCCGCCTCGGCGGTGCGACGCTCGAGGTCGCGCTGCTCGGCCGCGGCACCGGTCGCCGCGCGCACGAGCGAGTCCGCGGCCGCTCGCGCGATCTCGCGCTGCTCCGCCATTCCGGGCACCCGGACGACGATCGTCCGGCTGCGCGCCGTCTGTCGCCAGGGCGAGTCGTCGGTCGCTTCGGCGGCCACCTGCGCGGCGTGGCCCATGGTTATGCCGAGCGTGGCGACGTCGAGGGTGAGATCGGCGCCCCAGCGGGCGGGGAGCGACGTCGCCACCGGGCGCTCCGTCGGCGCCTCAGCGTCCTTCCGGACGACGAGGCCGACGCGGCTCAGCCCATGGTCGTCGCTCGCGATCAGTCGCAGCACGACGCTCTCCCCGCTCGCGACGACGGTGTCGCCGGCGGGCTGCGCGATCGCGATCGTCGGCGCTGAGTCCGGGACGACGGCGACGTCGAGCGGTGGAGGAGCGTCGAGCGCCTCGCCCTCGGCGGAGCGCGCGGTCCACTCCCACCGGGTGTCGCGCTCGGCGCGCACGACGAGCGACGCGCGGTGCGAGCGTGTCGCCGCCCGCAGCGTGTCGCGCCCCGCCGCGAGGGAGACGCTGCCTAACGGCACCGTCCCCTGCGCCTCGACGCGGATCGTCGCGCCGCGCGGCACCCGGAGCGGCATCCCCGGCTCGACGCGCTCGCTCTGCCCGCCGAGGTAGGCGGGCGCGACGACCTCGAGCGAGGTCGCGGCGAGATACGCGCGGTCCACGGCGCGGACGCGCACCTCGCGCGACTCCCCGCGCGCGTCGGCCACACGCAGCGACACGTCCCCGTTCACCGGCCCGACCACCACCGGTGCGCGTCCCTCGCGGCCGACGGTGACTCGGCGCTCGCGCCATGCGGTCCCCGTCTGACGCTCGCGCAGCAGCACCTGGCCGCGTCCCGGGGCGACGACGGTGACCGTGAAGTTCGCGCCCCGCCGCACCGCCGCCGGCACCTCCGCGAGCGCCAGCGAGTCGAGCAGCCCGCCGCGCCACGCGGCGACGGGGTGGAGCACCGCGCGCACCCCGTCGCCGCGTCCCGGCGCGCTTCCCGCGAACGCGATCGCACCGAGCGCGAGCAGCCCCGCCGCGTCGGCGACGCGTCGAACCCGGCGTCGTCGCGCGTTGGTCCGCTCGCCGGCTCGCGCGAGCGGCGACTCGAGCGCGGCGAGCCCCGCCGTCGCGAACGCGCCGGCACCCGCGCTCGCGAGCTGCAGCCCGGCGACGAGCGCTCCTTCGCGCAGCCCGCGGTCGCGCTCCAGCCCCGATGCCACGCGGTCGCGCGCCGCCCCCTCGCGCACCGCGCTCACCGCTCGCCGCGCGAGCCAGAGCTCTCCGGCGACGAGCGCGAGGAGGAGCGCGGCCGGCAGCCAGCGCGGCGCCGCGATCCAGCGCCCGCTGCCTAACGCGAGCGCGGCGACCGCGAGCGCGGCGAGCGCGATCCCCGTCGCGGCGAGCGTCGCGGCGAGCACGATCGTGCGGCGCGCCGCGGCTCGCTCGCGCTGGACGACGGACTCGACGCTCACCGCTGCACCATGCGCGCGGGACCGGCGTCCGGGCGGCTCGTCACCGCGTAGACGAAGAGGTTCACCCCCATCCGCAGCGCCGCCTCGTGCAGCGCCGGTGGATCGTTGTACGTCGCGGGGTCCTCCCACCCGTTGCCCAGATCGCTCTCGTAGCTGTAGTACAGCACGAGGCGATCGCCGACGAAGATCCCGAGCCCGCGCGCCGGCTTCCCGTCGTGCTCGTGGATCTTCGGGATGCCGTTAGGCATGTCGTAGACGATGTGGTAGATCGGGTGCGACCGCGGCACGTCCACCAGCTCGCGATCCGGGAATATCTTCTTCACCGCTTCGCGGAAGCTCGCGTCCAGCCCGTAGTTGTCGTCCACGTGCAGGAACCCGCCGCCGAGCAGGTACTCGCGCAGCCGCGCCGCCTCGGCGTCGGAAAAGCGGATCGTCCCGTGCCCGGTCGCGTGGATGAAGGGGTAGTCGAGCAGCCGGTCGTCGAGCGGGGTGACGCGCGCCTCCGCGCGCGCGACCTTGAGCGTCGTCCGCTCGGCGATCGCCTGCAGCAGGTTCGGCAGGCTCGAGGGATTCGCGTACCAGTCGCCGCCGCCGTCGTACTGCAGCCGCGCGATGGTCAGCGTCGGTGCGGGCGCGGCCACCAGCGACGCGGCGAGCGTGACCGCGAGTGCCTTCGCCAGCATCACGGCTCGTGTGCCAGCCGGTACGCGAGATTTCGCGGCGCGCCGAGCTCGTCCATCAGCACGCCCACGATGTCGCGCGACGTCGCGCCGCCGGCGCGCAGCGCGCGCGCCCGCTCGCGCAGCGTCTCCTCGGTCGGCCCGGTATCACGCGCTCCCTCGATCACGATCACCACTTCCCCTCGCGGCGGCACATTCTCGTAGTACCTCGCCAGCTCCGCGACCGTTCCCCGCGTCGTCTCCTCGAACTGCTTGGTCAGTTCCCGCCCCACCGCCGCCCTTCGCTCGGCGAGTCCGGACTCCGTCAATTCGGCGAGCGTGTCCGCGAGCCTGTTGGGCGACTCGTAGAGCACCGCGGTGTGCGGAAGGCGCCGCAGCTCGGCGATCGCCCGCTCGCGCTCCTTTCCCTTCCGCTCGAGAAAGCCGAAGAAGGTGAAGCGTTCAGCCGGGAGGCCGCCCGCGACGAGCGCCGCGAGCAGCGCCGACGCACCGGGGATCGGCACGATGCGGACCCCCGCGTCGATTGCCGCCGACACGAGCCGCGCGCCGGGGTCCGAGAGGAGGGGCGTGCCCGCGTCGGTGATGATCGCCAGCGACTCCCCGCGCTGCAGCCGGCTCACGAGCCCGGGGGTCGCCTTCGCCTCGTTGTGCTCGTGATACGCGAGCAGCGGGGTCTCGATCGCGAAGTGATCCAGCAGCTTCCGCGAGTGCCGGGTGTCCTCGGCGAGGATGGTCGCGACCGAGCGCAGCGTCTCGATCGCGCGCAGCGTCATGTCGCCGAGGTTGCCGATCGGGGTGCTCACCACGTAGAGCACTCCGCCCGTCCCCGGCCCGCCGCTCACATCTGCCAGGGGAGACGATCGAAGAGCCCCGCGCTCTGGAACATGTGCCTCCGCTCGTGCGTGAGCTTCCGCAGAAGCCTCTCCGGTCCGCCGTCCATGTCCGCCGCCGCCCACAGCACCTCCGTGATCCAGGCCCCCACCGCGTTCGTGAGCTCGTCGATCCCCGCCACCGGATCGTGAACGAGCCGGTCCATCGCGGTGAACGAGCCAAGGGGGGCGTGCGTCGCGACCAGCGATTGGCGGGCCATCTCCGCGATCACCGGCGCGCTGTCCTTCCCGAGCTCCACCAGCTCGCGCACGAGACCGTTCACCAGCTCGCGGTAGGCGAGGATCAGCGCGGGCGGCGCCTGTCGCGGGACCGGCGGGGGGACGGGAAAGCGCCGAACCCCCATGCGAGACGCCCTGCCCTCCGGGCGGAAGATCGCCTCGAGCTTCTCCTCCAGGTCGCCGAAGTGCACGCTGGAGCAGAACGCGCGCTCGACGAGGCCGTCGCGGATGATCAGGTAGTTCACGTTCCCGTCGAGCGTGACCTCGATGGTCCCGTCGAAGGTCGTCGCGAGGAGATAGGGAAAGAGCGAGTCCGGGTCGAGAGGGTTCAGCTCCTCCGGCCAGGGCTCCTCGCCGACGACGTGCGAGTAGTGCATGCACGCGAGCTGCTCGTCGTCCGCTTCGTGGAAGCAGATCTCGCCGTACTCGGGCTCGGGGGGGACCTTGTCGATCGCCTCCGCGATCGGGATGACCATCGCTCCTTCCGGATCGAGCGAGGTCGCGCTCACCAGCTCCCCTTCCTGGAGGTAGAGGAGGACCAGCTCGTCGGGGAGCCAGATGCCGACGTAGCCGAAGACGCGCGCCGCCCGCTCACGCTTGGCGTCGGTGAGCAGGTTCTTCAGGTGCACGTAGGCCAGCTTGGTCCGCGGCAGGAATACCCGCTCGTGCGGGAACCGCAGTCCGGACAGACTCTGAGGCATCCGGGAGATCAGGGGGAAACGAGCAGGCCCGGAGCGGCGCGCCGCTCCGGGCCCAACAAAATGTGACTCGACACCCGCTCCCGCAACAGGCCGCGCTCGCTCGGCGCGGCCATCGTTCGACGTGCTTACGCCGCGTGCTGCTTGAACTTGGCCTCGATGTTCGCCTTCGGCTGCGCACCGACGATCTGGTCCACGACCTTCCCCCCCTTGAAGAAGAGGAGCATCGGGATGGAGCGCACGTTGAAGCGCATCGCCGACTGCTGGTTCGCGTCCACGTCGAGCTTGGTCACCTTCACCTTGCCCTGATATTCCTGCGCGAGCTGCTCGAGCGACGGAGCGATCATGCGGCACGGGCCGCACCAGGTTGCCCAGAAGTCCACCACGACGAGACCGTCGTGCTTCTCCACCTCGGTCTCGAAGCTCGCGTCCGTCACCGCCATCGCATTCGCCATTCTTCTCCTCTGCCCGCCCTTCGCGGGCCGATTAAGTTCTGACCGCCCCACCGACTCACCTTCTGGAGCGAAGCCCATGCCGGATACGCCACCTCGCGGGACACGCATCGCCCATATCGGGATCGCGGTCGAATCGCTGCGGTCGCTGATCCCGCTGTACCGCGACGTGCTCGGGATGCCCGAGGTCCCCCTCGACGATGCCGACGGTGCCCGGATCGCCGGACTCGCCGCCGGCGAGTCGCTCGTGGAGCTGCTCGAGGCGGCGACCCCGGATTCGCCGATCGGCAAGTTCATCGCCAGGCGCGGTCCGGGGATCCATCATGTGTGCTTCGCCGTGGACGACCTCGACGACGCCCTCGACCGTTGCCGGAAAGCGGGAATTCGCCTGATCGACGAGAAGCCCCGCATCGGCGCGGAGGGGAAACGTATCGCGTTCCTCCACCCCAGCGCCACGGGAGGCGTGCTCGTCGAGCTGTCCGACCATTAATGCGGCGCGGGCGCCGCGGGTTCCGTCAGGGGGCGCGTGGAGAGGAGACGCCGCCGGCGCAGAGGTCGGCGAGGGGCTCGAGGGCGACCGACTCGACGTAGTAGCGCGACGCGGGGCCCTGGACCGTCGTGAAGGCCGTCGTGCGCGCCATCTGGCCGCGCTGCAGCTCGACGTTGAAGACGCGCTTGCCTTCGGGGGCGAGCCCTTCGCTCTTCACCCGGTACGTATCATGATTCAGGTAGCACATCATGATCAGCTCGCGCTTCTCGATCTGGCTCTTGTCGACGACGTCGCGGGCGGGACCCTTCTCGGTCCCCCAGATCATCGAGAGCGCCTGAAGATCCTGCGACTTCGCCGCGCCGAGGAAGCGCTCGATCGCGACCGCGGGCGTGGGCGCACCCGGCTGGATGACGGCACCGCGCGGCGCGGAGTGACAGGCGGCGAGAACGAGCAGGGCGAGCGCGGCGAAACGGTGCACGACGGTCTCCGGACGTGAAGGGCGATGGTGGTTCCGAAACCTACGACGACGACTTCCCCATGACGGCAACCCGACGCGGCCACGAGGGTTCCCCGGCGAGCGCGACCATGCGGCTCTACATCAACGTCGATCATGTCGCGACGATCCGCCAGGCGCGACGCACCGACGAGCCCGACCCCGTCGAGGCGGCGCGCCTCTGCGAGCGCGCCGGCGCCGACGGAATCACCGCGCACCTCCGCGAGGATCGCCGCCACATCCAGGACGCCGACGTCGAACGGCTCGCCCGCGAAGTCACCACGGTCCTCAACCTCGAGATGGCGACCACCGACGAGATGGTCTCCATCGCGCTGCGACTGAAGCCCTACCAGGTCACGCTCGTGCCCGAACGGCGCGAGGAGGTGACCACCGAGGGAGGACTCGATGTCGTTCGCGAGACGAAGCGCCTCGAGCCCGCGCTGCGTCGGCTCGACGGCGGCGGGATCCGCACCTCCCTGTTCATCGCCCCGGACGAGGCCCAGATCCGGCGCTCCCGCGATCTCGGCGTCGCGGCGATCGAGCTGCACACGGGCCCGTACGCCCACGCGCCCTCATCACCGGCGACCATCGATGCGCTGCGCCGCGGCGCCGCGCTCGGTCGCGACCTCGGCATGGCCGTGCACGCCGGTCACGGCCTCACCGTCCGCAACGTCGCGCCCGTGGCGGCGATCGCGGAGATCGAGGAGCTCAACATCGGTCACTCGATCGTCAGCAGGGCGGTGTTCGTCGGGATCGAGGCCGCGGTGAAGGAGATGCGCGCGGCGATGGACGCCGCACGTCACATTCGCTGACTCTCGACAATCCGCCGCACAGGTCCCTAACTTCCCCGCTCCATGACCAGCCCCCAGCCGAACGGCGTCATCGAGCTCTTCGTCCTCCAGGCGAGCGACTACATCGAGCAGATCGATGGAGTGTTGAACGCCGCCGGCCCGATGGGTGCCGACGGCGACGCCCTGGCGCGAGGCGCACGAATGCTCCGCGGCAGCGCGACGATGACTCGCGTCCCCGGCGTCGCGGAGATCGCCGCCGGCATCGAGCGCATCGGGCGCGCCCTCCGTGAGGGCTCCCTTGGCTGGGAGCCCGGGCTGCGCGGCACGCTCACCGCCGCGGTGGACGACCTCAAGCTCCTCGTCCGCGCCGCGCGCACCTGGGGCCCCGCCGAGGATCAGCGCGTGCAGGCGCGCAGCTCGGAGCTGGCGCGCTACGCGCCGCAGCTCGCTCGCAGCGCGACGCCGAGCGTCGCCGCGGGTGGTGGCGCCTTCCTCGCCAACGAGGCGGCCGAGATCGCGGTCGGTCTCGACCAGCTCGCGCAGCACCCGGGCGACGCGATGCTGCTCGGCGCCGTGCTCGCGCGCGTGCGCGGGCTCCGCGGGGTCGCCGCGACGCGCGATCTCCCGCCCCTCGCCGACGTCGTCGATGCCCTCGACCGCGCCGGAAAGCCGCTCGAGCTGATGCCGACTCCGGCGCCGACCGCGGCCCAGCTCGCGCTCTTCCAGGCGGCGGCGGCGCTTCTGCGGCGCGCGGCGATCGAGCTGCGGAGCGTCGGTCGCCCCGACGCCGCGTCGCCGGAGGTGCACCGCTTCACCGCGGCCGCCGCCGCGCTCGACGAGTCGATGGGCGACCGCGACACGATCGTCCCGATCGCGGAGCTGTTCTTCGCCGACGGCGGACCGCACCTGGTCTCCGCGGCGCCGAACCCGCCGACGACGCCGGCGCAGCGATTCCGCCTGGAGGCGGTGAGCCAGGCCGAGCACCTGCTGCGGCTCGTGAGCGAGGCGCAGGTCGCCGCCGATCCGGCGGGACGCGACCGCCTGTCGCGCGAGCTGCGCGGCGCGATGCGCGCGTTAGGCAGTGCGGCCGACAGCTTCGGCGAGCGCGCCGTCTCGTCGTGGGTGTCCGGCGTCGCGCCGATGGTCGTCTCGCTCGAGCCGAACACGCTCGCGGCCGTCCGCCAGGTCGCCGCGCTCCTCGCCGACCCGCGCTCGACCGGCGAGCAGCTCGCGCACCAGATCGCGCGGGTCGGTTCGGCGGCGCCGGCGCCAGCGCCCGCTCCGGTGCCCGCGGCCCCGCGACGCCCGTCGAACGGCGCGCGCAGCACGCGCACGCCGACCGGACGCGATCTCGCCGCCCTCCTCGACACCGGCATCAGCGCGCTCGGCCAGCAGCTCTCGCAGCGCCCGCTCAGCGCGCCCGTTCCGATCGTCGACGAGAGCCTCATCCCGATCGAGACACTGCTCTACCGTGGGCGCGCCGCGCTCGATCGCGCCGTCGCGCTGCGCAACGAGCTGCGCGGCGCCGCGCGAGCGCCGTCGGGCGAGGAGCTCGCCGAGCTGTACGACCTGCTCGAGCTCGCGACGACCGAGTAGCTCACCACAACCGGAAACGACATGAAGTTCGGCTGGCGGGGCGCGCTGGGAATCGCTCTCAGCATCGCGCTCCTCGTCTATGCGCTGCACGACGTCAACTTCGCCGTCGTCTTCGAGACGCTGCGCCATTCCAACATCGCGCTCTTCGCGTTGAGCACGATCGCGGCGACGCTGATCTTTCCGCTGCGCGCGCGCCGCTGGCGGGTGATCCTCGATCCGATCGAGCCGGACGTTCCCTTCGGCCGTCTCTGGCGCGCGACCGCGATCGGGATGTTCATCGGCAACATCGTGCCCGCCCGCGCCGGCGAGCTCGCGCGAGCCTACGCGCTGAGCCGCGAGCATCCGCGCGTCGGCTTCGCCGCGGCCTTCGCCTCGATCGCCGTCGACCGCGTCTTCGACGCCGTCGTGCTGCTGCTGATGCTGTTCCTCTCGATGCTCGATCCCGCTTTTCCCACCGGGACACGGATCGCGAACCAGCCCATCGCCAACTGGGCCGGCGGAGGGATCATCGCCGTCGTCGCCGTGCTCTTCGCGCTCTACGCGGTCGTGCTCTTCCCTCAGCGCGTCCTCACGATCTTCGAGTTCGTGGTACGCCGCCTCGCGCCGAAGCTCGAAGCGCGCGGACGCGACGCCCTCGTGGCCTTCGCCGGCGGGCTGAGCGTGCTCCGCTCGCCGCGGCGCTTCGGCTCGGTGCTCATGTGGACGGTGCTGCACTGGCTCATGAATGCGCTCGCCTTCTGGCTCGGCTTCCGCGCGGTGGGCATCGAGACGCCTTTCTCGAGCGCGGTCTTCGTCCAGGGGATCATCGCGATCGGGGTCGCGATCCCATCGGCGCCGGGATTCTTCGGCGTCTTCGAGGCGGTCGCGAAGCAGAGCCTCGCCGTGTATGGCGTCGGGCCCGATCTCGCGGTCGCCTGGGCGATCGGGTTCCACATCCTGAGCTTCATCCCGATCACCGTCATGGGAGCCATCTACTTCGCCCGGCTCGGGATGCACATGGGCGACCTCGGCGCCGCCGCGGAGCGTTAGGCACCGTGGCGTCGGCGCGCGTCGAGGCCTGGGCGAAGGTCAACCTCGCGCTGCGGGTCCTCGCGCGCGAGGCGAGCGGCTATCATCAGCTCGAGACGCTCTTCTGCCGGCTCGATCTCGCCGACGACGTGGTCGTGCGCGTGCGCGACGACGACCAGCGCTCGCTCGACTGCGCCGGCGCCGACGTCGGGCCGGTGGAGAAGAATCTCGCCTGGCGCGCCGCGACGGCGTATGCGGAGCGAGACGGGTGGCCGCGCGGCTTCGCGATCGAGATCGAGAAGCGAATCCCCGTCGGGGGCGGGCTGGGCGGGGGGAGCGCCGACGCCGGGGCGGTGCTCCGCGCGCTGAACGCGATGAACCCGCGTCCCCTGCCACAGCACGAGCTGCTCGCGATCGCCGGGTCGCTCGGCGCGGACGTCCCTTTCCTCTCGACGGACGCGCCGCTGGCCCTGGCGTGGGGGAGGGGTGAACGCATGCTCGCGCTTCCCGCGCTGCCGGCGCGCGACGTCGCGCTCGTGCTCCCGCCATTCGCCGTGAACACCGCCGACGCATACGGCTGGCTCGCCGACACGCGGGCGGGCGGGGCGTCGACCTTCCACCAGCCGATGCTGCATCCCCTCGCCGCGGTCACGACGTGGGAGGGCGCGGCGCGCCACTCGGAGAACGACTTCGAGCCCGTGGTCTTCGCGCGGCGGCCCGAGCTCGGCGCGATCTATGAAAAGCTCGCGACGCTGGAAGGTGTCTCCCTCGCGCGGATGAGCGGCTCCGGCTCGACGCTCTTCGCGCTGTTCGAGGACGAGATGGAGCTGCGCGCGGTGACGCAGGCGACCGGGTGCAAGGCGGTCGCGGCGCGGACGCTCGACGCGGTGCCGCTGGTCGGGGTGGATCCGGGGTGAGACCGCCGGGGCCAGGCATCAGGCGTCAGCAACGGCGTCGACGCAGTTCCTTCCGCCCGGCGCCTGACGCGCATTTTTCGATGGCAGCCAGAGCCGCGTCCCGCTAGCTTTCCCACCGCGCGACGCGGTGCCCGCTCGTCCAATGGCAGGACATCAGACTTTGGATCTGAGAATGGTGGTTCGAATCCACCGCGGGCAATTGCGGGGGTCAGGGGCCAGGCGTGAGGAACTGCGTCAACCGCAGTCGACGCCCGTGGTCGGGCCTGGCCCCTGATTCCCGACCCCCGGCAGTTGCCCCAAGCGCCTGCCGCGGCTACGTTTAGAGGCTCCATGGACGGATTTGGATCGCACGCCCGCGGCTTCAAGCTTCTCACCGGCAGCGCCAATCGCGCGCTCGCCGAGGAGATCGCTCGGGGTCTCAACGTCGAACTGTGCAAGGTCACGTCGTCGCGCTTCGCCGACGGTGAGATCTTCGTCCGGATCGACGAGAACATCCGCGGACACGACGTCTTCATCGTCCAGCCGACGAATCCGCCGGCGGAGAACATCCTGGAGCTGATGCTGCTCATCGACGCCGCACGACGGGCGTCGGCGGCGCGCATCACCTGCGTGATGCCCTACTACGGGTACTCGCGACAGGACCGCAAGGATCAGCCGCGCGTCGCCATCGGCGCGAAGCTGATGGCGAACCTGATCCAGACCGCGGGCGCGGACCGGATGCTGGGGATCGACTTCCACCAGCATCAGCTCCAGGGGTTCTTCGACATTCCCGTCGATCACCTCTACGCGCTGCCGGTGTTCGTCTCGCATTACCGCAAGAAGATCCTGAAGGACCTGGTGGTGGTCGCGCCGGACGCCGGCTCGGCGAAGATGGCGCGAGGGTTCGCGAAGCGGTTGAACGCGACCTTTGCCATCATCGACAAGCGTCGTCCCGCGGCAAACGTCGCCGAAGTCGTGAACGTCGTCGGTGAAGTCGAGGATCGGGACTGCCTGATTCCCGACGACATGATCGACACGGCGGGCACGGTGTCGGAGGCGTCTCGGGCGCTGAAGGCGCTCGGCGCCAGGGACATCTACGTCTGCGCGACGCATGCGCTGCTCTCCGGCCCCGCCGTGGAGCGGCTCGGCAACGCGCCGATCGCGGAGGTGGCGGTCACCGACACCATCGCGATCCCGCCGGATCGACGCTTCGACCGGTTGAAGGTGTTGTCCGTCGGAGAGCTGCTGTCGAAGGCGATCCGCTATACCCACAGCGAGCAGTCGGTGAGCTCGCTGTTCGACTGACGATCAGCCGGCGCGACCGCGCGCGACGATCGCCGTCGATCGAGTGAACGACTGGAGAGTTTGAGCAATGGCTACCGCAAACCTGACCGCTACCGCGCGCTCCACCGTCGGCAAGGGCGCCGCGCGTGTCCTCCGCCGCGAGGGCCGCGTCCCCGCCGTCGTCTACGGCCACGCCCGTGAGCCGCAGTCGCTGTCCATCCCGACGCGTGAGCTCGAGCGCCTGCTCGACGTGATCGCCGCCGGCAGCACCGTCGTCGAGCTCTCGATCGACGGCAAGCCGTCGCGCACGCTGATCCGCGAGATCCAGCGCCACCCGTTCAAGAAGCAGATCCTGCACGTCGACTTCCAGGAGCTGGTGGCCGGTGAGAAGATCACCGTCAGCATCCCGCTCGTGCTCGTCGGCACCCCGGAGGGCGTGCGCCTCGGCGGCGGCATCCTCGAGCAGATGATGCGCGACGTCGAGGTCGAGGTCGATCCGGCGAACATCCCGAACCACATCGACGTCGACGTCTCGAACCTCATCGTCGGCCACTCGGTGCACGTCAGCGACCTGCAGATCCCCTCCGGTGTCACCGTGCTCGCCGAGCCGGATGCGCCGATCGCGCTCGTCCAAGTCTCGCGCGCCAGCGTCGAGGTCCCGGTCATCGCGGAGGGCGAGGAGGCCGCGGCCGTGGAGCCGGAGCTCATCCGCAAGCCGAAGGAAGAGGGCGAAGGCGAGGAGAAGTAACTCTCGGGGGCGCGCGCCATGGCGGGTCTGCTGGCGCGCGCCCTCGCGTTTCTCCGCCCGGCGCACGATCGCTCCGCTCCCGAGACCACGGTGAAAGTCATCCTCGGCCTGGGCAATCCGGGGCGCGAATACGAGAACACCAGACACAACGTCGGCTGGATGGTTCTCGACCATCTCGCCGACGTCTGGCGTTTTCCGGGGTGGCGGAAGGACGGCGAGGCGCTGACGTCGAGCGGCACCGTCCGCGGCGTCGCGACGCGTCTCGTGAAGCCGCTCACCTACATGAACCTCAGCGGGCAGGTGCTGAAGCCCTGGCTGCGGCGCCCATTCTGGGCCGCGGCGAAGGACCTGCTCGTGGTCGTCGACGAGGTCGCGCTGCCGTTAGGCAGCATCCGCCTGCGCGCCAACGGCAGCGCCGGCGGCCACAACGGCCTCAAGAGCGTCGAGCACCACCTGAAGTCGCGCGACTACCCGCGCCTGCGCATCGGCATCAGGCCCGCCGAGGAGCAGCGCGAGATCGGCGACCTCTCCGACTTCGTCCTCGGCTCTTTCGGCAAGCTGGAACGCGGGACGATCGACGAGCTGATGCCGACGATCCAGTCCGCGGTCGAGACCTTCATCGTCGACGGCATCATGCCGGCGATGAACAAGTTCAATGCGAAGGCATAGCGCGTCTCGCTGGGTGGCTCGAAGCAGGAAGCTGAAGGCCGTCGGCGACCGCCGTCCCCTCCGGCTTCCTGCCTGCGGCCTTCAGCCGCTGCGGCACGGATCCACGACCCAACAACGATGCTCAAGCTCGGAATCGTAGGTCTCCCCAACGTCGGCAAGTCGACGCTCTTCAACGCGCTCACCGCGGCGGGCGCCGAGGCGGCGAACTATCCGTTCTGCACCGTCGAGCCTAACGTCGGCATGGTGGAGGTCCCCGATCCTCGCCTGCCGAAGCTCGCCGACATCGTGCAGCCGAAGCGCACCGTCCCCGCGGTCGTGCAGTTCGTCGATATCGCCGGCCTCGTGAAGGGCGCCGCGGAAGGCGAGGGACTGGGCAACAAGTTCCTCGCCAACATTCGCGAGACCGACGCGATCGTGCACGTCGTACGCTGCTTCGAGGACCCGGACGTCACACACGTCATGGGAAGCGTCGACCCGGCGCGCGACCGCGAGGTGATCGAGTTCGAGCTCGCGCTCTCCGATCTCGCTGTGGTCGACAAGCGCCTCGACAAGACGCGCCGCAGCGCCAAGACCGGAGACAAGGAAGCGCTCGCCGAGCTCCCTGCCCTCGAGAAGGCTCAGCGCGTTCTCGCCGAGGGGAAGGGCCTCTGGTCGGTGAAGCTGACGGCCGAGGAGAAGGCGCTCCTCCAGCCGCTCTCGCTCCTCACCGCGAAGCCGGTGCTGTACGCGGCGAACGTCACCGACGCCGAGCTCGCGGGCGCCGAGGGGAAGCACCTCAAGGCGCTGCGTGCCGCCGTCGCCGCGGGGGGCGAGGAGGCCGAGATCGTCCCCTTCTCCGCCAAGATCGAGGCCGAGCTCGCGGAGCTGCCCCCGGAGGACCGCGCCGAGTTCCTCGCGTCGTTAGGCATCGAGTCGGCGGGACTCGACCGGCTGATTCGCGCCGGCTACCACCTCCTCGGTCTTCAGACGTACTTCACCGCCGGCGAGCAGGAGGTGCGCGCCTGGACGATCCATCGCGGCGACACCGCGCCGAAGGCGGCCGCGGTCATCCACACCGACTTCGAGCGCGGCTTCATCCGCGCCGAGACGGTCGGCTACGACGAATTCGTCGGCAACGGGGGCTGGAAGGGCGCCAAGGAGAAGGGCGTCGTCCGCAGCGAGGGCAAGGAATACGTCGTCCGCGACGGCGACGTGATGCTCTTCCGCTTCAACGTGTGAGCTGACCGCCGGTCGCGCGTTACCCCCGGGATCGGGGGGCCGTCTTACTGAAGACCTCGCTTCAGCAGGCGTCCCCTTCCCGGCATTGCAATGTCGACCGACGCGACCAGCTCATCCAGCTCGCACTTTCCCCCGCTGACGCCCATCGCGTCCGTGGCCGCGGCCGGGGTGTGCACCCACTGCGGCGCCCAGCTTCGCGGTTCGTACCACGTCGTCAACGAGGCCGTGACCTGCGCCAACTGCCGCTACGCGGCCGAGGAGAAGCATGACTCGGGCGGGTTCGGACGCGCGTTCCTCTTCGGCGCCGGCGCGGCAGTGGTCGGCGCGATCGGCTACTACGTGTTCGTGCGCGCGACGGGAATGGAGTGGGGGTTGATCACAGCGTTGGTCGGCATCGGCGTCGGCCAGGCGGTGCGCGCGGGGAGTCGTGCCCGCGGTGGAAGGAAGTTCCAGGTGCTGGCGCTCGTCCTGGCGTATCTCGCGATGGGCGGTGCCTACCTGCCCTTCGGCGCCGAAGGCTTCATGCAGGGTCTGAAGAACGGGCGCAACACCTCCGCGACCTCTCCGACCGCGAGCCAGGCACCGGCGAGCGTAGCTCCCGCCTCGGGCGATCTGCTCTCGAGCGACTCCGCTGCCGCGACCGCGGAGGAGAGCGAAGCGAGCGACCCCGCGACGACTCCCGCCGCGACGCCGGCGCCGCGCAATCCGGCCGCCGCACCGAAGATCGGCGGGGGGCTCATCGCGCTCGGCATCGTGATGATTCTCGTCGGCGGTGTACTCGCCCTCTTCGCGATGCCCGTGATCGTCGCCGTCACGAGCCCCCTCTCCGGGCTGATCATGTGCTTCGCGCTCATCCGCGCCTGGAAGCAGAACGCCGGTGTCGCGACCGAGCTGCGCGTCGCCGGCCCATTCCGGATGGGCACTCCTCCGAGCCCGGCGTGATCGGGGCGGTGACCGGCCGGCAGGCATTCGCGTGAGCTCGACGTCCGCGACGCCGGAGCAGCAGCTCGAGGAGAAGCCGCGCGGAGTACGCGAGTCGTGGCGGAGCGGCGGCGTGCTCGCCGCGCTCGGCGCGATGCTGCTGAAGTTCAAGGGACTGCTCTTCCTGATCCTCGGCAAGGCGAAGCTGATCCTGCTCGGGCTCGCGAAGCTGAAGACGCTGCTCTCGATGCTCGCGTACTTCGGCACGTACTGGGCGATGTACGGCTGGAAGTACGCGGCGGGGATCGTGGTCTCGATCTACATCCACGAGATGGGCCACGTCGTCGCCGCGCGTCGCTACGGCATCAGGGCGAGCGCGCCGGTGTTCATCCCGTTCGTGGGCGCGTTCATCCTGCTCAAGGAGCAGGTGACCGACATGCGCGTGAACGCGCGCATCGGCCTCGAGGGTCCGGTGTTCGGTCTCGGCGCCGCGCTGGCGTTCTTCGTCGCGTATCTGACCACGGGTATCCACATCCTCGGCGTCATCGCGGCGACGGGCGCGTGGATCAACATGTTCAACCTGCTCCCGCTTTTCTTCCTCGACGGCGCGCGCGGGTACTCGTCGCTGACGCGCAACGACCGCTGGACGCTCGTCGGCGCGCTCGCGGGGATCGCCTGGCTCCTCAAGGATCCCCTCCTCGGCATCCTCGCCCTCGTCGGCGCCGGCGTCGCCGCGTTAGGCACACCCAGCGAGGAGAGCGACAAGCCTGTGCTGTTTCTCTATCTCTTTCTCGCGACGTCCCTCGCGCTCATCGTGCATTCGAGTGGAGTGCGGCTCGGTCACTAGCTGGCGATGCGGGAACTCGGGAACCAGCGATGCGGGGGGGGCGGCACGCGCCTTCGGCGCGTGGCCGCGAGACCGCGATGCGGGATGCCTGATACGGGGCACACCATGATGCGGGTTGGGCCGAGCGCGGCGCCAACGGCGGCCCGCGCTCGGCCAGTCCCGTATCATCGGGTGTTTCCCGTATCCCGCATCTCGCATCGCGGTCTCGCCGCGCGCAGCGCCGGCCCCCCCGCATCGCTGGTTCCCGAGTTCCCGCATCGCGAGTTGATTCTCGCCTCCAGCGCGGCTATCATTCGTGGCTGTCCAAATCGCTCCGGGCGCCCGCCCGTGAGCCCACTCTCCCCTCGCTTCGGCAACCAGCGAGGGGCGGCCACGACCAAAGGGAGGATTGCCGCCATATGGCCCGTCAGTACGAGGCCGTGTACGTCTTCGACTCCGCGCTCGAAGACGGCACCATCACCGACAAGCTGAATCGCTTTCACGAGCTCGTTGGCGCGACCGGGAACGTCACGGTCGACCAGTGGGGTCGGCGTCAGCTCGCCTACAAGATCGGCACCAAGGAGACCGGCTACTACGTCGTCGCTCGCTTCGATGCCGATGCCGCCGCGCTCCCCGAGTACGAGCGCGCGATCAAGCTCGACGAGGGCGTGATTCGCCACCTGATCACTCTCCACGAGCACGATCTCGGCGCCCCGCCGATGACGCCCGAGGAGCTCGCCGCCGCCAGCAAGCGTCGTGAGGAAGAGGAGGACGAGGAGGAATGAGCACCATGATGCGTCGCCCCACGAAGACGTGCCCGTTCTGCGAGACGCGCGTCCGTTTCGTCGATTACAAGGATGACCGCACCCTCGGCCGCTTCATCACCGAGCAGGGGAAGATTCTCCCCTCCCGGCTGAGCGGCGTCTGCGCCCGCCATCAGCGCCAGCTCGCGACCGCCGTGAAGCGCGCGCGCTACCTCGCGCTGGTCCCCTACATCAAGGGACACCAGGGCTGAGCGCCGCCGCGCCGGTGATGACCGACGTCGCGCTGGACGCGCCGCGAGCGCGAGGGTGGAGTGGACTCCTCCTCGCGCTCGCGGCGTTCCTGCTCGTCCCGGCCATCCCCGTCGCCGGAGCGCTCCTCCCCGTCACCGATGGCTACCTGCTCCTCATCCCCGCTTTCGCCGTGTGCACGCTGCTCGGCTGGTGGGCTGGAGGGCGCGGCTCGCTCGCGTTCTTCTGGGTCGTGCTCGCGGGGTATGCGATGATGCACGGCCGCGGGAGCTGGGGTGCCTATGACGTCCTGCTGCGCGCCTGGTCGATCATCCTCGCGGGCGCGTTCGGCGTGCTCGCCCTGGTCGACGCGCGCCGGCCGCTCTTCGCGCGCGCGCTCTCCGCGACGGGGATGGCGCTCGTCGCGGCGCTCGGCATCACCACCGTGCTGCGCGCACCGTCAGGCACCGTCGAGGTGCTCGTCGCGCGGCAGCTCCAGTCGCGGAACCTCGCCACGGTCACGCAGCTCCGGACGCTCGCCAGCGAGCAGCCGCAGACCTTCGCGCGACTGACGAAGAGCTACCCCGGCGCCGGCTCGCCGATCGACGCGGTGTCCGAGGCGTTGACGGTGGTGGCCCGCGCCGGAGTGGTGGCGTTCCCGGCCCTGCTCGCGCTGCAGTCCCTCGCCGCGCTCGCGCTGGCGTGGGGGCTGTATCATCGCATAGGCCGAGCGCGGATCGGGCCTCCCATGGGCTCGTTGCGCGAGTTCCGCTTCAACGACCAGCTGGTGTGGGGGCTCATCGTCGGGCTGACGGTGCTGCTCCTGCCGACGGTGGCGCCGGGGCGCGCGGTCGCGTTCCGGATGCTTCGCACCTTCGGCATCAACCTGATCGTGTTCTTCCTGTCCCTCTACGCGCTCCGCGGGCTGGGGGTGATCTCGTGGGTGCTCCCGCAGCGCATGCTCGGGATCCTCGTGGCGATCTCCATCCTCCTCGCGCTCATCCCGACGACCACCGGGATCGCGCTGCCAGGGCTGCTTTTTCTCGTCACGGGCGCCGGGATGCTCGGCCTCGCGGACACCTGGTTCGATTGGCGCCGCCTGGCGCGTCCACTACCGTAACGCACGGAGTTTCCCATGGAAGTCATTCTGCGGCAGGCCGTCGACACGCTCGGCCACACCGGTGACATCGTGAAGGTCTCGTCGGGCTACGCCCGCAATTTCCTTCTCCCCCGCGGTCTCGCCTACGAGGCGACCCCGGGGAACAAGAAGCGGCTCGAGCAGGAGCGCGCGCGCCTCGAGGCGGCCGAGAGCGAGCGCCGCGGCAAGGCGCAGGAGCTCGCGACCCGCGTCGAGCAGGTCTCGCTGACCTTCTCCGCCCGCGTCGGCGAGGAGGGCAAGCTGTTCGGCTCCGTGACCGCCGCCGACATCGCGCACGAGCTCGAGAAGCAGGGGCTGCACATCGAGAAGCGTCAGATCGACCTGCACGAGCCGATCAAGGCCCTCGGCGTGTATCGCGTCCCCGTCCGTCTCCACGCGGACGTGAAGCCCGAAGTGCGCGTCTGGGTGATCAAGGGCTGAGCGGCGCGCGCTGAGCGCGCGGCACCAGGGGCCAGGGGCCAGGCGTGAGGAACTGCGTCAACCGCGGTTCCTGTCGCCTGGCCCCTGGCCCCTGTCGTTCGCCACAGGGAGCCACAGCGTTCGAGTGTCTTCGTCACAGACACTGGCTCGCTCCGTGCGTACCGTGTCCTCCGTACCCAAAGAAGTCACGAACCTGCCCGCGCCGCGGGTGTCGGTTGCGCTCGCTTGCTCCGAGCGGAACATTGTTCGGCATTCGGAGTTTGAGCGTAGTTCCCGAATCGACTCTTCGTTCCGGTCTTTCATGGCAACTGGCACCGCTCCGTCGCTCCCCTCCGCCGCTCTCGCGCAGCGCGCCGCCGCGCTCTGCCTCGATCTCAAAGCCCAGGACGTCGTCATCCTCTCGCTGAAAGGCGTGAGCGACGTCGCGGATTTCTTCGTGATCGCGAGCGGGACCTCCGACACGCACGTCCGCTCCATCGCCGACCACGTCATGGTCGAGCTGAAGAAGGAGGGGACGCCCGTGCATCACCTCGAGGGAGTCACGCAGGGGCGCTGGGCCCTGCTCGACTACGTCGATTTCGTCGTACACGTGTTCCATCCATCGTTGCGGAGCTTCTATCAGCTCGAGCGGCTCTGGGGGGACGCGGAAGTGATCCCGGTGGAGAGCCAAGGAGGCACCCCGTGACGACCGCAATGAGCCGCGCGCGCTTCGCGCCAGCGGCTGTCGGCGCATTCGCACTGGCCATCGGCCTCGCGAGCGCCGCGAAGCCCGCGCAGGCCCAGGAGTACTTCGGCCAGAACCAGGTCCAGTACGATCAGTTCGACTGGAAGGTGATGGAGACGGAGCACTTCCTCATCCACTACTATCCCGTCGAGCAGACCGCGGTCTTCGATGCCGCCCGGATGGCGGAGCGTGCCTACGCCCGCCTTTCGCGCATCATCGGCTATCAGTTCCGCGAAAAGAAGCCGATCGTGCTCTTCGCGTCGCGCTCCGACTTCGGGCAGAACAACGTCACCGGCGACCTCGGCGAGGGCGTCGGCGGCGTCACCGAGCCGATGCGGCATCGCATCATCCTCCCCTTCACCGGCGACTACCGGAGCTTCGAGCACGTGCTCACGCACGAGATGGTGCACGAGTTCCAGTACGACATCTTCGCGCGCGGGAAGGCGGGGGGCGGGCTCCAGGCGCTCCAGCAGAACCCGATGCCCGACTGGTTCGCCGAGGGCATGGCGGAGTACCTCTCGATCGGTCCCGATCACCCGTTCACCGATTCGTGGATGCGCGATGCCGCCCTCAACGGCAACATCCCGACGATCGAGCAGATGACCGACCGCCCCGATCAGTTCTTCCCCTATCGCTTCGGCGAGTCCCTCTGGGGCTACGTCGGCGCGCGCTGGGGGGACGAGACGATCGGCAACATCCTCCGCGCCACGCCTAACGTCGGCGTCGAGCGCGCGGTGAAGCGCGAGCTCGGCATGTCGCTCGAGGATCTGAGCCAGGAGTGGAAGGAGTCCCTCCAGGACCGCTTCCTTCCCGGCATCACGCAGCTCGATCGCGCGCGGCGCTTCGCGCAGCCGGTGCTCAACGAGAAGAAGAGCGGCGGCCAGGTGTTCGTCGCCCCCGCGCTCTCCAACGACGGGAAGTACATCGCCTTCCTCTCGAATGGCAGCTTCCTCCGCGGCCAGGTCTTCATCGACCTCTGGCTCGGCGACGCGCAGACCGGCAAGCGCATCAAGCGCCTCGTCAAGAGCACGACCGATCCGAACTACGAGGAGCTGCGGCTGCTCTACTCGCAAAGCTCCTTCTCCCCCGACGGGAAGTTCCTCGCCTTCACCGCGCAGCGCGCCGGCAAGGACGTCCTCTACCTGCTCGACGTGAAGCGGAAGAAGGTCGTCCGCCGCTTCTCGCTCCCGGGCGTCGAGGGCGTCACCAGCCCGACCTGGTCGCCCGACAGCCGCCGGCTCGTGGTCAGCGGCGACATCGGCGGGATCACCGATCTGTACATGGTCGACGCGGACGGCAAGAACTTCCGCCGCCTCACCGCCGACCGTTATGGCGATCTGCAGCCCCAGTGGTCGCCCGACGGAAAGACCATCGCCTTCGCCAGCGATCGCGGTGAGGCGACCGACTTCGAGACGCTGCGCTTCAACAAGTGGCGCGTCACGCTGCTCGACCTCGAGACGATGCAGATCTCGGTGCTGCCGGGACAGGAGGGGCTGAACCTCAACCCACAGTGGGCGCCCGATGGCAGGTCGATCGCCTATCTCTCCGACCGCACGGGGATCTCGAACCTCTTCCTCTACGATCTCGACGCGCGGCAGCATTACCAGCTCACGAACGTCGTCTCGGCGATCAACGCCTTCACCGAGTACAGCCCGGCCATCACCTGGGCGCGCGGCGCCGACCGGCTCGCGTTCACGTACTACGAGAACGGCGACTACACGATCTGGGGGATCAGCAACCCGCGGTCGCTGAAGCGCGAGCCCTTCCACGACGTGCCGATGGTCGCGGGCCCGATCTACAGCTCGCGTCGCGACTCGGCGCGGACGATCGCGGCGGCGCCCGCGATGGACACGACCCCCGTCTCGACGCGCGTGTCGACCTATCGCCTCGGAACGTCGGCGTTCCGCTCCTCGGGAGTCGTGACGGCCGGCGCGGCGGAAGCCGCGCGGCGGCCCGTGACGGTTGCGGCGATGCTCGACAGTGCCGCGCTCGCGCTCCCCGACACTGCCTCGTTCCGCATCACCGACTACAAGGTCCGCTTCCAGCCGGACTACATCGCGCAGCCGAGCATCGGCTACGTGCAGGACAACTATTACGGACGAGGGATGGTCGGCGGGACGACCATCATCCTCAGTGACCTGCTCGGCAACAACCGCCTCGCGATCTCCGCGGCGGTCAACGGCCGGCTGAGCGACGCGCAGCTGTACACCGCGTGGGCGAACTACGGCCACCGCGTCCAGTACGCGACCGGGATCGATCAGTACCCGTACTACTTCCTCACCCGCGACCAGCTCGTTCCGACGTCGAGCGACCCGAAGGATCCGATCCAGGCGCAGGTGCAGGAGATCACCCGGTTCATCTTCCGTGATGTCTTCGCGGTCGGGATGTATCCGCTGAATCGATTCACGCGCCTCGAGTTCGGCGCGCGGTTCAACAACATCGACCGGCAGACGCTCTACATCCACCGCTTCATCGACTTCCAGCAGCAACAGGCGACCGGGTACTACCTGGACGACATCAAGAACCAGCCCGGGATCAACAACTACGCGGTCAACGCGGCGTGGGTCTCGGACAACGCGCTCTGGGGCTACACCGGGCCCATCTCCGGCCGGCGCTACCGCTTCCAGATCGAACCGCAGACGGGAAGCTGGCAGTGGATCGACTATCTCGCGGACTACCGCCGCTACGATCCGATCCTCTTCAACTTCCTGACGGTCGCGACGCGCGGGCTCGTCAACATCACCTCCGGTCGCGACGAAGACTGGGCGTACAAGTACATCGGGCGTCCGGAGTTCATCCGCGGCTACGATCGCGAGAACTTCTTCTCGTACAGCTGCGGCGCCTTCGGCTCCGTCGCGACGAACTGCAACGCACAGAGCCTCCTCGGCAGCCGCATCGCCGTCGCCAACGCGGAGCTGCGCTTCCCGGTCATCCGGCGGCTCGAGCTCGGCGTTCTGCCGATCGCGCTGCCGCCCGTCGAGGGCGCGCTCTTCTACGACGCCGGCATGGCCTGGAGCAAGGGCAACAAGGTGCAGCTGAAGGCCCCCGCCGATCCCGCCGCGGAGCCGAACACCCGCTACCCCTACCGCAGCTACGGCGCGGGAATCCGGGTGAACTTCTTCGGCTACGCGATCCTGCGCTGGGACTACGCGAAGCCCCTCAGCATCGACCACAAGCCGTTCTGGACGTTCTCGGTCGGTCCGAACTTCTGATGTCAGGCTGAGGCGAGGGCCGCAATCCGTAGGCAGAAAGCTGGAGGCGGGAGGCTGGAAGCACGCAGCCTCCCGCCTCCAGCTTTCTGCTTTCTGCCTCCTGCCTGCGGCGCGAGCCGCTCGTTTCCAACTTGTTGAGCGGCCCTCGCCTACGTAGCTTCCCCCCGTGCGCACGCTGCTCGCGTTGGCGCTCGTGCTCGCCGCCTGCGGGCGGTCCGACCGCCCGGCTGACACAGCCGCGCACGACGCCTCTCCCTCTTCGACCCGCGCCACCGGCCCGGACCCCGTCATCCTGCGCATTCCGCGCGGCGGCGGGCCGGCACGTGCGTACATCTACCCGAAGCTCGACTCGGCGGTCTGGAGCTCGCCCGCGCCCCTCCCTGCCCCCGGTCGCGCGCTGGCCTTCGACGACGAGGCGGGTCAAATCGTCCTCGCCGACGCGAAGGGCGCTCCCGTTCGCCTCGACCTTCGGAGCGGCGACGTCAGCATCACCCGCAAGCCGAAGCTCGTCACCGTCGCCTCGGTCGATGGACAGTCCGTCTTCGGGGTGACCGACAGCGGCACCGTCGCCCGCTTCACGCCGAGTGGCCGGTGGAGCTACAAGGCACCTCTTCGCGTCCGCGACGTGCTTCCGCAGAGCGACGGCTCGCTCCTCCTCACCGCCGAGCGCGGATCCAGCGCGATCCTCTGGCACCTCTGGCCGCCTGACACCCGCATCGTCGACAGCGCGGTCATTCCCGCCTCCGCCCGCGCGCGTCCCGTGCAGGCCGGCGACCGCGTCGTCCTCGTGCGCGACTCCTCCGTCGCTTCGGTTCGTGGGCGCGATCTCTCCGCCTCGGCCCCCGTCGAGCTCGCGGGCCGCATCAGCACCGTCGCCGCGACGCCGAGCGGGGACCGGCTGTACGTGATCCTCGCCGGAAAGCCGGAGCTCCGCGCGATCGACCGCTACCGCGGTGGCGAGGGCGATCGCATCGAGCTCCCCGCCGAGGCGATCGATCTGCGCATGGATCCACTCGGCCGCTATCTCCTCGCGCGTCCCGCGAAGGGCGACTCCGCATGGGTCGTCGCGCTCGGCACGCAGCGCGTCGTCGGCGCCGTCGCGACGGAATGGCGCTCCGACCTTCCCTTCGTCGCGCCCGATGGCCGTCTCGCGCTTGTGAGCGGGACCGACGTGCGCTTCGTGGACGCCGAGACCTTCCGGCCCGCGGGGACGGTGCGCGGTGGAGGCAAGGACTTCTGGGCGGTGATCTCGTGGAACGGTTTCCGCCCGCGCGATGCATCGCTCGACGAGCCGGTGCACTTCGACAGCGGCATCGGCGCCAGCCGCGATTCGACCGCGGGCGTGGACAGCAACGCCTTCTCCGGCGCGGCTGGAGGGATCGCCGACGCACGCGCGAGCACCGTACCCTTCCCGGGCGCCTCGGCGCCGGCATCGGCCGCGGCGCAGCGTCCCGCGGCGGGCGCGACGGCTCCCGCGGCGACGAATCGCGGATACTTCGTCTCCGTCGCCTCGCACGGCGACGAGGCGGCGGCGCGCGCCGACGCGGCGACCCTCGTCGTCGACGGCGTCGCGGCGCACGTCGCCACGGCGCCGGGAAACAGCGGCATCATGTATCGGGTGGTGCTCGGTCCGTATCCCTCGCGCGCCGCGGCGGAGCAGGCGGGTGCGCGCGCGAAGCGTCCCTACTGGATCTTCGAGGCAGGCCCGTGAGACTCGTCGACGAATCCCGCGCTGACGCCGCCTGGTGGGAGGACGAAGGGCGGCGCATCGGCGCCGAGCTCGGCTCGGTGCACGCCGCTGTCGTCGTCGCTCCCACCCCCGACGACGCCGCGGCGATCGCGCTCGGCATCGGTGCCGTGCAGGGCGAGACGCGCCGCGTAGTCGTCGCCGACCTCGCCGACGACACGCGCGCGCTGCAGCGCCACGTCGTGGGCGACGATCCGCACGGCGTGGCCGACTGCTTCCTCTTCGGCGTCTCGATCAACCGCATCGCGCACCCCGTCGCCGGCGCGAAGAATCTCTTCGTCCTCCCGAGCGGCACGCAGTCCGTGCTCGACGAGGAGATCTATCGCAACGACCGCTGGCGTCGGCTCGTCGCGGGGTTCCGCGAGGTGGGCGCGCTGCTCCTCCTCGTCGCTCCCGCCGGCGCGCCTCTGCTCGCTGATCTCGTCGGATACACCGACGGCGTGATCGCCGGCGGCGAGACGGCGCTTCCGGCGGGGGCACGTACGCTCGCCGTCGCGGAGCCTCCGTCGGGCCTTCCCGTCGCGGGGGCGGACGTACCGAGCGACGTCGCGTCGCCAGCGGCGACCGAGGGTGATCCGGCAGCCGCCGTGGAGACGTCCGCGCAGCGGAGCGCGACTCGCTGGGTCGTCGGCGGCGCGGCGCTGCTCGCCGTCGCCGCGCTTGCCACCGCGATAGCGGTCCGCCTCCCCGAGCGCAGGGTCGCCGCCGCGCCGGCACCGGCGCCCGACACCGTCGCCGCACCGGTCGCGTCCATAGACTCGGCCGCGGCGTCGGTCGCGCCCGAGACGCCGCTCGTTCTGAACCCGGCGGATTCGTCTCAGGCGACGGCGTACTCCGTCGAGCTCGCGAAGTTCAGCACGCCGTTAGGCGCGCTGATGCGCGTCCGCGACGAGCTCCCCGGCAGCGTCCCCGCGACGACCTTCGGCGTCGTTCCCCTCGGCGCCGACGGCACGCTCTGGTACCGGGTGCTCGCCGGCGTCGCCGCGACGCGACGCGGCGCCGATTCGACGCTCGCCGCGCTGCGGCGCATCCCCGGCGTCGCCGACTCCGCCGCCGGCGTCGTCGTCGCGACGCCGCTCGCCTTCCGGCTCGAGGAGCACGTCGATCCCGGCGCGGCGCCCGGCGTCGTGAACGACTACCGGACGCGCGGGATCCCCGCGTACGCGCTGCGGCAGGCGGATGGCACCGTCACGCTCTACGCGGGCGCCTTCGCGACACCGGAGCAGGCGGCGCTGTTCACGACATATCTCCGCGCGGCCGGCATCGAGCCCGCGCTGACGTACCGACTCGGGAGAACGCTATAGTGCGGTTGACGAAGCTCGAGCTGCATGGCTTCAAGTCCTTCGCCGACGAGACCACGCTCGTCTTCGAGCAGGGCGCGACGGCGATCGTCGGGCCTAACGGCTGCGGAAAGTCCAATGTCTCGGACGCCATCCGCTGGGTGCTCGGCGAGCAGCGCGCGCGCATGATGCGCGGCGCGAAGATGGAGGAAGTCATCTTCCAGGGCTCCTCCGCCCGCCGCGCCGTCAACGTCGCCGAGGTCTCCCTCCACTTCGAGAATGACGACGGCACGCTCGGCGTGCCGTTCAGGGAGGTCGTCATCACCCGCCGGCTCTCCCGCTCCGGCGACAGCGAGTACTTCCTCAACCGCGCGCCCTGCCGCCTCCGCGACATCGGCGACCTGCTGCGCGGCACCGGCCTCGGCGCGGACTCCGGCGTGGTCATCGAAAGCAAGATGATCGACGCGCTCCTCAGCGATCGCCCGGACGAGCGGCGCGAGCTGTTCGAGGAGGCCGCGGGCGTCGGTCTCTATCGTGACCGCCGCCGCAGCACCGAGCGCCGTCTCGAGGAGACGAGCGTCGACCTGCAGCGCCTAGACGACCTCATCGCCGAGGTGCAGACGCAGGTGCGCTCCCTCGCCAGGCAGCGCAAGCGCGCCGAGCGCCACGCGGAGCTCAACGCGCGCCGCTTCCAGCTCGAGATCGCCGTCGCCGCGCGCGAGATGGCCGCCTGGCACCAGGAGCTCGGCGGACTCGAGTCGCGCATCGCCGAGCTGCGCGAGATATTTCCCGCCACGGAGACGCGCGTGCGGGAGGCGGAGGCGGACCGCGAGCACCGTCATGGCGCGCGCGCCGCGGCGGAGGCGCAGCGCGGCGAGCTTGCTCGCCTCGTCGGCACGCAGCGTCAGCAGACCCTCCAGCTCCGCGGAGAGCTCGCCGTCGCGCAGGAGCGCCAGCGCAACGCCGGCGCACGCCGCCAGCGCGCCGAGGAGGAGCGCCGCGAGACGGAGACACACGGCGTGCGGCTCGCCGCCGAGCGCGCCGAAGCGACCGCCGCCCGCGAGGCCGCGGAGGCGGAGCGCCTCGCCGCGACCGAGAGGCTGGAGCAGTACACCGGTGCCGAGGAGGAAGCACGCGAGGCGGTGCTCGCCGCTCGCGGCGTGGTGGCGCACGCCGAGCGCGCCGTTCGCGAGCTGCAGGATCGCCTGCGCCGGCTCGAGCACGACGGCGAGGGCGCCGCGCGCGAGCACGGAGAGGTCGCGCGCCGTTTCGAGGCGCTCGAGATCGAGCGCGAGGCGCTGCGCGACGCCGCGTCCACCGCGGCCCGCGAAGTCAGCGAGGCCGAGGAGTCGCTCGCGCAGGCGCGCGAGCACGTCGAGGCGACGCGCGCCGCGCTCGAGGAAGCGCGACGCGCGCACCAGGGTGCCCGCGATCGTGACGCCGCGGCACGTGCAGATCTCTTCCGCGCCGACGAGGCGCACACCGCGCTGCAGGGAAAGGTCAACGCCCTCGAGACGCTCGAGCGCGAGCGCGTCGGTCTCGCCCCCGCGGCGGCGCTGCTGCTCAAGGAGCGCGCGCAGTTCGGCGCCGGCGCGGTGCTCGGCCCGCTCTCCGACTTCCTCACCGTCGATCAGGCGTCGGCGCTGCTCGTCGAGCGCTTCCTCGGCAACACCGTGCACGCGATCCTCGTACGCGACTCCGGCGTCACCGAGGCGATCCGCACGTGGCACGCGGCCGCGAACCCCGGCCCGCTCCTGCTGCTCCCGGTCGATGCGCTGAGCGAGGAGGACGTCGCGCACGAGTCCTTCCCGGACGCGCTGCTGCACCTCGTCGACGCCGCCGCGCCCGCGCGCGCGTGGGTGCGCTCGCTCCTCGGCCACGTGCACCCGGTGGACGCGGGCTCCGCCTTCGTCGACGCGCGCGGCGCGGTATGGCTCCCGGGAAGTCAGGCCGGCCCGGGCCCACTCCGGCGGCGCGCCGAGCTCGCGTCGCTGCGCGACGATCTCGCGCGCAGCGAGAGCGCGCGTGCCGCCGCCTCCGCGAATGCCGACGCATCGCGCGCCGCGCTCGAGGGCGCCGAGCGCGAGGCCGAGCACGCAGCCGAGGCGTTCACGCTCGCGCAGCAGCAGGCGCGCCGCGCCGAGGAGCTGCGCGGTGAGCGCGAACGCGCGCGCCAGCGCGCCGATCGCGAGCTCGCCGACGCCGAAGCGCTCGCCGCGCGGCTGGTCGCGCGACGTGACGAGCTGCAGGAGAAGCTCGCCGCCATCGGCGAGGAGGCGAGCAGTGTCGCCGCGACCATCGAGGAGCGTGAGGCCACCCTCGGCGCCGCGCGTGCGCAGCTCGCCGACGGCGAGGCGCGCCTCGAGGAGGCGCGCGAGCTGCGCACGCGCTGGCAGGTGGAGCAGGCGCAGGCCCAGGCACGCGTGCAGGTCGCCTCCGACCGCGAGCGCCGGCTTGGCGACGAAGCGCGCTCGATGACGAGCCGCATGGAGACGCTGCACGCGGAGCTCGCCGGCCTCTCCGAGGCCGACACCGCCCTCGCCGAGCAGATGAACGCGTGGCAGATGGACCTCGAGGCGCGTGAGGCGATGCTCGCCGACGGCGAGGCGCGCCTGGCCGACGCCGAACAGGCGGTCGCCGAAGCCGACGAGGCGCTCTCCGTCGCCGAGCGCATGCTCGACGAGGCGCGGCGCCGCGTCGGTTCGTTGGGCGAGGAGCTCCATCACGCCGAGCTGCGCTTCACCGAGCTGTCGGGACGGCGCGGCGCGATCCGCGAGCGTCTCGAGACCGAGTGGCGCAAGCCCCTCGAGGAGCTGCTCGCCGGCGCGATCGCCACCGATCTCGACGACGACGCGCTCCGCGCCGAAGCCGACGACGTGCGCGCGCAGCTCGAGCAGCTCGGCCCGGTGAACGTGCTCGCGATCGAGGAGCACGAGGAGACGCAGCGCCGCCTCGACTTCCTGACCACGCAGCGCACCGACCTCGCCGAGGCGCGCGCCTCCCTCCAGCAGGCGATCAGGGAGATCGACACCACGGCACGCGAGCTCTTCCTCGGCACCTTCACCCAGGTGCGCGAGAACTTCCGCCAGATCTTCATGTCGCTCTTCGGCGGCGGCGAGTGCGATCTCATGCTCGAGAACCCCGAGGCGCCGCTGGACTGCGACATCGAGATCCACGCCTCGCCGCGCGGGAAGAAGACGCAGCGCATCCACCTGCTCTCGAGCGGCGAGCGCGCCCTCGTCGCGCTCTCGCTGCTCTTCGGCATCTTCCTCACGAAGCCGAGCCCCTTCTGCCTCCTCGACGAAGTGGACGCGCCGCTCGACGACGCGAACGTCGGCCGGTTCGTCCGCATGCTCAACCAGTTCAAGAGCCGCACGCAGTTCATCGTCATCACGCACAACCCGCGCACCAGCACCGAGGCCGCGGACGCGGTGTACGGCGTGACGATGCAGGAGCCCGGCGTCTCCTCGCTGGTGAGCGTCCGCATGCGCGGACGCGCCGTCGAGGAGGAAGCGGCCGCCGAGCCGGCGGGAGCGGGCGCGTGACGCCGCGGCGCGTGCTCGGCGCGGTGGCATTCGCCGCCGTCGCCTGCCTGACGGCCGCCGCGCCCGCGCACGCGCCCCAGGGGATCGCCGGCACGCCGCCGGTCACGATCCTCTACCAGAACTTTCCCAATCCCTTCCCCACCGCGACGTCGCCGACGACCTGCCTGTGGTTCGACCTGGCGAGCAGCGCGAACGTGACGCTCGCGGTCTACGATCTCCGCGGACGTCTCGTGCGCACGATCGTGCCCTCGTCGCAGATCCCGCGGACGCTCGTCGCCGGGTATTACGGGCGCGGCTCGAGCGGCGTCGGCGGCGGATGCGACGCGCGCTTCGCGTGGGACGGCCGCGGAAGCGACGGGCGCACGGTCCCCGCCGGCGTCTACCTCGCCCGCCTCGGCGTCGACGGATCGTGGCAGATGCGGAAGATCGTCTTCCGCGGCCCCTGAGATGCGCCTGACGACGGTCGGCACGGGGACCGCCGCGCCGTCGCAGCGACGCGTGCAGGCCGGGCATCTCGTCGAGAGCGGCGCCGTCAGGCTGCTGCTCGACTGCGGGAGCGGACTCGCCTTCCGGTTCGCGGAGCTCGGGATCGACTGGGTGTCGATCACGCATCTCGCGATCACGCACTTCCACGCGGATCACGTCATCGAGCTGCCGACGCTCCTCACGGCATGGCGCTACGGGACGCTTCCTCCGCGCACGGTACCGCTCGAGATCATCGGACCGGCAGGGACCGCGTCGCTCCTCGACCGCCTCACCGAGGCGACGGGGGTGAAATACCGCGAGTACGGCTTCCCCGTCACCGTGCGCGAGCTGGCCACGGGGGAGCGCGCGACCCTCGCCGAGGGGTTCGTGATCGAGTGCCGCTCGGTTCCGCACACCGCGGAGAGCGTTGCATATTTGATCGAGGCGGAAGGCCGGCGACTGGTCTATACCGGCGACACCGGCTACGACGAGGGGCTGGCGGGATGGGCGACGGGCTGCGATCTGTTGCTCTGCGAGTGCTCGCTCCCCGCGACGTTGGCCGTCGCCACGCACCTGACGCCGGAGCAGGTCGCCGCTCTCGCGGCAATCGCGCGACCGAAGCTGCTCGCGCTCACCCATCTCTATCCACCGGTCGAGCAGACCGACATCCGCGCGGTGATCGCCGCGCATCATCCCGGGCCCGTCGTCGTCGCGCACGACGGCTGGAGCACGGAGCTGTGAGGATCTCATGCTGGTCGTGATGCAGCACGGAGCGACATCGGAGCAGATCGACGGTGTCGTGAAGGCGATCGAGGAGATGGGCTATCAGGCGCGGCCCATGCCCGGCGCGCAGCGGACGACCGTCGGCCTCGTCGGGAACGACGGGCGCGTCGACAGCTCGCGGATCGAGGCGCTCGAGGGCGTGGCGGAGGTCATCCACGTCACGAAGCCCTACAAGCAGGTCTCGCGCGAGTGGAAGCCGGAGAGCACCGTCGTCACGATCGCGCCGGGCGTCTCCTTCGGCGGGGGTGAGATCCCGATCATCGCCGGTCCCTGCTCCGTGGAGTCGGAGGAGCAGATCGTCGCCGCCGCGCAGGCCGTTCGCGCCGCGGGCGCGGTCGCCCTGCGCGGGGGCGCCTTCAAGCCGCGCTCCTCCCCCTACGCCTTCCAGGGACTCGGCAAGAAGGGGCTCGAGCTGCTCGCGCTCGCGCGCGAGGAGACCGGGCTCGCCGTCGTCACCGAGGCGATGGACGACGAGGGCGCGCACCTCGTCGCCGAGTACGCGGACTGCATCCAGATCGGCGCGCGCAACATGCAGAACTATTCGCTGCTGAAGACGGTCGGGAGGCTCGGCAAGCCGGTGCTGCTCAAGCGCGGGATGGCGGCGACGATCAACGACCTGCTGCTCAGCGCGGAGTACATCCTCGCGGCCGGGAACGAGCAGGTGATCCTCTGCGAGCGGGGCGTCCGCAGCTTCGACCCCGCGGTGCGCAACATGTTCGACCTCACCGCGATCCCCATCGTCCACAAGCTCTCGCACCTGCCGATCATCGGCGACCCGAGCCACGGCACCGGGCTGCGCCAGATGGTGACGCCGATGGCGCGTGCCGCGATCGCCGCCGGGGCGGACGGCATCATCGTCGAGGTGCACCCGACTCCCGAGCGCGCGCTCTCCGACGGCGGACAGTCGCTGTATCCCGATCAGTTCGCACAGCTCGTCGGTGAGCTGCGTCTCATCGCCGGCTCCATCGGTCGCTCCGTCGCCGCGGCCGGAACCGTCGCGACCGCGGCCGGGTAGTACCGGTCATGCGCCACTCACTCGCTCTCGCCGCGCTGCTGCTCGGCATCGGCCACATCGCCGCCGCGCAGGGGCCCGTCGCCCCCGCGCTCGACAAGGCTGTCGCCGCCTACCGCAACGTGCGCTCCCTGCGCGCGACCTTCGACCAGACTCTCACGAATCCGGTGACGAGTCGCGCCTCCACCGCGAAGGGCGAGCTGCTCGTGAAGCGCCCCGGCAGGATCTCGCTCACCTTCACGCAGCCCGCGGGTGACCGCATCGTCAGTGACGGCTCGCGAGTCTGGATCTACCTGCCGAGCAGCAATCCGGGGCAGGTGATCCGCACGAGCGCCGACACGCAGGGAATGGGACTCGACGTCAGCACCGAGCTCCTCACCGACCCGCGCGCGCGCTTCACCGTCACCGACGGCGGCGCCGCCACCGTCGGCGATCGCGCGACGCATGTCGTCACGCTCGTGCCGAAGACCGCGCGCAACTACACCAGGGCGCGGCTCTGGATCGGCGACGCGGATGGCGTCGTGCGCCAGCTCGAGCTCACGGAGCAGAGCGGCGTGACGCGACTCGTCGTCTTCCGCACGATCCAGCTCAACGCGACGATCCCCGCGTCGGCGTTCAAGTTCCAGGTGCCGGCGGGCGCGAAGATCTACGACGGCGAGTGAGGGGCGCTCAGCCCCTCAGCATCCCCTCGATTCTCGCCAGCGCCGTCTCGCTCGTCCCCGCCTCACGCGCGATCGCGACGGCGGCCTCGGACAGCCGGCGGTAGAGCTCGAGCGTCTCCGGGTGTGAGGCGAGCGCGCCGAGGTGCGCGCGTACCGTCTCCGGGTCGCCGCGAGCGATCGGCCCCGTGAGCGCGTGCGCCGGCGTGTCGCTCTCGAGGTTCGCGACCGCTCCGCGCATCAGCGCCCGGATCGCCTCCCAGGCGTCGCGCTCCGCGACGCCGAGTCCCACGAGCAGCCGGGCCGCGAGCGCGGCCAGCACCGTCGGGAAGTTGCTCGCGATCACCGCAGCGGCGTGGTAGGCCGCCTTCTCCCCGGGTGGGATGCGCAGCGTGTGCGCCCCGAGTCGCGCCGCCAGCCGCTCTCCCGCCTCGACCGCCTCGTCGTCGCCGTCCAGCCCGATGAATGCGCCGCGGAACAGAGCCGCCGCCCGCGCCGGGTCGGCGATCGGGACCAGCGGGTGAAACGTCCCCGACGGATGCCCCTGCGCACGCAGCTGCTCGAGCTCCGCCGGGTCGGCGCTCCCGCTCGCGTGGAGCACGACGGCGCCGCGCGCCAGCCCCGCCGCGGCGAGCTCGCCTAACGCTCCGGCGAGCTGGCCGTCGCGCACGGCGACGATCACCACGCCCGCCGCGCGCGCCGCCGCGGGAAGCGCCCCCGCCGTGACCGGATCGGGCGCTTCCTCCGCCCGACGTCCGTGCAGCCCCGTCACGCTCACCCCCGACGCGCGAAGGGCGCGGGATAACCCGCGCCCTGCACGCCCCGCGCCGAGGATGAAGACGCCGGCGCTCACTTCCGCGACGCCGAGTCGGCCTTCGCCGCGGCGGCCATCGTCGCCGCGCGGTCGAGCAGCTCGCGCTGCGACCGCACCCCGTTCAGCAGCTGCAGCGACGCGGCGAGCGCCTTGTCGCTCCGCAGCCCGCGCGCGAACTCGGCGTCGGGACCGAGCGCGTAGCGCGCGATCTGCGCCCCGAGGATCCGCGTCACCAGCGGCTCCGCGTTCGCCCACGTCGTGCTGTCGATGACGATCTTCCGCGCCGTCAGCCGCCGGTACAACGCCTCGCGCATCGCCGGCGTCACGACGAAGTCCGGCGAGGTGATCGTCCCCGCCCCCTTGAGCTCGAGCGCGTACGTCGCCAGCACGTCGCGGAAGGCCGCGACGTTCTTGCCTAACGCCTGCTCGAAGGCGCGCTCGGCGGGCGGGCGCACCGTATCCTCGACCGTCACGTCCGGCGTGATCCCGCCCCCGCCCATCACGGTCCGGCCGGAGGGCGTCTTCACGCGTACCGGCGCCGACGGCGCCCGCGTGTCGTCGTCCTGCTCGTCGTCCGCCGCCTTCGCCGGGCGGTCGATGCTCCGGCCGAGCGGCGTGAACCACTTCGCCGTCGTCAGCTTCAGCGCGCCGTCCGCGCCCAGCGGGAAGAGGCTCTGGGCGCTTCCTTTCCCGTACGACTGCGCTCCGACGATCGCCGCCCGATCCTGGTCCTGCAGCGCTCCCGCGACGATCTCCGACGCGCTCGCGCTTCCATGGTCCACGAGCACGACGACCGGCATGTCGCGCCATTCCTGCGGCGTGTCGTCGGTGAACTCCAGCGTCGCGTCCTCGGTGCGACCGCGCGTCGAGACGACCCGCTGCCCCGGATCGAGGAAGAGCTCCGCCACCTGCACGCCCTGGTCGAGCAGCCCGCCGGGGTTGCCGCGCAGGTCGAACACCAGCTTGCGCATTCCCTGGCCGCGCAGCTTCTCGATCGCCGCGCGCAGGTCGCGCGCGCTCGCCTCGCTGAAGATCGTCATCTCGACGTAGCCGACGTCGCCGCCGAGCATCCGCGTATGCGATACCGGCGAGACGCGAATCTCCTCGCGCTTGAGCTGGATCGGGATGTGCTCCGCGACCCCGGGGCGCTCGACCATGAGGCGGATCGGCGATCCCGGTGGGCCGCGCAGCGCCTTCGACGCCTCGTCGGCCGTCCAGCCGGAGGTGGACTTCCCCTCGACCTCCACGATGCGGTCGCCGGTTCTGATTCCCGCACGCTCGGCGGGACCGCCCTCGACCGGCGCGACGACGGTGATCCAGCCGTCGCGGAGGTCCATCTGGATGCCGACGCCCGCGTAGTGTCCGCTCGTGCTCTCGGTGAGCGACCGCAGGCGGTCGGGGCCGAGCAGCACCGAGTGCGGGTCGTTCAGCTCGTCGAGCAGCCCCTCGACCGCCTTGTTGTAGAGCTGACCCTCGGGCACCGAGTCGACGTACGACTGCTCGACCAGGGTCATGACCTTGTTGAAGAGCTGCGCCCCCGAGCCTGGCGAGCCGGTGCCCCGGAGCCCGCGCTCCATCAGCCACCCGCCCGACGCGAGCGCCGTGCAGAGGACGAGAGTGACGATCGTTGCCCGCGAACGGATTGCCATGTGTGCCTGCCGGACCATGCCTGCGTCAGTCTGCGAAAATGTCGGGCCAGCGCCGCGCGAGCAGCGCGCGAATCGTGCGCTCGACCTCGAGCTCGCTCCCACCCGCGTCCACCGCGACGATCGGACCGCACTCCGGGTGAGCGTGCTGCCACTGCTCGCTCGCGAATTGCTCGAATGCCCCCTGCACGCGACGATGGAACTCGTCGCCCACCGATTCCATCCTGTCGCGCGCCCCGCGGCGATCCGCGCGCCTCAGCCCTTCCTCCGACGACAGACGGAGCAGGATGGTCAGATCGGGAGTCAACCCGCCCGTCGCCAGCACGTTTGCCGCGCGCACCGCTTCCTCTCCCAGCCCGCGCCCGTGCACCTGGTACGCGTACGTCGAGAGGAAGAACCGGTCGAGCGTCACCACCGTTCCCCGCTCCAGCGCGGGCTTCACCACCCGGCTCACCAGCTCGGCGCGCGACGCGATGAACAGGGCCGCCTCCGCGGGCGCACTGATCTCGCGCGTCGGATCGTCGAGCAGGATCTCCCGGATCCGCTCGCCGAGCGGGGTTCCGCCGGGCTCGCGCAGCTCGATGTGCCGCTGCCCTCGCTCGTCGAGCCAGGCGGCGAGTCGCTTAACCTGCGTCGACTTCCCCGCCCCCTCGGGCCCTTCGACGACGAGCAGCAGCCCGCGCCGTGCGAAGGTCATCTCAGCCGAGCGTGATGATCGAGCTCGTCGCGCCCTTCTTGATCCCTTCCACGATCCAGTCGTTCACCTTCATCATCAGCTTGTCGTAGTTCTCCTGCGCCACGACCAGCCGCTGGTACGTCGCGTTCCGCTGCACCTTGCCGAGCAGGTCGTCGAGGCTCTGCTCCATCTCATCGCTCGGCCGCTCCCCACGCTCGATCATCCGCTGTGCGTCGGTGCGCAGCGTCTCCATCTGCTGCAGCAGCGTCACTGCCTCCTTGTCGCCGCCGAGCGCGTCGTTCGCGCGCTTCACCGCCTGATACTCGCTGCTCTGGCCGATGAGCCGGCCGAGCTCCTTCGCCTTGTCGTCGATCATCTCGCTCCTCGTGTCGGCCGTCCCGGCCGCCCGTCGTTAGGCATCGCTCCCCGCCCCGCCCGCGCGCCGACGCGCGAGCACGTACCGCTCGCGGCCCGTCAGATCGAGCCGCACCTCCACGCGCTCGTAGCGCCCGTCGGCGGCGACCAGCTCCGCGGCGAGCGACGCGCGCCGCGAATCCACCTCCATCGCCAGACGTCCGCCCGGCTCGAGCACCATCGCCGCCTCGCGCACGAGCCGCGCGATGTGCGCCATCCCCTCGCTCCCCGAGTATAGCGCGAGCGGCGGCTCCCAGTCACGCACCTCTCTCGGCAGCGCCGCCGCCTCGGAGGGGGCGATGTAGGGAGGGTTCGACACCACCACGCGCGCCCGCGTTCCGCGCACGGGCCCGAGCAGCGAACCCTGTCGAAGCTCCACGGGGGAGCGGAGCACGCTCGCGAGCACCCGCGCGTTCGCCCCCGCGACCGCGAGCGCGTCGGCCGAGACGTCGGTCGCGACCACCCGATCGAAGGAGCCCTCGCTCGCCAGCGCGAGCGCGATGCACCCCGAACCCGTCCCGACGTCCACCGCGATCCCGCCCGCGTCGAGGCCCGCGAGAGCGAGATCGACGAGAAGCTCCGTCTCCGGCCGCGGGATGAGCACGCGCTCGTCCACCTCGAGCACGAGATGACGGAAGGCCGCGCGGCCGGTCGCGTACTGCGCCGGCGCGCCCCGCGCGCGACGCCGCGCCGCGGCGACGAGGCGCTCGCGCACGTCGCCCGGCAGCGGCTCGTCGCCGTGCAGCGTCACCCAGGACGCGGGAACGTCGAGCAGGGAGACCAGGAGCTCGCGCGCCTCGCGCGCCGGCTCCTCGAGCGCGGCCGCGCGGAGCAGCCCGGTCGCGGCGGCGACCGCATCGCGGACCGTCTCCACGCCCCCGCGCACCGTCTCACGCACCGCGCAGCCGCTCCTCGACGTCGGCCAGGCGAAGCGCTTCGATCAGCGGACCGACGTCGCCGTCGAGCACTCGCGTCAGCTCGTGCAGCGTCACGTTGATGCGGTGGTCGGTGACGCGGTTCTGCGGGAAGTTGTAGGTGCGGATCTTCGCCGAGCGGTCGCCGGTGCCGACCTGCGTCTTCCGCATCCGCGAGCGTTCTGCCTCCTGCTCCGCGACTCGCAGGTCGAGCAGCCGCGCGCGCAGGACTTCCATCGCCTTGAGCTTGTTCTGCAGCTGCGACTTCTGGTCCTGCTGGCTGACGACGAGCCCGGTCGGCAGGTGCGTGATGCGCACCGCCGAGTCGGTCGTGTTCACGCTCTGCCCGCCCGGCCCCGAGGACCGGAAGACGTCGATGCGGAGGTCCTTGTCCTCGATCCTGACGTCCACCTCCTCCGCTTCCGGGAGGACGGCGACGGTGGCGGCGGAGGTGTGGATGCGCCCCTGCGCCTCGGTGGCGGGGACGCGCTGCACGCGGTGGACGCCCGACTCCCAGCGCATCGCGCCGAAGGCGCCTTCGCCGGCGAGCTTGAAGATCGCCTCCTTCAGCCCGCCTAACGTTCCCTCGGAGAGGGAGATGACCTCCTGCCGCCACCCCTGCGTCGAGGCGTAGCGCGTGTACATGCGATAGAGGTCGGCCGCGAAGAGCGCCGCCTCGTCGCCGCCCGCGCCGGCGCGGATCTCGACGATCGCGTTGCGGTCGTCGAGCGGATCGCGCGGGATGAGCAGCGGCTTGAGCGCGCTCTCCATCTCCGGGATCGCCGCCTCGAGCCGCGCCACTTCCGCGCGCGCTTCGGCGGCCATCTCGGGGTCGTCAATGGAAACGAGCTCGCGCGTCTGCGCGAGCTCGTTTTCCGTCCGGTGCAGCTTCGCCGCGAGGTCGACGACGGCGGAGAGCCGCCGGTGCTCCCGGCCAAGCTCGGCGAGTCTCGCGTTGTCGCGAGCCACCGAAGGCTCGGACAGCTCCCGCTCGATCGCCGACGCACGCTCCAGCGCGTCGGCGAGCCGATCGCGCAGGAGACTGTCGGTCTGTTCGCTCAGGCCTTCTTCCCGAACTTCTGGCGGAAGCGGTCGATGCGCCCCGCGGTGTCGATGAACTTCTGCTTGCCCGTGTAGAACGGGTGGCAGTTCGAGCACACGTCGGTGTGCAGCTCGGGGATCGTCGAGCGCGTCTGGAACGTGTTGCCGCAACCGCACTTCACGGTCGCCGTCGCGTACACGGGATGGATGTCGGTCTTCACTGGCGCCTCATGGTAAAACGTGGATCGATCAGCCGTGTAATCTAACCCACATTCGGGCTAAAAGACAAGCCGACAACGCCTTGCAGGTTTGACATGCGCCCATGCCCGGGGTAGACTTGCCCGGGGTTCACCAACACCCGTCACCGCCCCTGCCATGGATATCATCGACTTTCTCGCAACCGTGCCGCTCTTCGCAAACCTCGAGCGGGATGCGCTCCAGGAGTTCGCGGCGATCACGCGCGAGAAGACCTACCCCAAGGGAAGCGTCATCCTCTTCGAGGACGATCCGGGTGATTCCCTCTTCATCGTCCGGCAGGGACGCGTGAAGGTCGTCCTCGTCGGCGAGGACGGACGCGAGGTCATCCTCGGCGTCCTCGGCGTGAGCGAGCATTTCGGCGAGCTCTCCCTGATCGACGAGCAGCCGCGGTCGGCGCACGTCATCGCGATGGAGGACGCCACCATGCTCGTGCTGCGCCGCGAGGATTTCCGTGCGCGCGTCGAGCGCTCTCCCGCGGTCGCGTGGGCGCTCCTGCAGGGGTTGTCCCGCCGCTTGCGCCGCGCCGACGAGAAGATCGGCGGCCTCGTCCTCCTCGACGTCCCGGGTCGCATCGCGCGCCTCCTCCTCGACGCCGCCGCGGAATCGGGGGGCGATCGCATCGAGAAGCCCCTCACCCACCAGACCATCGCGCAGATGATCGGCGCCAGCCGCGAGACCGTGTCCCGCGCGATGAAGGACTTCCAGGAGGCGAACTGGATCGCCGTCGAGCGGCGCCAGATCCAGATCACCGACCGGAACGCCCTCGAGCAGCGAGCGAGCGTCCGCGCCTCTGCGTGAGCGCCGTCACCCCCGGGCCGTGCGGCGGGGCGCGGCGCGGGGTGTGTCGATGGCAGAGCTTGGCTGATTCTTTTCCGCCCGTGAGGCAATGAGTCTCCGTGTACAATTCTGGGGGACGCGCGGCTCGATCCCCAGCCCTGGATCGAAAACGGTTCGGTACGGCGGAAACACGCCCTGCGTCGAGCTCCGGACCGACGACGGCTGGCTGATCATCCTCGACGCCGGCACCGGGATCCGCGAGCTGGGACGCTCCCTCATCGAGCGCGCGAACGGCGCACCGATCGCCGGAGACATCTTCCTCACCCACGCCCACTGGGACCACATCCAGGGTCTCCCCTTCTTCGGGCCGATCTTCCAGCGCGGGAACCACTTCACCATCTGGGGCTCGAAGTCCCTCGAGACGAGCATCGATCGCGTCGTCCGCGACCAGATGTCGCCGGTTGTGTTCCCCGTCACCTTCGAGCAGCTCGACGCCGTCATCGACTTCCGGGAGCTGGCACCGGGCGACGCCGCCGGCTCGAGCTACACGGTCAGCGCCTTCCCCCTCCGTCACCCCGGCGGCGCCCTCGGATATCGCTTCGCCACCGGTAACGGAGCGAGCAGCGCGCTCGTCTATATCAGTGACAACGAGCTGAATCCGACCGCTTCCTACGACGCACCGAAGGACTGGCGGGAGCAGCTCGTGAACTTCGTCAGCGGCGCCTCGGTCCTGATCCACGACACCATGTACACCCGCGAGGAGTACGACCACCATCGCGGGTGGGGTCATTCGACCTACGAGGACGCCGTCGAGCTGGCGCTGGATGCGGGGGTCGAGCGGCTGGTGCTCTTCCATCACAAGCCCGAGCGCACGGACGACGAAGTGTTCCGCAGGATGCAGGAGTGCCGCGCGCTGGTCGCGCGGCGGGGCCGCAACCTCGCGGTGATCGCCGCCGCCGAGGGTCTGACCTTGACCGTCTAGCTCCTGGAGGAGCTCATGTTCCGGTACGCTCTCCGTTCACTCCCGGTCGCCGCCGCCCTCGCGTTCGTCGCGCCCGCGATGCGCGCGCAGGACGCGTCGCCGGCCGCGGACCGCCTGCCCACCGTCGCCGTGATGCATTTCAACAACGGGGCGATCGGCAAGGATCACGAGGAGCTCGAGCCCCTGCGCGGCGGGATCGCCGACATCCTCACGAGCGAGCTCTCGGAGAACCCGGGCATCCGCGTCATCGAGCGCGACCAGCTCGACCAGCTCCTCGGGGAGCAGAAGCTCGGCACCTCGGGCGCCGTGGACGCCGCCACCGCGGTGCGCGCGGGCAAGCTGCTCGGCGTGCACCACATGATCTTCGGCAGCTTCGTCACCGACCGGAAAGGCCGGATGCGTCTCGACGCTCGCGCGGTGAACGTCGAGACGGGGCGGATCGAGCGCGTCGAGACCGTTCGCGCCAAGACCGACGACTTCTCCGACATGATCACGGAGCTCGCCGCGAAGCTGAACAAGGGGCTCAAGCTCCCGCCGATGCCCGAGCACACGGCGAACGCGACCCCGGCGGCGAAGCCTCCATTTCAGGTCGTGATGCTCTACTCCCGCGCGATCGCCGAGGAGAACGGCGGCCGCCCCGAGGAAGCGAAGAAGCTCTATCGCGCGGCGCTCGAGAAGTTCCCCGACTACGCGCCGGCGAAGAAGGCGCTCGATCGCATCGACGCGCCGAAGAGCGGCAATTGATCGACGTGCAGCATGGGCCGGCGTCCGTGTGTCCGCGGGCGCCGGCCATCGAGTCTCGGGAGCCGCAATCGTGAAGCCGCTGCTGGTCGCATGTATCGGACGCGCCCTCACCTCGGCGCCCCTCGGCCGTCGGGACGACGACGTCGAGGTGCGCCGCGTGCACGTGCTGCCGCGCGCCAGCGCGCTCGACGGGGGGCGGCCCACGGTCATCCTCCTCGATCGAACCCTGCTCGCCAGCGTCGCCGGTGATCGCCCCTCGCTCGAGGAGCTCGCCGCGGTGGCCGCGATCGTCGGGTGGGGCGACGGGGGCGAGGACGAGCCGCGCGACGACTTCCCCGTCGATCTGCTCACCAGCTTCATCCCCGGCGGCGCCGCGCCCGGCACGGTCATCGCCCAGCTGCGCGGCGCGTTCCGTCACGCCGCCTGTCTCGTCGCCGCGCGCAACGCGAAGCTCGCGGAGAGCGAGCGCTATCACGAGCTCACCGAGCTCACGCGGGTCGGCGTCGCGCTCTCGCACGAGCGCGACCTGCTCATGCTGCTCGACATGATCCTCAGTCAGGCGCGCCGCCTGACGGCGAGCGACGCGGGGTCGATCTACCTCGTCGAGCGCGAGGAGGACGGGAAGCCGGCGACGCTGCGCTTCAAGCTCTCGCAGAACCACTCGCTCCCGAACCTCCCGTTCACCGAGTTCACCGTCCCGGTCGATCACACCAGCCTCTCCGGCTACGCTGCCGCGACGGGCGAGCCCCTGGTGATCCCCGACGTCTATCTGCTCCCGGACGACTCCTCGTTCAAGCAGAACCGCAGCTTCGACGAGAAGTTCGGCTATCGCACCAAGTCGATGCTCGTCATCCCGATGAAGTCCCATCGCGACGAGATCGTCGGCGTGCTGCAGCTCATCAACCGCAAGCGCAACGCGGAGGCTCGCCTCGCGGGGCCGCACAAGGTGCAGTGGGAGGTGATATCCTTCGACCGTCGCAGCGTCGAGCTGGTGACGGCGCTCGCCTCGCAGGCGGCGGTCGCGATCGAGAACTCGCTCCTCTACGAGGACTTCGAGCGGCTGTTCGAGGGCTTCGTCACCGCCGCGGTCACCGCGATCGAATCGCGAGACCCGACGACGCACGGTCACTCGGGGCGTGTGGCGACGATGTCCGTGGGCCTCGCCGAAGCGGTGGATCGTGGAGGCTCGGGCAAGTACTCGGGGCTGCGATTCTCGCGCGAGCAGCTCCGCGAGCTGCGCTATGCCGGGCTCCTCCACGACTTCGGCAAGGTCGGCGTCCGCGAGGAAGTGCTCGTGAAGGAGAAGAAGCTCTACCCCGCCGACCTCTCGCTCATCGAGCATCGCTTCGCCTATCTGATCCAGGGCGCGGAGCTCGAGTTCGAGCGCGCGCGCGCCGCGCATCTGCTGCGTCATGGCGCGATCCGCTACGACGAGGCCGTCCGCGAGCTCGAAGCGCGGCTGCGCGGGCGCCGCCTCGAGCTGGAGCGCTTCCGTCAGGCGATCCTCGAGGCGAACGAGCCGACGATCCTCCACGAGGGCCAGTTCGCCGAGCTGCAGCGCCTCGCTGAGGAGCGCTACCTCGACATCAACGGCGAGGAGCGCCCGCTGCTCGACGAGCGCGAGCTGCGCTTCCTCTCCATCACGAAGGGCAACCTCGACGAGAGCGAGCGCCGCGAGATCGAGTCGCACGTCACCCACACCTATCGATTCCTCCAGCAGATTCCGTGGACGCGCGAGCTCCGCGGGATCCCGGCGATCGCGTACGGGCATCACGAGAAGCTCAACGGGCAGGGCTACCCGCGGCAGGTCGGCGCGCCGGACATCCCGGTGCAGACCCGCATGATGACGATCGCCGACATCTACGACGCGCTCACCGCCAGCGACCGACCCTACAAGCGCGCGGTCAGCGTCACCGCGGCGCTCGACATCCTCCACGCAGAAGCGCGCGAGGGGTTGCTCGATCGCGATCTTCTCGGCACGTTCGTCGACGCTCGCGTCTACGAGGCGGTGCACGCCGCGGCGTAGCGATCCGCGCGGGCGTCACCTCCGATGACCGCACACATGATCCATCGTCGTCTGGCCCGCTCCGCCACGAGGCTGGCGGTGATCGCGCTGCTCGCGACCGGCTGCACGGTGCACGTGAATCGCGGGCACGCCGCGCCCACTCCGGAAGACCTGAAGGCCGCGGACCGCGCCTTCGCCGCCGACGTCGCGCGCGAGGGGACCGCCGCCTGGCTGCGCTGGTTCGACCCGCACGGCGTGCAGCTCGTCCCGGGGGCCGTCGTGCGCGGGGATTCGGCGAGGCGCGCCCTGATGAGCGGGTTGCTCGACGATCCGCACCTGAAGCTCGTCTGGGAGCCGGACACCGCGGTGATCGCGGCGAGCGGCGACATCGGCTACACGATCGGCCGCTCCCAGGTGCGCCAGACCAACGCCGACGGCAGCGTCACGGTGCGCTCGACGGGCCGCTACCTCACGATCTGGCGCCGCCAGCCCGATGGCTCGTGGAAGGTCGAGCTGGATACCGGCAACACCGACCCGAAGCCGAAGCCCTAACGCGCGCCTCGCGCTCTCCGCTTGCGGAAGTAGAGAAGCGCGGCCAGAGCCGCCGACGTGACCACGCTTCCCCACCCCACCCAGTCCCCGAGCGCCAGGAAGAGGGTGCGCGCGTCGCTCGTCTGGACGCGATACGTGCGAACCGCCGGCACGAAGAGGCCGGTGGCCCCGTGCTCGCGGCCGAGCGGGTCGATGTAGGAGGAGATTCCGGTGTTCGCCGAGCGCACGACCGCCGCGCGCGTCTCGATCGCGCGCAACCGCATGTGCGACTCGTGCTGCCAGGGCGCCGTGCTGCGCCCGAACCAGGCGTCGTTCGTGATGTTGAGCAGCACGTCGGCGCCATTTCGCCGGAGAGCGCGCGCCTGCGACGGAAAGATCGACTCGTAGCAGATCAGCACCCCGAACGCACCCCACGGCTCCTCGTACACCACCGCGCCGTGCCCTCGCCCGTACCCGCCGAAGTACTTCAGCGCGCCGAACCAGCGCGGATTCAGGAAGGGCACGCGCTCCACCACCGGCACGAGGTACTGCTTCCGCGTCGGCGGATACGCGCCGACGTTCCCGAGCGAGTCGGTGAGCAACGCCGCGTTGAAGTAGTCGTAGTCGAGATCGTGACCGGGAATCGGCGGCGCGTACCACTGCACGTCCACCACCCCGAACAGGATCGGCGTCCGTCCGGCGCGGCCGAGCGCGGAAAGCGTGTCACGCCACTCGGGGTGCTCGTCGAGGTAGCCCGGCAGCGCGACCTCCGGCCAGACGACGAGCTTCGCGTCGTGCCGCGCCACGGCGGCGCGTGTCGCGCTGGAGAGCATCCCGACGATGTGGTCGCGGTTGTCGGCCTGCCACTTTTCCTCCTGCGGGACGTTCGGCTGCACGATCGCGATCGGCGCCAGGTCGCGCAGGGTGACGTGCGACTGCCGCCACGTGCCGTAGCCGACCACGGCGAGGAGAATCGCCGCGGCGACCGCGGTGCGCCGCCCCCACGCTCCCTCGCGCGTCGTCCCCTCGCGCCGCGCGACGACGGCGTCGATGAGAAGCCCATTCACCGCCGCGATCCAGAACGAGCCGCCGTGCACCCCGCTGATGTCCACCGACTGCGCGAGCAGCGGCGCCTTCGCCAGCGCCAGGCCTAACGGCAGCCAGGGGAAGCCGAGCTGGGGCAGCGCTTCCGTCAGCTTCTCCCAGGCCACCCACGTGACCGGGAGGAGGATCGCCATCGGCCACCGCGTCGCCTGGCGGGCCGCGACGAGCGTCGCGACCGCGCCCGCCGTCAGCGCCGACATCACGAACAGCGCACCGAAGTAGCCGAGGATGGCGAGCTTGGTGTAGATCGAGAGGGCGATCGCGATCCAGTAGAGTGTCGCGCCGTACCCGAAGACCCCGAACCACCATCCCAGCCGCACGCCGTCGCGGATCGGCGCGCCCGCGTCCGCCATCGCGCGAGCGGCGATGCCGAGCGGGACGAGGCAGACCAGCGACGCCGCCAGTGGCGGCAGCGGCGGGAAGGCGAGGAGAAAGAGCAGCGCCGACGCCGCGGCGGGGATCGCCACGGCGAGCGGCGGCAGGAAGCGCCGCGGGCTCACAGACGAATCTCTTTCCCCTCGTCCGCGGCCTTGTAGACGGCCTCCGCGATCCGGTGCAGCACGACCTGATCGGTGGGCGCCTCGTACTTCGCGTCGCCGTTCACGATCGCGAGGAAGTGCGCCAGCTCGGCGCGATACGACTGGACGAACGCGCTCTCGCGCGCCGCGGCGCCCGTCGGCGAAACGTCCACGGGACGACCGTTGAGCTCCTTCACCACGCGTAGCGGCGCGAGCCGCGTGCTGCCGCGCGTCGAGATCGTCTCGAACCACCAGCGGTCTTCCTCGCCGACGTACGCCCAGTTCAGGTCGAGCGAGAGCGACAGGTTCGCTCCGCACTCGATGTGCACGAGCATCGCGTCCTCCACCGCCTGCGCGCCGCGCGGGCGATCCATGTGCGCGGTGACCCGCGTCGGATCGGGATAGTCGGCGAGCCAGAGCGCGAGATCGAGCAGCGGGATGCCGTGCTCCATGAACACTCCCCCACCCGCCTCCGCGCGCCGTGTCCGCCACGACTCCGGCGAACGCTTCAGATGGTACGAGCCCGCGCGGAACGCCATCAGCCGGCCGAGCTCTCCCCCCCGCAGGAAGCGGTCGAGCGCCTGCACGTCGGTGCGGAAGCGATGGTTGTTCGCCACGACGACCTTCCGGTCGGCGCGCTGCGCCGCGGCCAGGATGCGCTCCACGCCGCGCGACGAGAGCGCGAGCGGGCGCTCGCAGAGCACGTGCATCTTCGCCGCGAGCGCGCGCAGCACGTGTGGCTCGTGGAGGTGGTTCGGCGTCGCGACGATCACCGCGTCCAGCTCGTCCGTCTCCAGCAGCTCGTCGATGTCGGTGAAGACGTCGGGCACCTCGAAGCGGTCCGCGAGCGCGCGCGCCTTCGCCCGGTCGTTGTCGCAGAGCGCGACGAGGCGCGCGCTCTTCGTCTTCGCGATCGCCGGAAGATGCGCCATCTGCGCGATCCCGCCCGCGCCGACGATCCCGATGCGGACCTCGCTCACTGGACCCCGCGCCCCGGCGCCGTGTCGAAGTGGTAGGTCCCGACGACACGCAGCGACCCGTAGCGCACGCCGCTGGTGAGATCGAAGCGTCCTTGCAGTCCGAAGCCGAGATGACGAGCCAATGTCACGTCCACCCCCGTTGTTGCGGCGAAGCCCAGCGCGATGTTGTCCAGCGCGTTCTCGATGACCGTCCCCGAGATCGATTTCCCCTCGGCGTTCACCACGTGCGCGAGCACGCCGCCCCCGATGAAGGGACGCACCGTCCCGCTGCGCGGCGTCCAGCGCATGTCCCCACCGACCGCGATGTCCGAGACGCGGATGGCGCCGATGTCGAACGTCGCGGTCCCCGTCGTGTCGTGGAGCTGCTCGCGAAGCCGGTTCGCGAGCCGCGTGACCTGCTCGGCGCGATAGCGCGACCCCCAGTACGTCGCGGTGAACACCACGCGCCACCGCGGCGAGATCTCGCCGTAGTCCGCGTGCACCGAGTAGGCGGTGGTCGGCGAGATACCCGTCGGCGCGACGGGACCCATCGACGCGCCGAGCGCCGTCAGCTTCAGCTTGTCGAGGTTCAACCGCTCGAAGAGTCCGCCCTGCGGATTCTCCTGCGCGCGCAGCGGCGCCGCGCCGAGGAAGAGCGCCGCGGCGGCGAGGGTTCGGAGCGAGATCCTACGGAACGAAGCCGACACTGGTCCCCGGATAATAGGTGCGGAGAATCGTCGCCGCATCCTGCCCGGCGCGCGCACGCCCGATCGCCCCCCACTGGCACATCCCGATGCCATGGCCGTACCCATGCCCACGCAGCACGAAGCCGTCACGACCCGCGCGCTCGACGGAAAAATACGTGCTGTTGAGAAGCTCGCCACCCGGCTGACGCAGCGCGTATCTGATCTCGTTCCCGCGGAGCGTGGTCTCGTCGCCGTCCGCCGACTCGATCACCAGGGCGCCGACCCGCCCGGAGGGCGTCCGCCTATCGACGCGCACCGAGCGAACCGCCCCCACCGCCGAGCGGGATCCACGGCCGCGCAGATAGCTCGTGACCGCTCGCGCGATCTCGTCACCGCCCATCGACCGCTTCCACTCGAACCGCGGAGACGGATCGCAGTAGTATCGGTCCGTTCCTGGCACCCGGTCGCTCACCCGGCGCAGATACGGCGCGCCGCGCTCCCCGTTCCAGACTTCCCCCGGCTCCGCCGTCGATCCGCCGCACGTCGAGTGGTACGGCGTCTCGGCGATGCGCCCCTCGTAGCGCAGCACCTGCCCCTGCGTCGCCGCGACCGCCGCGTCCGAGAGCGGCCTCTCCGCGTTCACCCCGCCGTAGACCTGATCGTCCACGGTCGAGCGCACGTCGAAGCGCTGGCTCTGCGAGAGATGGGTGTAGGCATAGCTCCGCGCAGCGATCGCCTGGGCCTCCACCGCCGCGCGCTCTCCAGGTGCGCGTTCGCCGATCTCCAGAGGGACGACGCCGCGCAGGTACTCCTCGATCGGCAGCCGGTTGACCACCACCAGCCGGTCGTCGTCGGCCCAGATCATCAGCTCACCGCGGTACTCGCGCGGCCCGAGCGAGAGCCGCGCGCCGCTCTCGATCGGCTTCAGCGCGACGGGAGCCGCGACGTTCACTGACCATCCGTCGTCCTCGCGCACCGCGCGGATGCGGGCGCCGCGCGCCGAGAGAGACCATCGCTCCCCCGTGCCCGCGGCGGTGACCGCGGCGCCGTCCGCGTCGAGGAGCGCCCACCGCCCGTTGCCGGTGATGCGCGCCGACGGCACGCCGGTCGCGATCGCGACGCGGATCGACGCGCCGACGACCCTTCGGCCCGGACCCGGCACCATCGGGAAGGTGGTGTCCCCGACCACGGTGTCGCGCCGCATGGTATCCCTCGGCGCGCGTACCACCGGTTCCTCCGGCACCGGCCCGCGACTCAGCGTGCCGCGGCAGGACGCGATCGCCGCCGCGAGCGCGAGCGCCGCGAGGGCGCTATGCCGCCGCGCCAAGCGCGGCATCGAGCCGGTCGAGGGTGAGGTCGATCTCCGCCGCGCCGTGCGCCGCCGACATGAACGCGGCCTCGAACGCCGAGGGCGCGAGGTACACGCCACGCTCGAGCGCCGCATGGAAGAAGCGCCGGAAGCGCGCGACGTCCGACGTCTTCGCGTCGCGGTACGAGCGCACCGGCTCGCCGCGGAAGAAGAATCCCCACATCGTGCCGGCGTGGGACGCCGTGAGCGGGATGCCACGTCGCAGCGCGATCTCCGTCAGCCCACGAACGAGTCGCGCCGTGCACGCCTCCATCGCGTCGTGGACCTCGGGCGTCAGCGCCTCGAGCGTCGCGAGACCGCCGGCCATCGCCAGCGGATTGCCGGAGAGCGTTCCCGCCTGGTAGACCGGGCCCTCGGGCGCGACGTGCTGCATGATGTCGCGCCGCCCGCCGTAGGCCGCGACCGGCAGCCCTCCTCCGATCACCTTTCCGAGAGTCGTCAGGTCGGGCGTCACACCGTACCGCGCCGCGGCTCCCCCGGGGGCGACTCGGAATCCGGTCATCACCTCGTCGAAGATCAGCAGCGCGCCGTGCTCCGTCGCGATCGCGCGCAGCGCCTCGAGAAAGCCTGCGTCGGGCAGGATCAATCCCGCGTTGCCCACCACCGGCTCGAGAATGATCGCCGCGATCTCCTCGCCGCGCGCGGCGAAGATCGCCCGTACCGCATCGGTGTCGTTGAAGGGCGCGGTGAGGGTGAGCGACGCCAGCGCTTCGGGGACGCCCGGCGAATTCGGGAGCCCCAGCGTCGCGACGCCCGAGCCGGCACGGACGAGGAAGGAGTCCGCGTGGCCGTGGTAGCAGCCGTCGAACTTGAGTATCGCGTCGCGCTGCGTGAAAGCACGCGCGAGCCGCACCGCGCTCATCGTCGCTTCCGTGCCGCTCGAGACGAAGCGCAGCATCTCGACATGGGGCATCCGGTCGCGCACCGCGTCACCAAGCCGCACCTCGAGCTCCGTCGGGATGCCGAAGCTCGTGCCGTCGCGCATCGTCCTGCCTAACGCCTCGAGAACCACCGCCGGCGCGTGGCCGAGCACCAGCGGCCCCCACGACAGCACATAGTCGATGTACTCGCGGCCGTCGACGTCCCAGATCCTGGCCCCCTCGCCGCGCGCGACGACGAACGGCTCCCCTTCCACTCCGCGAAACGCGCGCACCGGCGAGCTCACCCCGCCGGGAAAGAGCTCCCGCGCGCGGCGCATGATCTCGGCCGAACGCGTCATCGGCCGAAGCTGCCGATCGAGGTCGCCATCACCGGAAGACGACGCGCGCGCCGCGGACTGCCGCTCGCCGGCGCCGAGAGGACGCGCAGCCCCGTGGCCTCGAAGTCGTAGTCGTTCTCCACGCCGTCGATCCGGACGTCGAGGATCGCCCCCGGCGGCGCATCCGTCGCCACGCGGGTGACACCGTCCACGTCGTCCGCCTGCCATACGGTGCGCGCCTCGGCGAGGCCGCTCTCGTCGGCCGCGCGGTCCACCATCGCGCGCACCGTGCGACCGATGTGTCGCTCGTAGCGCTCGGCGGTGATCACGCGCTGCAGCTCCATCAGCCGCTCCAGGCGCTCGCGCTTCAGCTCCTCCGGGACGTCGTCCTCGTAGTCGAAGGCGCGCGTACCCTCCTGCGGCGAGTAGGTGAACGCGCCGACGCGATCGAACTGCGTCTCCTCGAGGAACTCGAGCAGCGACTCGAAGTCCTTTTCGGTCTCGCCGGGGAACCCGACGATGCAGGTCGTGCGCAGCGCGACGTCCGGGATCGCGCGCCGAAGCATCGCCACCCGCTCCCGGATCACCTGCCGCCGCTCGGGACGACGCATGCGCTTCAGCACCGCGTCCGATGCATGCTGCATCGGCATGTCGAGATACGGCACGATCCGCTGCTCGTTCGCGACCACCTCGAGCAGCTCTGGGGTGATCCCCGTCGAGTAGAGGTAGAGCATGCGGATCCACGGCACCGTCGTCTCGCGCAGGAGGGCCCGCAGGAGCGCCGGGAGGCCCTTGCCGTCGCGGATGTCGCGCCCGTAGTGCGCCAGGTCCTGCGCGACGAGGTTGAGCTCGCGCGCCCCCTGCAGCTCGAGGAGCTGCGCCTCGCGCACCACCTCGTCGAGCGCGAAGGAGCGATGCTTGCCGCGCATCAGGGGGATCGCGCAGAATGCACAGCCGTGGTCGCACCCCTCGCTGACCTTGAGGTAGCGGACGTGCGGCAGCTCGCCCGCGAAGAGGCGCTCGCCCGGGTGGATCTCGATCGGCTCGTCGAGCAGCCCGCGTGACTCGAGCTCCGGGAGCAGCCGGTCCATCTCGGAAGCGCCGAGGAAGAGATCGACCTCCGGCAGGGCGTCCTCGAGCTCGGACTTGTGCCGCTGCACCATGCACCCCACCGCGACCACCGCGCGGCAGCTCCCCTCGTCCTTGAAGCGGCCCGCCTCGACGATCGCGTCGATCGACTCCTTCTTCGCCGCGTCGATGAAGCCGCAGGTGTTGATGACGATGATCCCGGCCTCGCCGAGGTCCGTCGTCACCTCTGCGCCCCGGGCGACGAGCGCGGCAGCGTAGCGCTCGCTGTCGACGGTGTTCTTGTCGCAGCCGAGGGTGATGACGCCGACTTTCACGAGCCGTTCGTGGCGAAATTGCGCATCCGCGCAATCTAGCCGCGCGGCGTACCCCACTCAACCGAGCGACTTGACGCACCACAGCCGCCGGGGATCTTCTCCCGGCGGCTGCGGTGCTTCCCCCAACCTGTGTTACCGCTGCGGCGCCTTCGTCTTCACACCGCGCAGGAAGTTGTCGACCATCTGCCGCGAAGTCGTGCCCGCGGCGGGCAGCGCCGTGCGGCTCACCGTCCGCGAACGGGTCGCGGTGCGGCTCGTCGTGCGGGTGCCCGAGAGCATCGGCGACGAGCCCGCGGGGGCGCTCACGTCGATGGTGAGGTTGTACGCACCGCCCGAGTTGTCGTGCCCCGAGGTCAGGTACACGAAGTACATGTCGCTCGCCGGCGCGGTGTAGACGAGACGCGCGTTCGTGCCGCCGCCACCGTTGTCGTCGCTCGCGACCAGGCCGCTACCGTTCTCGACTTCGACCTTCGTGTCGAAGTCGCTCGAGGTCATCGCGACGGTCATCGTCTCGCCCGCGTGCAGGTAGATCAGCACACGGTCCGCCCAGCGGGTGTCGCGCGCGCAGTCGGTGTTGGCGAGCACCTGGCTGGTGTTCGTCCCGCTGACCGCGTGGAAGATGCCGCAATCACTCATCTGCCCATCCCAGCTCTGCGCCGAGAGGTGGTAGCCGCCGACGAACTGGCTCAGGTGCGTCGCACCGACGAGGAACTGACCGGTGCCCCCGAGGATGCGGATCCCCGAGTTCGTGCTGCCGTCGTAGTAGAAGTTGTCGTCGTTCTCCGCGATGACGTCCGTCAGCCCCGAGAACTGGCCACGATACATCATCAGCTCCGGATCCAGACGCGCGTCGTCGGCGACCAGCCGGATCTCGAGCGGGGTCGAGCCGTTCACGTCGAGGCTCCAGAGGTCGATCTTCTTCTGCACGCTGAGCGCGCACTGGCTCGTCGAGAGATCACCCGTCACCGACCCGCCGATGGTGAGGGCTCCCTTCACCGCGCACGGATCGTTGTTCACCACCGTCGCCGTGGCGTGGAAGACCACCGCCGGGGCGTTCCCCGACGTCACGGTCACCGAGTACGTGCCCGCGACGTTAGGCAGCGTCCAGCTGGTCGACGCGTCGCCGGCCGCGTTGGTCTTCGTCGCCGAGGGACTGACCGAGCCACCATCGGTGGTGAAGTTCACGTCGGCGTTGTTGATCGCGTTGTTGTACTGGTCGCGAACGGCCACCACGAGCGGCTGGGGCAGAGTCGACCCTCCGCTACCGGTCTGGTTGTCGCCCGCCTGCATCCCCTTCATGATCAGCGCCGGCACGTCCGGATTCGCCGTCGCGCCGAAGGTCGTGCTGATGTTCTGGACGCTCGCGCCGAGGAGCGCGTTCCCCGACGTGGTCGGGAGCTTCCACTGCGTGCTGGCCTGACCCGAGGCGTTCGTCGTCGCCGAAGCGGGCGTCGCGACGCCGTCACCCGAGGAGCTGAAGTTCACCGTCGCGTCGCTGATCGCGTTGCCGTAGGCGTCCGTCACGGTCACCTGGAGCGGATCAGGGAGCACCTGGCCGACGGTTCCCGTCTGTGACGAGCCGACGCGGGCAATGTTCGCCGCCGGACCCGGGACCGCCGTCACGTTGAAGGTCACGCTGAGATTGCCGATCGAGGCCACGAGCGACGCCGCGCCGGCGGTCTTGGGAAGAACCCACTTCGCGCGTGCGACGCCCGCCGCGTTGGTCGCCGCCGAGGACGGCGAGACCGTGCCGCCGCCGGAGAATGCGATGGCTGCGTTGCTGATCGCGTTGCCGTAGCCGTCGACGAGCCTCACGCTCACCGAGTCGCCGACCGCCGTGTTGACGGTGTCGCGCGACGGATAGGCCGCCGCGATCGAGAGCGTATCAGCAGCACCCGGGCGAGCCGTCGCACTGAAGCTGACGGCCGGCAGGCTGCCGAGCGTCGCCGAGAGCGTCGCGCTCCCCGCCGTCTTCGGAAGGGTCCACTGCGTGCTCGCCTGGCCCGAGGCGTCGGTCATCGCCGACGCCGGATTGGCCGAGCCGTTGCCCGAGGCCGCGAACTGTACCGTCGCTCCGCTGACCGCGTTGCCATACGTGTCCTTCACCGTGACCGTCACCGGGTTGGCGAGCGCGGTGCCCACCGTGCCCGACTGCGCATCACCAGCGCCCTTCGTCAGGCTCGACGGCTGCGCCGGCGTCGCCGTCGCGGCGAACGCCACCGCCGGGAGGTTCGCGATCGCCGCGTTCAGCGCGGCTGCGCCCGGAGTGGTGCCCATCGTCCACGTCGTCTGCGCGCGGCCGTTGGCGTCCGTCTGAGCGGACGCCGGGCTCACCGAGCCGCTGGCGGTCGTGAAGCTCACCGTGACGCCGGACACCACGTTCCCGTAGGCGTCCTTCACCACGACCGCGACCGGCTGCGGGAGCGCCTTGCCGATTTCCGCCGACTGCCCGTCGTTCACCTTGGAGAGCTGCGACGCCGCGGCAGGCTTGGTCGAAACGACGAAGCTGACCGGGGCGAGGTTCCCGATCGTCGCATTCAGCTTGTTGCTCCCCACGACGGTGCCGTAGGTCCAGCTACCCACCCTGGCGATGCCGTTGGCGTCGGTCTCGACGGTCGCGCCGGTCACCGACCCGCCGCCACTGACGACGGCGAAGGTCACCGGGACGCCCTGGACTGGGTGGCCGCCATTGTTCTTGACGATCACCGAGGGGGCGGGCGACGCGACGCTGGCCACCGGCGCGTTCTGCGCGGGGCTGCTGTTCGCGGCGACCGAGCCGGCGTTCTTGGTCGCGTCGGTAACCCCGCCCGGGAAGCAGGCGACGGTCAGGACGAGGGGGAGCGCAAGGAGCGCGCGGATCTCACGGGTCAGGTTGGGCATCGCTCGAGCCTCCACGCGGCGACAGCACCGGTGTCGGGGGTTGGGACTGCGATTCGCGCGACAACAGGTCGCGCGCCTGACGCCGTCGAGGCCGCCAGGTGCGATTAACCTAGAGACTTCCAGCTGAGCCCGTCGTGACACGCACCACAGCTGAGCCTGCCAGAAAAGCAGGAAAATCCGTTTTTCGTGACGTGGACCCCGAAAAGCGGTGTGATACGCGCCGCCTAACGAATGCCTAACGGCCGGCGATGCGGACAAAATGAAACGAGGCGGTGCGTCGACGTGCGACGCACCGCCTCGTTTTCGAACGGTCGCTCAGCGTGCGGACTTTGCGCGACCAACCCCCGTCGCCCACCGCCACTCTCCCAGGGTCTCGACCGCCGTCGCGCGACCGGACGCGCGCTGCGCCGCCACCGCGGACCCCGTCGAGGAGACCGCCAGCGTATACGGACCAGTCGCCTGCGCCGCAGCCGTCACCACCAGGACGTACAGCCCTCCCTTCGTCGTCGCCGGTGCCGACACCCGCGTCACGTTCCCGCCCGCGCTGTGATCGTCCGAGTCGATCGGATTCCCCGCCGGGTCGTAGAGCTCGAGCAGCGTCGTCACCCAGCTCGAGGTCACCGTCACGTAGAGGGGCTGCCCCGGATTCGAGTACAGCGCGATCACGTCACCGTACTGCGTCTGCTGGCTGTTCGCGCAGTCGGTCGTTGCGATCGACTGCTCGCTGCTCGTCCCCGTGGTCATGAACACCTCGCCACAGTCCTCCTCGCTCCCGTTCCAGGTGGCCGCGCTCAACGCATAGGCCCCGAACGTCTGCGGATCGAGGTGGTTCGCGGCGACCACGTAGCTCCCCGGCCCGAGGATGGTGTGCATCACCGAGTTGCTCGTGGACGCATCGGCGTCGTCGTTGAACGCGACGATGTTCGCGGTGTCGCCGTAGGCGTTCCGATAGAGCAGCAGGAAGGTGTCGAAGTCTCCGTTCGTCGCCGTCATGCTGAACGCGACGGGGGTCGCCTGCGTGAGGGTGAAGCTGTAATGCTGGACCCGCGACGAGTCGTACGAGAACCGGCAGGTCGCCGAGCTCAGGTTGCCGTTGGTCGTGCCGCCGAGGGAGAGCGATCCCGAGGAGGCGCACTGCTGAGTGACGGGCTTCGGACCGCTGACCTTGTCCGAGCTGCAGCCGGCCGCGAGCACGAGCGCGGCGGCGGACGGCAGCACACGCAGGCGTGTGAGCATTGATCGTCTCCACTGGGGTTTTCGAGCGACCGGCGCAAGAAGCGCAACGGCCCGACACCGCATTCTAGGTGCCGGGCCGCCGAATGGTGAGAGGACGGCGCGCTACCGGTAGTTCCCGAACTTGAGCTCCACCCCGAAGTCCTTCGACCGCAGGAGTGCGATCGCCTCCTGCAGGTCGTCCCTCGAGGGCGAACTCACGCGCACCTGATCCCCCTGGATCGCCGCCTGCACCTTCTTCAGCTTGGCGTCCTTGATCGCCGCCGCGACCTTCTTCGCCGTGTCTCCGTCCAGCGCGGTCTTGAGCTTGATCTCGCGTCGCACGGTGTCGCCCCCGGCGGGCTTCACCTCGCCGACGTCGAGGTTCTTCACCGGCACGTTCCGCTTGATCAGCTTCGTCTGGAGAACGTCGAAGAGTGCGCGCATCCGGAAGTCGTCGTCGGCGACGAGCGCGAGGACATTCTCCGCGCGCTTGAACTCGATCGCCGCCTTCGATCCCTTGAAGTCGTACCGCTGCGCGATCTCCTTCTGCGCCTGATTCACCGCGTTGTCGACTTCCTGAAGGTCGACTCCTGTCGTCACGTCGAAGCTGCTGTTCTGGGCCATGGTTCGTTCAGCGCATCGCGACGTTGAAGCGCAGCACGCGCGGGTTCTTCGTCGGGTTGCCGGTGTAGTCGGTCGCCATGCGGAGGCTCACGGAGTGCGTGCTCCGATTCACCTGCTCGATCGTGAATCCTTCCTGCCGCAGCCACGCGAGGTCGCCCGCGCCGACGCTGTCGCGGAAGACGATGAAGGCGGGGACGGTCGCTCGCGGCGCGGGCTGGACGCCGGGGGCCGGGGCGCTGACCTCCGGCCCCGGTCCGGCATGTGTAGGCGTGTCCATCCCCGCCGACGCGCCCGGCTTCCGCTTCACCGCGCCTCCCACGGAAGCGCCGGCCCTGGCGCCCGTCGCCGCTCCCGATGTCCCACCGCTGCTCGCGGCGGGGGTCGTCGCGGGGCTCGGCCGCCCCGACGGCGCCTGGGTCGTGGGGGAGACGCTCGCGCTCTCGGGCGCCGCCTCGACCGGAGCGGGCGTGTGCGTCGAATCGGCGCCGGAGCTGTCGCGGCGTCCCCCCGAAGAACTGCAGGCCATGGTGGCGATCGCCACCATGGCCCCGAGTGCAGCGGACGTTCGCGCCGTCATGGCTTGGCGCTACCCTCCGGCAGCGAGGCGCCAGTGCCCCGCGTCGTGCTCGACGCCATCGGCGACGATGGTGACGTCACCGGCTGCCCGACGCGGAACCGCGAGACGTCCACCGTGCCGAGTACGTAGCTGTGGATGATCAGCGCGTCGGTCGCCGTGAAGCGGCCGTCGCCGTCGACGTCGCCGCGCGACAGGTCGAGACCCGTCGAGCAGGAGGCGCCGATGAGGCAGTTGTAGGCCGACTTGTAATCCGCGAGGCCGATGGTGCCATCGCCGTTCAGGTCGCCCCAGCGGATCGTCAGCGTCCCCGGGGGCGCGAACCCCACGTTGAAGCTCACGTTCTGCCCGCTCTGCACGATGTTCGTGATCGAGATTCCCGAGGTGATCGTGTAGCCGTTCGTGTTCGGCGAGGTGGTCGGCGTGAAGCTCACCGCGTTGCTCGATCCCGGGAAGATGTCGCCCGGCCCGCCGCGATAGCCACTGTTGTCCATCCCGGCGCCACCGTCCGCCTCGACGAGGTCGAGGCCCTTGTGCGTGGTGGTGTTCTGGATGGTGTTGGTCGGCCATTTCGCGTTGACCGTCTCGCTGTCGACATGGAAGACGAGCAGCCCGGTGCCATGCAGCGCGACGTCGGATCCGACCTTCTGGCGGTTCTCCAGCAGGAAATACTCCGACGTCCCCGGGATGTCGATGCGAATGATGTTGCCGCCGTTCGCCTCGTTCGGCGTCAGCGTGATCGAAGTATCATGCGCGACCGTGACGACGGGCGCCCAACCCATCTGCATCTTCGACCACGCTTCCATGTGCGCCGGCGAGCTCGGGATGTTCCAGTTGCCGGAGCTCATCAGCCCCCACTCGCCGATCCCCTCGTTAGGCGACTTGCCGCCTTCGCCAGCGGTTGCGTAGAGGTCGGGAAGCCCGAACGCGTGCCCGAACTCGTGAGCGAAGACGCCCATGTCGATCGGCGTCGGCGCACCCCCGCTCGGACAGTTCAGCGCGGGCTGGATCACATAGTCCGAGACCTTGATCGCCACACCGTTCGCGTTGACGTCCTTGGTCACGTAGGGCTGCCCGCCCAGATAGGGGTCGAGGTAGTAGCGGTGCGACCAGATGTTCTTGTTCGTTCCGGTAGGGCCGCACTCGGCGCCGTACTCCGGCTGCACGAACGCGACGAAGTCGACGAAGCCGTCGCCGTCGCTGTCGTAGTCGGCGAAGTTGATCTGCTTGTCGGCGGAGTCGAGCACCGCGGTGAGCAGCGGCGCGAGATTCGACCCGAGCCCGTTGTTCGTGCCCTCGTACTGGGTGTCGTTCCCGCTGACGTGGATCCAGGGGAGGACGGTCCCGGTGAGGGTGAGCAGTCCGCGCGACATCTCGTTGTAGACGTGCGTGACCGTCTCCTGCGAGGCGCTCCCTGCCCCGAAGAGCTTGGCCTGCAGGACGCTGTAGTCGTACGGCTGCGCCGTCGTGTTCGCGAACATGATCGGCAGCACGGGCACCTTGAAGGTGCCGGTGACCGCCGACGCGCGCTGCAGCGTCGAAGCGCCCGACGCGCTCGTGGTGTTGATCCCGGACACCCGCATCGCGGCGCGCTTCGCCTTCGCCTTGCGGAGAGCTCCCTTCCAGGCGCGCTTGAACTCGAACGCGTTGGGGTCCTTCGCCTTCTGTGCGTAATACGCGTCGGGCACCTTGATGCTGCGATCCTTGGCCTGACGGACGATGTCCTGCGCGTGCAGCTGGCGCGCCGCGAAGGGCGTCGCGACCGCGGCCGCGAGGAGGGCGAGACGATGGAGTCTGTTCATCTGGGTCGTCTCCTCAGCGGATGTGGACCGTCGCGCCGACCGCGGTGCCCGCGGCGGAGCGAAGATCCGTGAAGGTGCGCGCGCCGACGAGCCCGGACGAGCCGATGGTGAACGAGACGTCCTTGCCGGTCGCCGCCTGCTTCACGAGAAAGTTCAGCGCGAAGACGCGCGGCCCTCCGTCCAGGTTCGAGGCCTGGTTCTCGGGGAACGACGCCGCGGTCTGCAGCGTACGCATCGTCTGCCCGAAGACGTTGAAGAACTCCATGCGCGTGTCGGCGCGGGAATAGGAGAGCGCCTTCACGTATGAAGTGTCGGACCAGCCGATGATCGAGAGGAGCGAGCCCCACGCTTCTCCCGGCGCGCCGGCGAGGCCGACCGACGTCCACACATGGAGCGTATCGCCGACCTTTGCGGTGTCGGGCACCGAGAGATAGATGAGCCGCGTCGTGTCGACGCGGGCGGTCGCGACCTGACTCGCCTTGCCCGCGCTCACCGACAGAAGCTGCCGTACCGAGCCGTCGCCGAGCGTCCAGCTCGTGGACGCCTGACCGTTCGCATCGGTCGTAACCATCGTGCTCGCGACGATGCCCGAGCCGCGCGTGACTGTGAACGTCACCGGGGTGTTGGCCAGGGCGTTCCCCTTCGCGTTCGTGACCCGCGCGACGATGGGCGCGGGAAGCGTGACGCCCGGCATGCCGACCTGGCCCTGGCCAGAGGTCACCGCGATCGCGGCGGGGTCGTTCGAGTTCTTCGGCTTGTTCGGGTTGTCACCGCACGCGGCGGCAACGGCAAGCACGACCATCGACACCGCGATGAGCGGCCTGTGAGAACGAATGGGCACGGTTCCTCGAGGGAGATGCGTCCACGGGCCTCGTTCAGCCCGCCTTGCGGCGGCACGGCTGCACTGAACGGGTGTTTGCAACACTATGAAGGTAGTGCGGCCGGCGTGCGGTACCAGTTACCCGGATCACAGCCGAACGTGCCACATTGACCGATCACTCAGCCGAGGAATGACTCCAGCGCCCGGGCCCGGCTCACGTGGCGAAGGCGGGAGAGCGCCTTTTCCTTGATCTGGCGGACGCGCTCGCGCGTGATGCTGAGCAGCGCCCCGATCTCCTCGAGGGTCATCGGCTCCTCGCCGTCGAGCCCGAAGTAGAGCCGGAGGATCTTGGACTCGCGCTCCTTGAGATGCGAGAGCGCCTCCTCGATCGACTCGGTGAGGGCCTTTTCGAAGGTCTCCTCGTCCGGGGTCGGGTTGACGGTGTCGGCGAGATAGTCGAGCAGTCGATTGTCTTCGCCGGGGCTGAGGGGCGCGTCGAGGGAGAGGTGGGTCTGCGAGATCGACATCGTCTTCGCGACCTCTTCCTCGGTGATGTCCATCCCGCTCGCGATCTCGGCGTGCGTGGCCTCGCGGCCGAGCTCCTGGAGCAGGGCGCTCGCGCGCTTGCCGATGCGGTGCAGCGTCCCCGCGCGGTTGAGCGGGACGCGCACGATGCGCGACTGCTCGGCGAGCGCCTGGAGAATGGCCTGTCGGATCCACCAGACAGCGTACGAGATGAACTTGATCCCCTTCGTCTCGTCGAACTTGTGTGCCGCGCGGATGAGCCCGAGGTTGCCCTCGTTGATCAGATCGGAGAGCGACACACCCTGGTTCTGATACTTCTTCGCCACCGACACGACGAAGCGCAGGTTCGAGCGCACGAGCGTGTCGAGCGCCTCCTGGTCGCCGGTGCGGATGCGCTGCGCGAGCGCGACCTCATCTTCCCGCGTGATGAGCGGGTAGATGCTGATGTCGCGGAGGTACTGGTCGAGCGACCCTTCTTCCGAGGCGGACTTCTTGTGCGACGACGTAGAGGCCATACGACCTACGGCTCCGGCGATGAAAGACGTGCCGCGCTGCGGCGGGACCTGCGCTTCCGACTCAGGTACGACGTGCTGCCTGCGAGTGCCGACCGTTCATGCCGCCAGGGCGGAGTTCGACCAGGAACGCTCGATGACCGTCAGTGGATCCGCTCGCCGATCCGGCTCCAGCGAATCGCGGAGAGCCAGCGGAAATCGGTGCCACTGTCCGGCGCGTAGCTGTAGTACACCACCAGTGGACGACCACGCACGTTCTCCGCGGGAACGAAGCCCCAGTAGCGGCTGTCCTCGGAGTTGTCGCGGTTGTCGCCAAGAGCGAAGTACTTCCCTGCTGGGACGACCAGCGGTCCCCAGTTGTTTCGTGTCGGATGATCGCCGAAAGCCGCGGCCTCCGCGGTGCGAACCAGGTACGGCCGCTGCCAGCCGAACTGCTCGTTTCCGGGGTCGAGCCCCGGGTCGGAATGCACGACGTATGGCTCGCCGACCGCGCGTCCGTTGCGGAGAAGCGTTCCCTCGCGCATCGACAGGGTGTCGCCGGGCAGGCCGACCAGGCGCTTGACGTAGGTCTTGGTCGCGTCGAGCGGATACTCGAAGACGATGACGTCGCCGCGCTCCGGGGTGCGATAGCCGGGAAGCTTTCGGCCGAAGAAGGGGATCTCGGCGCCGTAGGCGAGCTTGTCGACGAGCAGGAAGTCACCGGGCAGCAGCGTCCGCTCCATGCTGCCCGAGGGGATCTTGAACGCCTCGACAAAAAAGGCGCGGACGAACAGGAAGACCAGCACCGCGATGGTGAAGGTCTGGGCCCACTGCCAGAGCATGCCGAGCGGGCCGGTGCGGCGGTTGACGTTGCGCAGCGCCTGACGCTTGCTCTCGTCGCTGATGCGCGGCGAGCCAACGGGAGTCGGGCTCGGGGCGGTCATCGCGGCCCCTCCTCGCCCACCACGCTGAAGGTCGCGCCTAACGCGCGCGCCGCGCTCTCGAGCTGCGGGCGTGCCGCGGCGGGAATGCGGAGGGTCGCGACGTGGTGGAGTCCGGAGGCGGCGATCCCGATGGATCCGACCTCGACCCCGGATCCGGCGAGCGCCGCGCGGAGACGGGACGCGAGATCGGGCACCGAGCGCGCGGTCACGGCGGCCACGAGCTCGCCGACCGTGCCCGGTGCAGCCGGCGCGCGGTCGAGGGCGGCGAGGACGCTTCCGACCGCCGCGTCGACCGCGGCGCGCGACACGCCGCGGCCCTCGACCCGGCGCGCGACACGCTCGACGAGCGTGTGGTGGAGATCATCCGATCGCGCGGAAGGCATCACCGAATACAATTCGCGAGGTACCACCAAATCAAGCCGCCTTCAGGAAATGACGCCTGCACCGCGATGACGCAACCACCGGCGGCCGAAATCGCGTCCCGCCGCCCGCGAACGGTCAGTCCGGGGTGCCGAGATAGTTGTCGATCTGCGCCCGCTGCAGTCGCCCGGAGAAGTCCACGTAGCCCACCTTCGTCTCCGAGTAGAACTCGTACACCTCCCACCCTCCCTCACGGTGGCCGTTGCCGGTCTGCTTTACACCGCCGAACGGAAGGTGTGCCTCGGCGCCGATCGTCGGCGCGTTGATGTACGTGATCCCGTTCTCCAGCTCGTTCATCGCCCGGAAGGCGACCTGGACGTTGGTCGTGTACACCGAGGACGACAGACCATACTTCACGTCGTTGTTGACGCGGAAGGCCTCGTCGGCATCGTCGACGCGGATCACCGAGAGCACCGGGCCGAAGATCTCTTCCTGCTCGAGGCGCTGTCCCGCCTCGACGCGGGCGAAGATCGTCGGCTCGAAGAAGAAGCCCTTGTCGAGCCCCTTCCCGCTGGCGCGGCGTCCGCCGCACAGCAGGTCGTTCCCCTCGGACTGGCCGATGTCGATGTAGCGCTCGACCTTCTCGAGGGCGTTCTGGTTGACGAGCGGCCCTACATCGGTGCCCGCCTTGCGCCCGTCGCCGAGCTTCAGCGACTTCGCCTTGTCGACGAGCATGCCGAGGAAGCGATCGTGGATTCCCTTCTGGAGGATCAGGCGGCTCGTGGCCGTGCACCGCTGGCCGGTCGTGCCGAAGGCGCCCCAGAGGACTCCCTCGAGCGCGAGGTCGAGGTTCGCGTCGTCCATCACGATCTGCGCGTTCTTCCCGCCCATCTCGAGCGACAGACGCTTGTGCATACGACCCGCGGTCTCGCCGACGATGCGGCCGGTCTCGGTCGACCCGGTGAAGGAGAGCAGCGGAATCTCCGGATGCTCGACGATCGCCTTGCCCACCTGCTCGCCGATTCCGTGCACGAGCTGCACCACTTCGGGGGGAAGTCCTGCCTCGAGGAGGATCTCGATGAGGACCGTTCCGGTGTGCGGCACGTCCTCGGCCGGCTTGAAGATCACCGAGTTCCCGCAGAGGAGCGCGGGAAACATCTTCCACGTCGGGATCGCGAGGGGGAAGTTGAAGGGCGTGATGAGTCCCGATACGCCGATCGGCCGGCGGAAGCTCATCGCCCACTTGTCGCGCAGCTCGGACGGCACCGTGTGGCCGAAGAGCCGCCGTCCCTCGCTCGCCGCGTAGTAGGCGGTGTCGATCCCTTCCTGCACGTCGCCCTTCGTCTCGGCGAC
>DASVXU010000211.1:0-13692 GCA_036392515.1 Gemmatimonadaceae bacterium | reverse complement strand
CGCGAGGCATGATGCATGACGCATGAAGCATGAGGGGGCGCCCACCATGAGGCAGACGAGGTTCCTCATGCATCATGGATCATGCTTCATGCGTCGCGGTTTCATGCTTCATGGATCATGCTTCATGCATCGCCGTTTCATGCTTCATGGATCATGCATCGAGTCATGCATCATGCATCACCGCACTGAATGACGTTCACCCCTGTCGACCTCCACGCCCACACCACTTTTTCCGACGGCGCCCTCTCCGTCGAGCAGCTGATCGCGACCGTGAAGGCCAGAAACGTCCGGCCGAGCGTCGCCGATCACGTCTCCGGCGACGTCCGCGGCGCGCTGCGCACGGTTGCCGACGTCGAGCGGTACCTCGACACCCTCGAGCGCCACGACGTCCTCCGCGGCGCGGAGTTCTGCTGGCACTGCGACGTCTGGCGCGAGGTGCCCCCCGCGGTCGCCCGCCGCTTCACCCACCGCATCGGCAGCCTCCACGCCGTCTGGCTGCCTAACGGGGAGCTCATGCACGCCTTCGCCAGCCCCTGGCCGGCGGGGCTCGAGCCGCAGGCGTACATGGATGCGCACGTCGGGAACCTCGAGCGCTTCGCCGGCGAGATGCCGGTCGACGTCCTCGCACACCCGACCCTTCTCCCGATGGCGCTCCGCCAGATCCCCCTCGAGGAGCTGTGGACCGAGCCGCGCGAGGAGCGCGCCGTCGCCGCCCTGAAGCGCGCCGGGATCGCCTTCGAGATCTCCAACCGCTACCGCGCCCACGAGCGCTTCGTCCGCCGCGCCTTCGACGCCGGCGTCCGGCTCTCCCTCGGCTCCGATGGCCACAACGCGCAGCAGGTCGGCGACGTCGCCTGGCCGCTCGCCCTCGCCCGACGCACCGGCGTGCGGGATGACGACCTGTACGACCCGCTCGTCCATGGGAGCAGACTCCCGCGCTGACCCGTTCTGTATGCGGGGCGTCGGGAAAGGGCGATGCGGGGTTTCCGCCTGCGGCGGGAGACCGCGATACGAGATACGAAGATGCGAGAACGTCGTGATGCGGGTTGGGCCGAGCGCGGCGCCAACGGCGGCCCGCGCTCGGCCAGTCCCGTTTCGTTGGGTTGTTTCCCGTATCCCGTATCCCGCATCTCGTATCGCAGTCTCGCGGCCGCGCCGAAGGCGCGCCGCCACCCCGCATCGCTGTTTCCCGAGTTCCCGCATCCCCGTCGAGGAGAGAATGGCCCAGGACCTCCCCCAGGAGCTCGAGCTTCTGATCCGCTCCCGCTATGGCCTGATCATCCTCGACACCGTCGAGGAAGACCGCGTCGAGTCCATACTGAAGCAGATCGCGTCGTCTCTCTCCCTCCACTACTACTCGTGGTCGCGCAGCAAGGGGCTGCGGCGCGGGATGAGCAGCTCGCAGCCGACGGTGGACGTCGGCGAGGAGGCGGCGATGGATCCCGCGAAGGCGCTCGCGATCGTCGAGCGTGAGGGAAGCGGGATCTTCCAGTTCGACGGGCTCGAGCACCACTTCGACGATCCCCTCGTCGTCAGCCAGCTGCGCGACGTCGTGCTCGGCTTCAATCGCCGCCGCGGGGCCGTCGTGATCACCGGCCACGACGTCAGGCTCCCCGAGCGCCTGCGCGTGCACGCCACGACGCGTCGCCTCGCTCCGCCCACCTTCGAGGACTACCGCGCCCTCTTCGAGCGCTGCATCCGCGACAACTCCGCGCGAATGAATCTGCGCGTCGACCTCGAGCGCGCCGAGATCGAGCAGCTCGTCAACAATCTCATGGGGCTCACCCTGCTCGAGGCCGAGAAGCTGATCACCAAGCTGTTCATGGACGACGGCTCGATCACCCGCGACGACATCTCGCAGGTCATCAGCGCCAAGCGTCAGGCGGTCGAGCAGGATGGGCTGCTCGAGTACCACCGCTCCGCCGAAGACCTCGGCCAGGTGGCCGGCCTCGCCGGATTGAAGGAATGGCTCGACAAGCGGCGCGCGATGGTCGCCGATCCTGTGCGCGCGCAGCAGTTCGGGCTCTCCTTTCCCAAGGGCGTCCTCCTCCTCGGCGTGCCCGGCTGCGGGAAGAGCCTCTGCGCGAAGGCCGTCTCGCGCGAGTGGGGACTGCCGCTGCTCAAGCTCGACCCGGCCAACCTGTACGACAAGTACGTCGGCGACAGCGAGAAGAACTTCAAGCGCGCGATGCAGATGGCCGAGCGGCTCGCGCCGATCGTGCTCTGGATCGACGAGCTGGAGAAGGCGTTCTCCGGCGGCGCGGGCGAGGACGACGGCGGCGTCTCGCGCCGCGTCTTCGGCACCTTCCTCTCCTGGCTCCAGGATCGCAAGGGCGACGTCTTCGTCGTCGCGACCTCGAACGACGTCGCCAAGCTCCCGCCGGAGTTCATCCGCAAGGGACGCTTCGACGAGGTGTTCTTCGTCGACCTCCCCAAGCCGGACGCGCGGCGCGCGATCTTCGAGATCCACCTCCGCAAGCGGAAGCAGGAGCCTTCCGCCTTCGATCTCGAGGGGCTCGTCGTCGCGACCGAAGGCTTCAGCGGCGCCGAGATCGAGCAGGCGATCGTCTCCGGTCTCTACTCCGCCTTCGCCGCCGGCAAGCCGCTCTCCAGCGAGATCCTCCTCCACGAGATCGACGACACCCGCCCCCTCTCGCAGACGATGGCCGAGAAGCTCGACGACCTCCGCGAGTGGGCGCGGAATCGGGCGGTGAGCGCTGACTGATCGGGGTCAGGGGTCGGGGGTCGGGGGTCAGCGCCGACGGTCAGCGCCGACGGCCGACCGCTGACTCCCGACCCCCGCCGTAGCGTCCCCCGCCTCCCGGCGGTTAGCTTTACGCCATGGCCACCCCGACCTCCGGGCGCACGCAGAAGATCTGGCGCGATGGGCAGCTCGTCGCGTGGGAGGATGCGACCATCCACGTGATGAGTCACGTCGTCCACTACGGCTCGAGCATCTTCGAGGGCATTCGCTGCTACTCGACGCCTAACGGGCCGGCGATCTTCCGCCTGCGCGAGCACATGCGCCGGCTGCTCGACTCCTGCAAGATCTACCGGATGCCGATCGCGCATTCGCTCGACGATCTCGTGCAGGCGTCGATCGACACCGTCGCCGGGAACGAGCTCGACGCCTGCTACCTGCGCCCCGTCGTCATCCGGAGCGGCGAGCAGATGGGCGTCTTCCAGACGGGGATCCCCATCGAGACGTTCATCATCGCCTGGAAGTGGGGCACGTACCTCGGCCACGACGCGCTGCAGAACGGCGTCGACGTCCGCGTCTCGAGCTGGCGGCGCGCCGCGCCGAGCACCTTCCCGACGCTCGCGAAGGCGGGGGGGAACTACCTCAACTCGCAGCTCGCCAAGGCCGAAGCACGGCAGGACGGCTACTCCGAGGGGATCATGCTCGACACCTTCGGGTACGTCTCCGAGGGGAGCGGTGAGAATCTCTTCATCGTGCGCGATGGGACGCTCTACACCTCGCCGCTCTCGTCGTCGATCCTCAACGGCATCACGCGCGACTCGGTCGCGCAGATCGCGCGTGACCTCGGTTACACGGTGCGCGAGCAGCAGATCCCGCGCGAGATGCTGTACGTCGCCGACGAGCTGTTCTTCACCGGGACCGCCGCCGAGATCACGCCGATTCGTTCGGTCGATCGGATCCCGGTCGGGGAAGGGAAGCCCGGCCCGATCACCCTCGCGATCCAGGAACGGTACATGGGGATCGCGACCGGGCGCGTTCCGGACGCGCACGGATGGCTCACCATGGTTCCCGCGATAGCGGGCGCGACTCGCTGAGAGTCGTCCTGCCGATGCGAGACCATTGCGAGACGCCCGGATGTTGTACGCCGGGCGTCTTGTTGTAGGCAGGTCCGCGTTCCCGATCGCCGGGTGACCGGTCGATGGCCGTAACGGGCCGGCGGGCGCGGTCGTCGTTTCAGTAAGAGGAAGCTCCCCGCATCCAGCGGGACTCGCTCCACCTCACGCCGCACAGGGAGGAACGTTCGTGATCGTTGGTTGTCTGGCACTGAACGCGTCGTTCGAGCCCCTGACGATGGTTCCCCTGCGTCGCGCCCTTCGCCTCGTCATCGACGGAAAGGCGGAGATCGTCGAGGCCGACGCCGGGAAGGCCGTGCACTCCGAGCGCCTCACGCTGCCGCGCCCCGCGGTGATCCGGCTGAAGGCGTTCGTCCACGTGCCGCGCCGCTTCCGTCGTCAGGTCACCAACACCTTCCTCTTCGCCCGCGATCGCTACCGCTGCCAGTACTGCGGACGCACGGGCGCCGAGCTCAAGCCGCGCGAGACGCTGACGCGCGACCACCTCATCCCGATCTCGCGTGGCGGGACCAACGAGTGGACGAACGTCGTCACCGCGTGCAGCCCCTGCAACACGCGGAAGTCGAACCATCTCCCCGACGAGATCGGGATGCATCCGATGGTCCGCCCGCTCGAGCCGCACTTCGTCCACCTGAGCTGGGCCGTCCGTCGCCTGACACCTACCCAGGCGCGCTACATCCGGCTCTTCTACGGCGAAGACGTCCTGCACCAGCTCGAGAAGACGCTCTAGGCTGGAGGCAGGAGGCAGGAGGCTGGAGGCCCAAAGCTTCCTGCCTCCAGCCTCCAGCTTCCAGCTTCCAGCTTCCAGCGCTAAGTGCGGAAGGTGGAGGTCCGCGTCTCGAAGTGCCGCCGCGTGCCGCCGAGCAGGCGCACGACCAGCGTGCGCACTCCGCGCGTCAGCGCGGTACCGGGGTTCTTCCGGCCGCTCACCGCCGGTCGCAGCTCGCCGCGCAGCCATCGCTCCAGCTCGTCGAGATCGCTCAGCGACAGCACCTCGACGTCGAGCACCGCGTTGTAGTAGTAGCGCCCGCGATCGGGCGCGTTGAGCGGCACCCGCACCGCGCGCCCCACCGCGTTCCCCGCCTCGGCGACGTCGGAGAAGCTGCCTAACGTCACGGCGCGGTCCCCGGCGATTCGCACCACCTGGTAGACCTTGTCCAGCGGCTCGTAGCGCACGATCACGTCCCACGACGTGCTCGCCGTCAGGTCGTTGAAGAATCCGCCCGTGGACCACAGCTCGACGCGGAAGCTGAAGCGCGCCGGGAACCCGTTCCGCACGAGGTCGCGCAGCTGCGGGTCGGTGAGCAGGTTGCTTCCACGCAGCGTCGGCCCCTCGCGCAGCAGCGCCTCCTGCGCCGGCAGCGTCAGATCGAGCCGCGGGCTCTGCGCCGCGGCTCGCCCCGCGCCGAGCGCGAGGCCGAGCGCGAGCGCGGCACGAAGGAAGACGGGGCGCCCCACGCTAGAACCGATGCTGGAGCCGCACGAAGACGTTCACCGGCTCGTCCTTCACCGAGACCGCCTTCGCGACGTACACGCCGAACAGCGAGAGATCGATCCCCGCGCCGACGTCGCTCTGGAAGCTGCTCAGCGGCGGGAACTTCCGCCCCGGCACGCCGAGCACGTCGCTCCGCTCGTCCACGCGCCACCCGCGCCCCGCGTCGACGAACACCACGACCGCCGCGTCCGAGTACCAGATCGGCGCGACGTTCCGCCTGAATCGCTCCAGCCCGAGGTCGATCCGGTACTCCAGCTGCGCCAGCGCGATCCGGTCGCACTCCGCCGGCTTCCCCGGCGCCGACGTCACGCCATGACAGGAGAGCTTGTCCTCGCCTGCTCGCGCCTCGCGCGAGTCGAATCCGGGCAGCGTCCCCAACCCGCCCAGCGATAGCTGTCTTTCCAGCGGCAGCGGGTCGCCGCCGAGCCATCCGGCCAGCACCACGCGACCATTGAGCTGCGTCCCGGGCGACACGCGGTTGTAGCGCCGCAGGTCGAGGAAGCCGCGCCGGTAGTGGTCGACGCGCGGCGGATCGAGTGGCGTACCCGTCGTCGAGCGCCATGACCGCGCCCCGAACGCATCGATCTCTCCCGTTCCGCTCTCCAGCTCGGCCACGGTGTACCAGCCGACGCGCGGATTCTGCGGATCGTTCCGCGTATCCACCGTTCCCGCGAGCCGGAACGTGTGGAACCGTCCGTCGTCCACCCCCGGGTTCGGGCGCCACTGCTGCGTATCGCGGAAGAGCGTCCACGGATCGCGCTCGCGGCGCGACGCCCAGCGCTCGTCGGAGAGCGACGCGGTCAGCGCCGCGCCGCGTCCGTCCGCGACCCCGACGTACATCGTCCCGCCGAGCCGCGAGTACCAGTCGCGCATGTCGCGGTGCAGCAGGAAGGTGCCGAGCGCCGCCTCGCTGTTCGAGACCTGCCACGACTCCACCGCGTCGACGACGTCCTGCAGCCGGCCCCCGGCGAAGAGCTGCACCGGGCCGTTGCTCCGCGCCTCGATCGTCGCGCGGTGCCCGATGTTCTCGCTCGTCCACGCGAAGCTCTCCGCGCTGCGGATCACACCGAACAGCTCCGCCGTGATCGTCCCCCCCGGCACGCGCCGCGTGATGAAGGGCCCGCCGTAGATCGGCAGCCCCTCCACGCGATTGTACGTCGCGAAGTTCCGGACGCGCAGCCCGTTCTCCGTCTCGCGACGGTCGCGGAAGCGCACCCACGCCAGGAGCGGCTCGACACCGTTAGGCTCCTCGACGGCGATCCCGTCGCCCTCGCGGACATATCGCAGCGGCGCCTGATAGGCTCGCACCTCGCCGCCCACCCGCGCGTCCTGCAGTCCCGCGATCGCGCCCCCGACCACGAAGATCGCGCCGTCCACGCGCGCCCCGGGACGCAGCGTGACGCTCGCGTTGATCGCGACCACGTTCCCGCGCACGACCCCCGCGATCGTCAGCGGCGCCTCGAGCGTCGCCACGTCGCCGTCCACGACGCGCGTGCTGTCGATCGTCGTCGCCGTCGTCACGCGGAGCGCCGCCGGCGCGTTGTAGCGCGCCGCCGCCTCGCGGCTGACCGACGCCGGCAGCGTCGCCGATGCCGCGGGCAAGGTGTCCGGCTGCTGCGCCCCCGCGGCGCGCGTGAGGCCTGACGCGCCGAGCAGCGCGATCGCCGTCAGCAGCGGCCGCGTCCACATCGCCTTCCCTCTCATCTGGTCTCCTCGCGCTGGTATCCGCGCCGGATCGCCCGTCACGCGCTGCGCCCCTCGGCGATGCCGAGCCGCTTCATGCGGCGGTACAGGTTCGGCCGGTCGGTCTTCAGCCGCCGTGCCGCCTCCGCCACGTTCCCTCCCGCGGACGACAGCGCCCGCACGATCACCGCGCGCTCGAACTCGTCCAGCGTCTCCGTCAGCGGCCGGTCGAGCGACGCCGGATCGGGAAGGGGAGCGCGCGTCGGCGCCACCTCGCGGTCCACGGGAAGCACCTCGCGCACGTGCTCGCCCGTCACCTCCCGCCCCGCGTGCAGGATTGCCAGCCGCTCGACGATGTTCGCCAGCTCGCGCACGTTGCCCGGCCAGCGATGCCGCGACAGCATCTGCATCGCGTCCTCGCTCCACATCGGCAGCGCGCGTCCGGTGCGCGCGCGATGCAGCGACGAGAAGTGCCGCACCAGCGGCGGGATGTCGCCCGGTCGGTCGCGCAGCGGAGGCACCACGATCGGGATCACGTTCAGGCGGAAGTAGAGATCCTCGCGGAAGCTCCCGTCGGCGACGGCGCGCGCGAGGTCCTTGTTCGTCGCCGCGATGATGCGCACGTCGACGCGGATCGGCTTCCCCCCCCCGACGCGCTCGATCTCGCGCGCCTCGATCGCGCGCAGCAGCTTCGCCTGCGCCTCGGGCCCGAGGTCGCCGACCTCGTCGAGGAAGAGCGTCCCCGTGTGCGCGAGCTCGAAGCGCCCGATGCGCCGCTCCGTCGCGCCCGTGAACGCCCCCTTCTCGTGCCCGAACATCTCGCTCTCGACGAGGTCGCGCGGGATCGCGGCGCAGTTCACGCGCACGAACGGCTTGTCCTTGCGCGCGCTCCCGAAATGGATCGCCGCCGCGACGAGCTCCTTTCCCGTCCCCGACTCGCCGGTGATCAGCACGCGCGCGTCCGTCGGCGCGACGCGCACGATCATCTCGCGCAGCGTGTTCATCGACGGGTCGCTCCCGATCATCTCCGTCGCCAGCCCCAGATCGGCGCGCAGCGCGCGCGCCTCCTGCCGCGCCCGTCGCAGCTCGAGCGCCGCCGCGAGCGCGAGCAGGACTCCCTCGGGCGTCAGCGGCTTCTCGAGGAAGTTCGACGCCCCCAGCTTCGTCGCGCGCACCGCGTCCGCGAGCCCCGCCTTTCCGCTCATCATCACGACGGGAACGTCGGGCACCGCCTCGCGCAGCCGCGCCAGCGTCGCCAGCCCGTCGAGCTCACCCGGCATCATGAGGTCGAGCAGCACGACGTCGGGCTCCGCCTCGCGCGCCCGCGTCACCCCCACCGCCCCCTCGGGCGCCTCGCGGACGTCGTAGCCCTCGCTGCCGAGCAGGGCGCCGACCATCCGGCGGATGTTCGGCTCGTCGTCGATGATCAGGACGGAGGGCACGCGCTCAGGACTGTGGCCTGGACCGCTCGCGCGATCCCTCCGGCAGCGCGCCCTGCTGCCCGCGCTCGGCGAGCAGCTTCGTCACGAAGCGCTGCCCCTCGGCGATGCGCTCGACCTCGATCGCCACCGCCTCCATCGCCTGCTCCAGCCGGTCGAAGCGCGCATCCTGCTGCGCGTTAGGCAGCGCCGGCGGCTTCGCCTGGTTCTCGATCCGCCGGCCCCACGCGCGCGCGATCGGCGTCAGCACGATCGTCCCCGAGATGAGCGCGGCGATGGCGATGAAGAATTCCCCCGGCCCCATTACGGTCTCCGCCCCTCGGCCCCGGGCGCCGGCGCCGTCCGCTCCGCGAGCAGCTTCGTCGTGAAGCGCTGCGCCTCGCTGATCCGCTCGACCTCCACCGCGACCGCTTCGATCGCGTGCTCCATGCGCGCCAGCCGTGCGTCGGTCGCCGGGAGCATCTCCTGTCCGGACACCCTGCCCTCGATCCGCCGCGCCCACGCGCGCAGCAGTGGGAAGAGCACGGCGCCGACGATCGTCATGCCGCCGAGAATCGCGATCAGATCGGAGGCGTCCGTGTGAAGCAGCAGCAGCGCCATCAGCCGCGTCCCTCCGTGGCCTTCATCGGCAGCGCCTCGCGCGATGCGCGCTCGGAGAGCAGCTTGGTCGTGAAGCGCTGTCCCTCCGCGATGCGCTCGACCTCGACCGCCATCGCGTCGATCGCGTGCTCGATGCGCTCGAGCCGCGCCGTCACGTCGCCCGAGAGCTGCGGCGGGCCATTCGGTGCGCTCACGCGCTTCGTGTACGCGCGCACGAGCGGGATGCCCAGCACGATCGAGACGATCATGAGCATTCCCGCGAGCGGTACCACCACATCAGGAGTCATATGACTTCTCCATCACGAGTTCATGATCGCTGCCCGGTCCCGTCAGCTGGCGCTTCGCTCGCCCGCCGGGAGGAGGAAGCGCACCTCCGTCCCCTCCCCCGGCGCGCTCGTCGCTTCGACGCGCCCGCCGTGAGCGTCGATCGTCTGTCGGGCGATCGCCAGCCCCAGCCCGGTCCCACCCTGCTTGTACGTCACGTACGGCTCCCAGATTCGCGCCAGCCTGTCCGCGCTCATCCCGCAGCCGTTGTCGCGGACCGCGACCATCACCTGGTCCGCGCCCCCGTCGCCGTTGCCGCGCATCATCCCCACGCGTACCGAGATCGTCCCGCCTCCGCGCTGGCACGCCTCGACCGCGTTGATCAGCACGTTCGACAGCGCGCGCGCGAGCGCGTCGTGATGACCCTCGACCATCGGCACGTCCTCGCCGACTTCGACCTTCAACGAGACCGTCGGCGGTACGGTCGCTCGCGCCGTGTAGCGCGCGAGCTCTCCGACGTCCACCGCGGCCCGCGGTCCCTCCGGTAGACGACCGAACTGGGCGAAGCTCTTCGCCATCTCCTCCAGCCGCCGCGACTCGGCGTCGAGCACCTCCACCGTCTCCGCGAGCTCCGGCGGAACGCCCCTGCGCAGCCGCTCGACCGCGAACTTGATCGGCGTGAGCGGGTTCTTGAGCTCGTGCGCGACCTGCCTCGCCGTCTCGCGGAAGGCCTCCGCGCGCTCCGCCTCGATCGCGCGACGCCGCCCGAGCTCCAGCTCGTGCGACATCTGCCGCATTCGCTGCCGCAGCACCTCGAACTCCGGCGCGCCGCGCCGCGTCGGTCCCGCCGGCAGCGGCTCCCCGCGACCGATCCGCTCCGTCCAGTCCACGAGCTCTCCCAGCGGACGCCCGAGCTGCCGCCCGAGATGCCCGCCGACGCGCGAGGCGAGAAAGACCAGCACTCCCACCACCACGAGCGACACCACCACCACCACCGGCAGCGCCCGCTGCCCGATGTAGCGGAAGCGAAGCGCCTGCTCGAGCGACGCCTGCAGCTCCTGCTCGTGCGCGTCGATCGCGGCCGTCTGCTGCGCGGTGAGCGGCGCCGCGCGCGCCGCGGCGATCGCGCGCTCTCCCGTCATCGCCACCCGGTCCCACGCCGGGCTCGCGCTGAAGAAGGGGATCGCCTTGCTCATCGCCCCCGCCCACAGCAGCGTCAGCACCACCGTCGGCACCACGGCGAACGCGAACAGGATCAGCGACAGGCGCGCGCGGAAGTCGAGCGCCCGCCAGCGGCTGCTCCCTCCTCCCGTCGTTGGCTCTTCCACTCGCTTCATCCTGGACCGCGCGAAAGGTTTCCGCTGTACGGCATGCTTCGCGCGCCGGTTTCGGCTCCGGCGACCCCTCCCCCAGGAGCCCGGCGCTGCTCCGGTCCAAGCTAAGCGCCGGTCACCCACTCCGCACGACTCGAAAACACCGACCGATGAAGCACCACACCGACTACCTCACCTTCGACACCCGCGCGCGCCAGGAGATCATCGACATCACCGACGAGGTCGAGCGCTGTCGCGCCGCGGCCGGGATCTCCGAGGGGATGGTGCTCGTCTCCGCGATGCACATCTCGGCCTCGGTGTTCGTCAACGATCACGAGCCGAATCTCTGGGGCGACATCCTGAAGTGGCTCGAGGAGCGCATCGCTCCCTGGGCGCCCGAGCGCTATCGTCACAACTCCGGCACCGGCGAGGACAACGCCGCCGCGCACCTCCGCTCGATCACCATCGGGCACGAGGTGATCGTCCCCGTGACCAAGGGTGAGCTCGACCTCGGCCCCTGGCAGCGCATCTTCTACGGCGAATGGGACGGCCAGCGCCCGAAGCGCGTGATCATCAAGGCGATGGGCGAGTAGAGTGGCTGGAAGCAGGAGGCTGGAAGCAGAAGGCTCAACGTCCCCAGCCTCCAGCCTCCAGCCCCCAGCCTCCGGCCTCCTGCCCCCCGCCCCAACCACCAACGACGAAACAGCTTACGCCTCGCGTAAACCCAATGGCCCAGCTAGATTCCACGGCTTGACTGACTCACCCGACCGGAGGTCGATGTCGAACGTCTGGACCCTGAACCACGTGTTCGCGACGCGTGCCGATGCGCACCCGGAACGAATCATGATGGTCTCGGGAGCACGGACGTGGACCTACGGGCAGGTGCAGGCGCGAGCGACGGCGCTCGCCGCCGCCCTCGCGGAGCTGGGGGTCGGCATGGGCGATCGCATCGCGATCAACCTGCCGAACTGGCCCGAGTGGATCATCACGCTGCTCGCCGCCTCGCGGCTCGGCGCGACGATCGTCCCGGTGAACCCGCAGCTCAACTACCACGAGCTCAAGTACCAGCTCCGCCACGCCGAGGTCTCGGTCGCGGTCACGGCGGAGCGCTTTCGCGACACGGACTACCTCCAGCTCTTCGAGGACCTGATCGCGGAGCTTCCCGACCTGCAGTACGTCGTCACCGTCGGGCAGGAGGAGCTCTGGTACGACGATCGCATCTTCCAGTTCGAGGACCTCGTCTCCAGTGGCGAGGGCCGCCCGGTGCCCGTCGCGCTCGACCTGCGCGACGACACCACCCTGGCGATGATCTACACGTCAGGCACGATGGGAAAGCCGAAGGGCGTCTGCCTCTCGCATCGCAGTCTCGTCGAGACCGCGGTGCGGAGCTTCGAGGCCATCGAGATCGAGCCCGCCGACCGCGTGCTCCTCGCGGTCCCGCTCTTCGCGGTCTTCGGCTTCGGTGTCGCGGTGGGTACGCTCGCCGCCGGCGCCACGCTCGTGATGCAGGAAACCTTCAGCGCGGCGGAAGCGATCGAGCTCATCGCCCGCGAGAAGATCTCCCTGCTTCCCGGCGTCCCGACGATGTACCACCTCCTGATGCGCGAACCCACGTTCGATCCGTCACGCTTCCGGCACCTGAGATCCGGCGTCATCGCCGGCAACTCGGCGGCCCCGGACATGGTGCGGCGGATCCGGCGCTGGTGCGACGTCCAGATCGCGTACGGCCTCACCGAGACGGGGCCGACGGTCGCCATCACACGCTTCACCGATCCCGAGGAGAAGCGCGCCTCCACGGTCGGACGCCCCATCCCGGGCGTCGAGGTTCGTGCGGTCGACTTCCGCACCGGCGCGCTGCACGGCCCCGAAGCAGTCGGCGAGATCGCCGTTCGGGGATTCAACGTCATGCAGGGCTATGCCCGCATGCCCGGCGAGACCGCCCGGTCGTTCACGCCGGAAGGGTTCTTCCTCACTGGTGATCTCGGAATCATCGACGAGGAGGGCTACCTGCGCGTCGTGGGCAGGAGCAAGGAGACCATCATCCGCGGGGGATATCAGATCTACCCGCGCGAGGTCGAGGATCAGCTCCGCGCCCACCCCGGCGTCGACGACGTCAGCGTGATCGGCATCCCGCACGAAGTGCTCGGGGAGCTGGTCTGCGCCTGCATCGTCCCCGTCGAGGGCGCCGTCATCACGGGACGCGAGCTCAAGGAGTTCGCCCGCGACACGATGGCCGACTACAAGGTCCCAGACCTGGTTCGCTTCTTCGACGCCTTCCCGATGACCGGGACCGGGAAGGTCAAACGCCGTGAGCTCGAGCGCATGGTCGCCCTCGACGCCTCGGCCCTCAGACTAGAGACATCGACATGAATTCGCGTCACCCGTCCCGATCCTCGCAGCCCAGGCGAGGCTCCGTCGCCCCGATGCACCGCGGCCCGCAGGCACACGCCACGCCGCAGTCCAACCCGGCGATCGGATTCCCCGGCTTCCCCCCCGCCTTCGCGCACCACGCGCCTAACGCCGCCCTCCTCATCGACTTCGACAACGTCACGATGGGGATCCGCTCGGACCTCGGCAACGAGCTCCGCAACCTCCTCGGCAGCGACATCATCAAGGGCAAGGTCGCCGTCCAGCGCGCCTACGCCGACTGGCGCCGCTACCCGCAGTACATCGTCCCGCTCACCGAGTCGTCGATCGACATGATCTTCGCCCCCGCCTACGGGACGTCGAAGAAGAACGCGACCGACATCCGCCTCGCCGTCGACGCGATGGAGCTCGTCTTCACGCGCCCGGAGATCGGCACCTACATCCTCCTCTCCGGCGACTCCGACTTCTCGAGCCTCGTCCTCAAGCTCAAGGAGTACGGCAAGTACGTCATCGGGGTCGGCATCCGCGAGACGTCGAGCGACCTGCTCGTCATGAACTGCGACGAGTACTACAGCTACAACGCCCTCGCCGGCCTCGTGAAGACGAGCGAGGAGGAAGTCGTCTCGAAGGACCCGTGGGAGCTCGTCACCGAGGCGATCCAGCGCATGCAGCGCAACGGCGACGTCATGCGCTCCGA
>DASVXU010000210.1:0-1590 GCA_036392515.1 Gemmatimonadaceae bacterium | reverse complement strand
GGACTGGCCGAGCGCGGGCCGCCTGCGGCGCCGCGCTCGGCCCCGTCCCGCATCAGGTAGTTCTCGCATCCGCGCATCGCGTATCGCGGTATCGCGGCCGCGCCGAAGGCGCGCCGCCACCCCGCATCGCTGGTTCCCGAGCTCCCGCATCGTCGTTTCCGAGCACCGCGCATCCTCGTTCGTTCTATATTGAATCTCGCATGACACTGATAGCCCCGAACGACACGAGGCCCGTCCACTTCGTCGGCATCGCCGGCGCCGGTATGAGCGCGCTCGCCGAGCTCCTCGTCCGTCGCGGCGCCACCGTCACGGGATGCGACAACAACGTCGCCGGCGCGACCGATCTGAAGCGGCTGGGGCTGTCCCTCGCGCAGGGGCACGACCCGTCGCACGTCGATGGCGCGCGCGCGGTCGTCGTCACTTCCGCGGTGCCGAAGAACCACCCCGAGCTCGAGCGGGCGCGCGCCCTCGGCATCCCGGTCATCCGGCGTGCCGAGGCGCTCGGCGAGGCGGTGGCGGGGACGACGCTGGTCGCCGTCGCGGGGACGCACGGGAAGACGACTACCACCGTCCTCACCACGGAGGCGCTGCGCGCCGGTGGCCTCGACGCCACCGGCGTCGTCGGCGGGCGCGTCGGGAGCTGGGGAGGGAATCTCAGCGAGGGCGGGGAAGGGGTCTTCGTCGTCGAGGCGGACGAGTACGATCGCTCCTTCCTCGCGCTCACTCCGACGATCGCCGTCGTCACCAACGTCGAGGCGGACCACCTCGACATCTATCGCGACCTCGACGACATCCGCGCCACCTTCGCGCAGTTCGTCCGTCCGGCCACGCACGTCGTGCTCTGCGCCGAGGACCGCGGCGCGAACACCCTGCCGACGCCGTCGAGCGCCGAGGTGATGCGCTACGGCGTCGGCTCCCCCGACGCCCGCGTGCGCGCGACCGGCCTGCGGCTCGCGCCGGAGGGCTCGCGCTTCGGCGTCGACTTCGACGGCGACGCGCTCGGCGAGGTCTTCCTCCCGGTGCCGGGCTTTCACAACGTCCTCAACGCGCTGGCGGCGATCTCGACCGGCCTCACGTTAGGCCTCACGGTCGAGGGGATGGCGCGCGGGCTCGCCTCGTACGCCGGCGTCGAGCGGCGCTTCCAGCGGCTCGGCGAGTTCGGCGGGGTGGCCGTGGTGGACGACTACGCGCACAACCCGGCGAAGGTCCGCGCCGCGCTGGAGACGGCGCGCGTCGCGTTCCCCGGGAGGCGCCTCGTCGCCGCCTTCCAGCCGCATCTCTTCACGCGCACGCGCGACTTCGCCCGCGAGTTCGGCGAGTCGCTCTCCGTCGCCGACGTCGTCTTCCTCACCGAGATCTATCCGGCGCGCGAGCAGCCGATCGCGGGGGTCACCTCGGGGCTCGTCGCCGACGCGATGCGCGCCGCGGGGAAGGGGGTGGCCTGGCGGGGCGAGCGGGGCGCCCTCGCCGAGGCGCTCGCAGCCGCCGTCCGCCCCGGCGACGTCGTCGTGACGATCGGCGCGGGCGATGTCACGCGCACGGGCCCCGAGCTGCTCGCGCGCCTGCGCGCCCGGTGACCGTCCCCCCGCC
>DASVXU010000209.1:0-40210 GCA_036392515.1 Gemmatimonadaceae bacterium | reverse complement strand
GTCGCGGACGGACTTGCCGAAGTAGCGCTGCGCCGCGGTCTCGACCCCGTAGGCGCCGTTGCCGAGATAGATCTGATTGAGGTAGAGCTCGAGGATCTTGTCCTTGCTGTAGCGCGCCTCGATGGCGCGGGCGACCTTCGCCTCCTTCAGCTTGCGGACGAGGTTCTTCTCGCGCGAGATGCGCTCGGGGAAGACGTTCCGCGCGAGCTGCATGGTGATGGTCGAGAATCCCTGCGCGTAGCCGCCGGCGCGGATGTTCCTCAGTCCCGCGCCGAAGACGCGGTACCAGTCGATTCCGGCGTGGTCGTAGAAGCGCTTGTCCTCGGTCGTGAGGAAGGCCTCGCGCACGGCGCGCGGGATGTCGCGCAGCGGCACCAGGGTCCGCCGCTCGAGCCCGATCTCGGCGATGAAGCGCCCGTCCGCGGCGTAGAGCTTCGACGTCTGGCGCGGGGTGTAGTCCTCGAGAACGTCGATCGAGGGACACTCGTCGCCGCGGCAGACGAGGGCCCACCCGGCGAAGAGCCCGCCGGCGACGAAGGCGACGAGGAAGGTCGCGACGACGAGCGCCGAGCGCACGAGGCGCGGGTGGCGTCGCCGGAAGGAGCGGAAGAAGGCCACGGAGAGCGGGCGGAAGCTGGAGAGAGGAGAAGCTAACCCGGCGCGCGGACCGCCGCAGTGGCGAGGCGGCCTGCCGGTCCTGTGACATTCGACCCCACGAGGTCTATTTTTGTGCCATGGCCGAATCCTCTTCTCTCCTCGACGCGCTCTCCTGGCGCGGCCTCCTCTACCAGCACACCGAGGGGATCGCCGAATGGCTCGCCGAGCCGCGCGGGATCTACGCGGGGTTCGACCCGACGGCGGCGAGCCTCCACGTCGGTCACATGGTGCCGGTGATGGGGCTCGTGCATGCGCAGCGCGCCGGACACCGGCCGGTCGCCCTCGTCGGCGGGGGGACGGGGCTGATCGGCGACCCGAGCGGCCGGAGCAGCGAGCGGCAGCTGATCACGGTGGAGCAGGTCGAGGAGAACGTGCGCGGCCTGCGCGAGCAGCTCGAGCGCTTCCTCGAGTTCAGCGGGCCGAGCGCGGCCCGCGTCCGCAACAACGCGGACTGGCTGCGCAAGCTCGGCGCGATCGACCTGATGCGCGACGTCGGGAAGCACTTCACCGTGAACTACATGCTGGCGAAGGACTCGGTGCAGTCGCGCCTCGACGCGGGGATCTCGTACACCGAGTTCTCGTACATGCTGCTCCAGGCGTACGACTTCCTGGAGCTGAAGCGGCGCGAGGAGGTGAGCGTCCAGCTCGGCGGGAGCGATCAATGGGGGAACATGACGGCGGGGATGGAGCTGATCCGCCGTTCGGGCGCGGGCGAGGCGCACGTCCTGACGATGCCGCTGATGATGAAGGCGGACGGCACGAAGTTCGGGAAGAGCGAGGGGGGCGCGGTGTGGCTCGACGCGCAGCTCACCTCTCCGTATCGCTTCTACCAGTTCTGGGTGAACTCCGACGACCGCGACGTCGCGCGCCTGCTGAGATATTTCTCGCTCCTCCCGCGCGCGGAGATCGAGGCGCTGGAGCGCGAGCTGGTGGAGCATCCGGAGAAGCGCGAGGCGCAGCGTGCGCTGGCGCGCGACGTCACGGCGCGCGTGCACGGCGAGGACGCGGCGCGCGTGGCGGGAGAGGTGAGCGCGCTCCTCTTCGGTGGCGCGGAGGCGCGCTCGCTCTCGCTCGGTGCGGTGGAGGCGCTGGCTCGCGAGATCACGACGGTGGACGCGCCCCTGCCTTCGGAGAGCGCGGACGTGCTCGACCTGCTGGTGAGCACGAGCCTCGCTGCCTCACGCGGCGCGGCGAAGCGGCTCGTCGAGCAGGGAGGCGTGTACGTGAATGGCGCGCGCGTGGCGATGAGCGCGCGGACGATCGAGGAGAGCTCGCTGCTCGCCGGGGGGCACGCGCTGTTGAGGAAGGGGGCGCGGGATTACGCGCTGGTGAGGTTCGTGAGCAGGGGTTGAAGGGCGGCACTGCGGGGGTGGTGCGCCAGGGCCCTATTGGCTGTAGATAATTCACAGAGAAATGCACGCGAGGACCACGGAGCACACAGAGGGCTCCGCCGGCCGGGAGAGCTCCTCGCGGCGGGGGCAAGACTTATTTGGGGGCACGCATGGGGAGATGGTCTTTCTGCGCGTGCCCCCAAATGCTTAGTCGGGGCTCGTAGCGGACGGCGCCCTCGCCCCAAACGGAGCTCTCCGTGTACGCAGTGGTCCTTCTGCAGTTCTCCGTGAAATCATCGACAGCCGACAGGACCGCGGCGCGACAGAGCTTCCCGAGGCACCGCCCCGGAATGCAGTTTCTCCTCATGAGAACTCCCAGTCTCGGAACTGCAGCGCTCTGCGTCCTCCTCGCCTGCACGCCGCACCCGGCGCGCGGACCGTCCTCCGCGCCCTCGACGTATGCCGGTGCGGATGGCGCAGCGGGGATCGACGAGTTCGAGCAGCAGATGGTGTTCAAGGCGCTCACCGACCAGTCGTTCCAGGTGCAGCTCTCGCCCGAGATGATCGTGCGCAAGGTGCGCTATGCGGGCGCCGACAAGTTCGTCGTGCCGGCGTACCTGTTCTCGCCGCGCGACACGACGGTGAAGCACGCGGCGATCATCATGGTGCACGGCGGGGTGCATGGGGATCTCGACGACAGCTACGTCTGGCAGATCCGGTCGCTCGTCGGCGAGGGATACGTCGTCGTCGCGCCCGAGTACCGCGGCAGCACCGGATACGGCCGCGCGCACTACGACGCGATCGACTACGGCGGCAAGGAAGTCGAGGACGTGATCAACGCGCGCGCCTATCTCGCCACGTTCGTCCCGTGGGCGGATACGGCGCGCGTGGGGATGCTCGGCTGGAGCCACGGCGGGTTCATCACCCTGCACTCGATCTTCCGCCGTCCCGAGCTGTTCAAGGTCGCGGTCGCGCACGTGCCTGTCGCGGATCTCGTCTCGCGCATGGCGAGCCACTCGCCGAATTACCGGAAGATCTTCGCCGACCAGCCGGGATTCGGCGGACCGGTGGAGACGCATCTGCAGAATTACATCGCGCGCTCCCCGGTGTCGCACGCGCGCGAGCTGAAGACTCCCCTGCTCGTCCACGCCGCGGACAACGACCAGGACGTCTTCATCGAGGAGAACCGTCACCTGCGCGACTCGATGGTCGTCGCGGGGAAGGACAAGGCGGGACTCTACACATACCGCGAGTGGCACGATCCGCCGGGCGGTCACGCCTTCTCGCGCCTCAACACTCCCGAAGCGCTCGACAGCTGGACGGAGAGCACCGCGTTCCTGCGGCGCTATCTCTCGCCGCAGAGCAGACCGGCGCTGCGCTAGCGATCGACGATGGTTCCCGGGACGCCGGGGCCCGGGAAGACGCCCATGCAGCTCCACCCCATGGTGATCGTGTCGGCGTAGGCGAGGCGCCGCGGCGGCGGATGCCAGCCGGCGGGAGAGCCGGGCGGGACGGACGCTCCGCTCATGTCGTAGAGCAGCAGGTACGCATCCTTCGATCCCCAGCGACCGACGCGCTTCGCGACGCGATCGAGGTAGGGGATGACGGCGTCGTCCATCTCGCGCACGCGGTGCACGCTCGCGGGGTGCGCGACGAGCACCCAGAGCCGGCCGTCGCCGCGGAAGGTGTCCACCTCGCGCAGATACTCGCGCCACGCCGGGCGATGGCAGCCGCCGCGGAAGACATGGTCGTCGGCGAAATGCACGCGGCCGCGATACCACTCGAACGCCTGACGTCCGCCATAGTAGACGTACAGCTCGTCGCCCGGGCGCGCCTGCTGGTCGAGCACGTGAAAAAGCGGCGACAGATCGTTCGGGCTCCAGGGGAGATCCGTCGCGGCGTAGAACGCGGGCACGCCGACGACGACCGCCGCCGCGACGAGGCCGAAGCCCCGCACCCAGGCGATCCGCGAGTCGACGAGCGCCATGACGCCCGCGGTCACGACGAGGGCGAGGCCGGGGATGAGAAAGAGCACGACGCGCCCGTTTCCGGCCGCGATCTTGTTCAGCCCGCGCACGGTCATGTCCACCGGGAACATGCCTAACGCCGAGGCGACGAACACGACCGCGATCGGCGCGACGAGGGCGACGAGCGTCACCGGACGCCGCCGGGCGAGCACGACGCAGCCGATCACGAACAGCCCGACACCGAGCGCCGTGACCGGCATGCCGAGCGGATCGCGGAAGAGCCCGTAGAGATTGACGAACGGCCATGCCGCGTCGGCGAGGGAACGCGGCGGCAACGGCCAGAAGCCGTCGCTCCAGAAGCTGCGCATGTACACGCGTTCGGCCGGCTGCAGGCTGTGCAGCGTCACCCAGATCGACGGAACTCCGCTCACCGCCCAGAGCGTACAGGCGGTGATCGCGGGCCAGCGCAGTGGGATCTTCCCCTGCGCGACCGCCACCACGAGCGCGATCGCGACGCCGGCGAGGATGAACAGCGCGGGCTGCGAGAACCAGACGGCGACCGCGCCCAGCACGCCGAGCCGCAGCCAGTGCCGCGGCGCGGCGTCGCGCGTCGGCACCCGGAGCGCGAGCAGCAGGAGGAGACAGGCGAAGAAGATGTCGCTCCCGTACTGCTTCGCCTCCGACGCGTAGTAGATCGGCCGGCCGAGCACGGCGAAGAACGCGAGCGCCAGCAGCGCGCCGTGCACGTCGAGCACGCGCCGCGCGAGCGCGTAGAACAGCGGGAGCGCGGCGAGCGCGGTGAGGAGCGACCAGAGCCGGAACGCCCAGTCGTGCGTCCCGAAAGCCGTCGTCGCCAGCTTCTCGACGAGGAGAAATCCCTTCGGCGCGATCTGGGCGTAGTCGAGCGGCCGGAAGAGCTGCGTCACCGAGCGCGAGGTGACGTTGCGCGCGATCGCGGCCTCGTCGAGCCAGAAGCTGCCGCGTCCGAGGAACTGCCAGAGGCGAAGCAGCACGCCGAGCGCGATGAGCCCGACCGAGATCGCGCGCCGCCGCTCGTTCGTCACCCGGCGTCGAGGATCGCGAGCGCGCGCTCGATCTCGGCGCTCGTGTTGTAGACGTGCGGCGCGAGCCGCAGCGCGCCTTCACGCAGCGAGTGCGCGACGCCGGCCTTCTTCAGCCGCGCCGAATCGGCGACGGAATCGCGGGTCACGACCGAGACGATTCCGGCGCGCCGCGCGGGATCGGCGGGCGTCACGAGAGTCACCCCTCTCGCGCGCTGCGCCCAGCGCACGATCTCGCCGGCCAGCGACGCGACGCGGCGCGCGACCGCCTCGGGCCCCAGCTCGTGGAGCAGCTCGAGGCTCGCCGCGAAGCCGGCGAAGTCCTGGAAGGGGATCGTGATGACCTCGAAGCGGCGCGCGTCCTCGCGCCAGGCGAGCTCGTAGTCGAGGAGGCGCGTGAAGTCGTCGGAGCCCTTCACCGCCATCCAGCCGACGGGCTGCGGGTCGAGCTGCTGCACGAGCTCCTCGCGCACATACGCGAACCCGCTCCCCCATGGGCTCATCAGCCACTTCTGACCGCCGCAGGCCAGGACGTCGATCGCGCAGTCGCGGACGTCGAGGAAGTCGGCGCCGAGTCCCTGGATGGCGTCTACCACGAACCAGATCCCGCGCTCGCGGCAGAGCCGTCCGATGCGTCCGAGGTCGCTGCGGAAGCCGGTGGAGAAGGCGACCCACGACACGCTGACGGCGCGCACGCGTGGCTCGCGCTCGATCGCGGCGACGAGCGCTTCCTCGTCGGGGAGCGCGCCGGCGGCGGGGATGCGGCGCAGCGCGACGCCGCGCTTCTCGAGGGCGAGCCAGGGATAGACGTTCGCGGGGAACTCCCGATCGTGGACGAGCACGACGTCGCCCTCCGCGAAGGGGAGCGCGCGCGCGGCGATGTTGATGCCGTACGTCGTGTTCGTCATCAGCGCGATCTCGCCCTTCGACGCGCCGATGAGCCGGGCGATCAGGTCGCGCGTCCGGTCGAGCATCGCGAAGTTCTTCCCGTCGTCGATCCGGAAGGGCTCGATGCGATCGTCGATGATCTCCTGCGCCGCGCGCACGCCGCGCTGCGTCAGCGGTCCGGTGGAGGCGTTGTTGAGGTAGACGCGTTCGCCCGCGTCGGCCCAGGGAAACTCGGCGCGCCGAAGAGCGTCGACGTCGATCGCGCCGGCCACGCTCAGCTCCCGAGCCTGCGCTCGAGGGCGAGCGCCTGGCGGCGGAAGCGCGGATCGAGCGCGTCGCGCAGCGCGTCGCCGAGCAGGTTGAAGCCGAGCACCGCGGCGCCGATCGCGAGCCCGGGGAAGAGCGAGGTCCACGGCGCGCTGCGGAGCTGCGAGAGGTCGCGTCCCTCGGCGATCATCGAGCCCCAGCTCGGCGTCGGCGGGGCGACGCCGAGTCCGAGGAAGGAGAGCGCGGCCTCGGCCATGATCGCGCCGGCGACGCCGAGGGTCGCGGCGATGACGACGGGGGCGACGACGTTAGGCAGGACGTGACGGAGCACGATCCGCGCATCGCGCGCGCCGAGGGCGCGCAGCGCCTGGACGTACTCGAGCTGCCTGACGACGAGCACCTGCGCGCGGACGATGCGCGCCATCCCCGCCCAGCCGACGACACCGATCGTGAAGAGCACGACGCCGAGCGAGGGCTGCAGCGCGGCGACCATGGCGACGAGCAGGAGCAGCGTCGGGAAGGCGAGGGTGACGTCGGCGAGGCGCATCACGACCTCGTCGACCCAGCGGCCGTAGAACCCGGCGACGAGTCCCGCCGTCACGCCGAGCAGGAGCGCGATCGCCTGCGAGAGGAGTCCGACCGCGAGCGAGACGCGGGCGCCGTAGACGAGCCGCGCCCACACGTCGCGCCCCTGCACGTCGGTGCCGAGCCAGTGCGCGGCGGAGGGACCACGGAGCTGCTGGAGGAGATCGACCCGGAGCGGATCCTGTCGCGCGACGAGCGGCGCGGCGACCGCCGCGAGCACGAGCAGCACGACGACCGCGACTCCGCCGACGGCGCGCGGATCGCGCGCGAGGCGACTCCAGAACGAGGGTCTCATCGAACGCGAAATGTCGCGGTCGTGCACCCCGGTCGCCAGTCGTGTCGGGCCGGCAGCCCGAGAGGCCTCAGCGCGATGGATCCCGCAGCTCGTCCGGCGTCCCCGGCGGCTGCCGGCGCCAGCGGCGGTGGTGCCAGAAGTACTGCTCGGGGGCACGGCGCACCCAGCGCTCGAGGGTCTTCGTGTACTCGGCGACGACGGCATCGACGTCTTCTTCGCGGTTGCCGGTGTCCTGCACCGTCACGCGCTCGAAGCTGAGGACGTAGCGGCCGCTGGGCTGGCGGAGGGCGCAGCCGAAGACGACGGGGACCCCGAGTCTCAGTGCAAATACAGCGGGTCCGCGCGGGGTCTTCGCCGGCATGCCGAAGAAGGGAACGAACGTCGAGGCGAGGCCGAGCACGCCCTGGTCGGAGACGAAGGCGACGGCGCGACCGGCGCGCAGCGAGCGGGGGGTGCGGCGCACCGCGTCCGCGTCATGGACGACGCTCATCCCGATACGCTGTCGGGTGCGCGTGAGGTAGGCGTCGAAGAGCGGGTTGGCCATGCCGCGGGCGACGACGTCGAGGCCGACGCCGCGCGCGGCGAGGTACGCGCCGCCGAGCTCCCAGTTGCCGAGGTGGCCGGTGACGAGGATCAGTCCCTTCCCCGCCTGCATGGCCTTCTCGACGGAGGGCCAGTTGTCCACCCGCTCGAACAGGTCGAGCACCTGCTGGCGGTCGAAGCGCGGGAGGAGCGCGGTCTCGATCGTCGTGCGCCCGAGGTGGGCGTAGGACGCGCGCGCGATCTCCTCGACTTCCCCGGACGAGAGCCCCGGGAAGGCGGCGGCGATCTGTCGGACGACGACACGCCTGCGGATGCCTAACGGCGAGTAGCCAAGGGCGCCGATGCGCTCGCCGAGCCGTCCGGCGCGCTCCCAGCTCAGGCGGTCGAGCGCGCCGATCACCGTGCGCAGCGCGCCGTACTGCAGCCGGTCGGACACGGTGGGGACGTTCGGCTTTCCGTCGCCGCTCACCGGCGCGCTCCCGCGTCGGCGGCGACGCGCTCGGCGACGACGCGCTCGGCGAAGTCGCGCGTCTCGCGGGCGACGCGCGCCCAGTTGTAGTGCGACTCCACCGCGGCGCGCGCGGCGCGACCCATCCCGGCGCGGCGCGGCGCGTCGCCGAGCAGCGCGTCGAGCGCCGCCGCGACCGCGCCGACGTCCTCGGGCGGAACGACGATCCCCGTCTCGCCGTCGCGCACCGCCGACCGCACTCCCCCCGAATCGCCCGCCACCGAGGGCGTGCCGCTCGCGCCCGCCTCGATGAACGAGATGCCGAATCCTTCCACGTTGATTCCCCTGTCCAGTCGCGACGCACCGAGGTAGACCGTCGCCGTCGCGTACGCCTCGGCGATCTCGTCGTCGCTCAGCACGCCGACGAAGATCGTCCGATCGGCGACGCCGAGTGACGCGGCGAGGGCGCGCAGCCGCGGCTCGTCGTGCCCCTCGCCGACGAGAAGATAACGGAGCGTCGGGTGGCGCGGCGCGAGCGCGGCGAGGGCGCGGATCCCGGCGTCCTGCCCCTTGTGCGGGACGAGCCGGGCGACGGTGAGGATGACGGGCGCGTCGCCTAACGCGAAGCGGGCGCGGAGGGCGCCGCGGTCGCGGTCGGGGCGGAAGTGCGACGGGTCGGTGCCGAGGTCGATCTCGGCGATCGGCGGCGGCGCGGCGATGCCCACCGCGTGCATCACCTCGCGCGTCACGCGAGCGGTCCATGCCGAGTTGGCGACGACCCCCGCCGCCCCGCCGAGGATGTGCCGCGCGGTGAAGCGCTTCAGCCAGCCGCGCGCCTTCTCCCGCTCGCGAAGCACGTCGCCGCCGTTCACGTAGACGAGATACGGCGCGCCGGCGCGGCGGGCGGCCCACAGCACCGCGTAGCCGACAGGGCGGATGTTCCCGCAGTGGAGGACGTCATACGAGCCGCGCTTCGCGACGAGCCAGCGCGCCCAGCGAAGCTGGTTGGTGATGAGCTTCGCCTGCGCGAACCCGAAGGGCTGGCGGTGAATCTCGTAGCGCTCGTGACCGTCGAAGCGCGCCGCGTCGGGCGTGGCGACGGTCGAGACGGCCATCGCGCCACCCGGCCAGTGGCGCGCCAGCTCGACGTGCCGGCGTGCCATTCCCCCGCGATCGGGGAGGAAGTCCTGGGTGACGAAGAGGTGCCTCACAGCGGGTACTCGTACGGCGCGCCGCTGAGAAAGTGCGAGACACGCTCGTCGTAGGTGTGGTGCTCGCGCACGAAGCGCTCGCCAGCCTCGCGGATGCGCCGGCGTCCGTCGGCATCCGCGAGCCAGCGCTTCGCCTTCGCGACGCAGTCGTCGAGGGAGTCGTACCAGATGCAGTGCTCCCCACCGGCGAGCATCCGCTCCGCGTCGCGGCCGCCCTCGCCGAGGTAGCAGCCGCCGGCGAGCATGACGATGAACATCCGGTCGGTGTAGAAGGGATGTCCCTTCGCGTTGGCGGCGGTGATGCCGAGCGTCAGCGCGGCGCTCGAGCAGACCTCGGCGAAGGCGCGTCCCTCGACCGGAGCACCGGCCCAGTCGAGCTGCCCGCGCCACTTCTCCCAGCCGAGCCCCCAGACGCGGAGCTTCACCTGCTTCGCCAGCGCGACGAGGAAGCGCGCGCGCTCCGGATCGTAGCCGGTGCCGAGGAAGGCGACCTCCGCCGCGAGCTCGGCGCGCGGCGGCGCGGGAACGATCTCGCGGTCGGCGGCGAAGGGAAGCAGTCGGGCGTGGTATCCCATCGCGCGCCACTCGTCCACGAAGGCTGGGAGCCAGAGGGTGCGCGCGCGGCGGGCGACGGCGGCGATGTGGGCGATGTCCTCGCGGACGTCCGCGTGGGTGAACCACTGCGCGTCGCTGTACCACATCGCGTTGTCGCGGTCGCGCACGAGGTGGTCCACGGTCTCGAGGTCGAGGCCGAGGCACTTCGAGAGGAGGACGAAGTCGGGGCGGAAGCGGTCGGCGCGCCAGCGGACCCAGCGCTGCGTCGCGAGGCGGCCGATGGTGCGCGCGAGGCGGCGGTCGTCGAGCAGGAGGACCTCGTGCCCCGCCCTGCCTAACGCGCGGGCGAAGCAGGACTCGATGCGCCAGCGCCGCCCGCTGCCGAGCACGAGGACGCGCATCGCGCCTACCGCCGCTCGTCGAGCGCCCAGAGCCGCGCGTACTTGGCGGCGACGCTCATCGCCGCGAGCACCGCGAGCACCAGCCCGTGCGGCCCGTCGCGGAAGCCCCCGCGCAGCAGGTACATCGAGACGAAGCGCGCCGGCGGCTTCACCGCGACCGCCAGCGCGCTCGTCCGCCGGCCGCGCGCGTGCTGCTGCTCCGCCCACCAGCGGCTGTAGCGATCGAACTTCTCGAAGTACTGGGCGAGCGAGTCGTAGGTGTAGTGGAGCATCGGCGCCGCGAGCACGCCGACGGCCCCCGTCGTCACCACGTGCTCGTGCACCGGCCGCTCGTCGTAGCGGAGCGCGGCGCGGAAGAGCCGCACCGGTCGGTCGCGCTCCCACCCGCCGTGCCTGATCTCGCGGCGGAGGAAGAAGTTGCGGCGCGAGACGCGATAGGCGTCTCGCGCCGGGCTCGCGACGGTGGCGGCGATCTCGGCGGCGAGCTCCGGGGTGCAGCGCTCGTCGGCGTCGAGCACGAAGATCCACGGGTTCGCCGCGCGCGCGATCGCCGCGTTGCGCTGGGCGCCGATCGTGCGGAACGGATGCGTGAAGACCGTCGCCCCGGCCGCGCGCGCGAGCGCGATCGTGTCGTCGCGCGAGTCGTTCTCGACGACGAGTACCTCGCTCGCCCAGCCGGCGACGCTGGCGACGCACTCGCGGATGTGCGCGGCGGCGTCGCGGGCGGCGATCACCACCGTCACCGGCGCGCGCCCCGCGCTCACGTCACCCACTTCGAGCGATCGCGCGCCGCGTCGGTCACCTGCGCGAAGGCGTCGATCATCGCCCGCTCGGTGAAGGCGCGCGCGACGCGGTTGTGCGCCGCGTTCCCCATCGCCACGCGACGCTCGTCGTCGGCGAGGAAGCTCGTCACCATCGCCGCCGTCGTCGGCGCGTCACCCGGAGGGAGAAGAATTCCACCGATCCCGTCGGCGACGAAGCGCTGCGCGACCTCGCTCCGCTCGGCGAGCACCGGAACGCGGTTCGCCATGAGATCGAGGAAGCCGTACGCCGCGTCGTCGCTCGACGCGATCACCCAACCGAGGTCCGCCGCGCGGAGGATCGCGAGCCGGTCCTCGCGATCGCCGAGGTAGGACACCATCGGGGTGATGCCGAGCGCGGCGGCATGCATCCGCAGTCCCTCGTCATCCGAGCCGGGGCCGAGCACGGCGACGCGCAGGTCGGGGTGGCGCGGCGCGAGCAGCCCGAGGGTACGGAAGACGGTGGCGATGCGGGCGCGCGCGGTCGGATCGTAGAGGCAGGCGATGAGCTTCACCCCCGTCCCCGCGACGCCGATCGTCGAACGCTGCACCGGCTGGACCGCCGCGTACTCCTCGGGATCGACGCCGACCTCGGCGCGGACGGCGCCCAACGCGCGCGGGGGAAGCGGGGGCGCGGCGCGCAGCTCCTGCTCGGAGGGAAAGACGAAGCCAGTCGCGGCGAGCCGGCCGCCGAGCCGGGCGCGCCAACCCATCGAGAGCGTCTCGCCGACCTTCGCGCGACGCACCACCGCGCCGCGGTCGGCTATCCGCGTCGCCGCGGCCGCGACGAGCGCCTCACGCTCCGTGTGCGTGAAGATCACCTCGACGAAGCGATCCTCGAGCACGTGGTGCAGCCGCCGCGCCGCGTTGCGCCAGTAGCCGTCGAGCTCCACGGGCACGACGTCGAGGCCGAGCGAGGCGAAGCGCTGCTCCACCGCGGTCTCGGGCCGGCAGACGGCCGTCACCTGGTAGCCGCGGGAGGCGAGGCCGCGCGCCGCGGCGGCGAAGACGCGCGCCGATCCCGACCAGGCCGCGTCCTCCATCAGGAAGAGTGCGCGCATCTATGCGGTCTGCTCGACGGGAGCTGGAGAACCCTCGCGGTCGCGGAACTGCATCTCGTACAGCCGGTGGTACGCGCCGCCGCGCGCCAGCAGCTCGGCGTGCGTCCCGCGCTCGACCACGCGCCCGCGGTCGAGCACGAGGATCTGCGTCGCATGGACGATCGTCGAGAGCCGGTGCGCGATCACGAACACCGTGCGCCCCGCGAGGAGACGGTCGATGGCTTCCTGCACCAGCCGCTCGCTTTCGGTGTCGAGAGCAGAGGTAGCCTCATCGAGGATGAGAATGGGCGGGTCGGTGAGCAGGGCGCGCGCGATGGCGATGCGCTGGCGCTGGCCGCCGGAGAGACGCGTCCCGCGCTCGCCGAGCACGGTGTCGTACCCCTCGGGGAGCTCGCTGATGAAGGCGTGCGCATTCGCGGCGCGGGCCGCGCTCTCGATCTGCTCCTGCGTGTACCGCCCCTTCGTGCCGTAGGCGATGTTCGCTCGCACCGTGTCGTTGAAGAGCACCGTGTCCTGGCTGACGATCCCGGTGAGCGCGCGGAGCGAGGGGAGGGTCACGTCGCGCGTGTCCACGCCGTCGAGGAGGATGCGGCCGGCGGTGGGCTCGTAGAAGCGCGGAATGAGATCGACGAGGGTGCTCTTCCCCGCCCCGCTCGCGCCGACGAGCGCGACGATCTCCCCGCGGCGCGCGGTGAGCGAGATGTCGCGCAGCACCGGCTCGTCGCCGTAGGCGAAGCTCACGTTCTCGAAGACGACGTCGCGACGGAAGGCGTCGGCGACCTTCGTCCCGCGATCGGTCGCGGTCTCCGTCGGCGTGTCGAGCACCTCGAACAGCCGCTCCGCCGCGGCGAGCGCGCTCTGCGCCGCGGTCGGGATCTGCGAGACCTGCTTCAGCGGCTGCAGCAGGCGCATCACCACCGCGAGGAAGGTGATGAGCGATGCGCCCGCCAGCGTGTGCGCGACGAGCACCTGCCGCGCGCCGATCCAGAGGAGCACCACGGCGATGGCCATCCCGATCACCTCGGTGATCGGCTGCGCCATGAACGCGAGCCGCGTCACGCGCACCATCGCCTTCGAGTAGCGATGGCTCGCGTCGGAGAAGCGCCCCTTCTCGTAGTCCTCGGCGCCGTACGACTTCACCAGGCGGATGCCGGCGATGACTTCCTGCAGCACGCTCGTGATCTCGCCGTAGTCGTTGCGCAGGCGCCGATAGCCCTTGCGCAGCTTGCGGAGCAGCGGCTGCAGCGCGCCCATGAGCAGCGGCGCGACGACGAGCGCGTAGAGCGTGAGCCGCGTCGAGATCCCGAAGAGGAAGATGATGTAGCCGACGATCGTCGCGACGTTCTGGATCGACGCGGTGACGAGCTGGGTAATCAGCGCCTTCGTCTGCTCCGTGTCGGAGAGGACGCGCGAGATGATCTGCCCGACCTTGGTGCGCTGGAAGAAGGCGAGCGGGAGCCGCTGGAGGTGCGCGTAGACGCCGTCGCGCAGGTCGCGCGTGACGTACTCCTGGAGCTGCGCGCCGAGCTGGCCGCCGATCCAGACGAGCAGGTTCTTCGCGAGCACCGAGGCGAGGATCACGAAGATCACCCGCTGCAGCGATCCCATCGGATCCGACGGGACGAGCAGATGCCCGATCGTCGCCGCGAGCACGCGCGCGATCCAGCCGCCCCCCGCGGGGATGAGCGACTGCTCCCCGAACAGCGCGTTCAGGAAGGGGATGAGCAGCGCGAAGGAGAACGTGTCGAGCGCGGCCGCGCCGATGCTGCACGCGATCGTCCCGGCCATCCGCCAGCCGTGCGGGCGGAGGATTCGCAGGAGGCGCCGGTACATGCTCAGCGGCGGGGCGTCAGGAGCGAGACGGGAAGGATCACCTCTTCCGGCGTCACCCCGCCGTGCAGAAACGCGCCGCGATAGCGGCTCTGATACTCGCGCAGCTTCGTCGGATACACGAAGAAGCAGTCGTTCGCGGCGAGGAGCGTGTTCGCGCCGAGCCCGCGGCGCGGGAGCTTCAGCGCTTCCTCCTTCGTGAAGAGGAGCGCCTGTTCGCTGCGCTCGGCGCGGAGATCCTCGCCGAACTTGTAGCGCAGGTTCTGCGTCGCGTCGCGCTTCGCGAAGACGGTCGCCGGCGTCCTGCAGTGGATGGAGCCGTGGTCGCTCGTGATCAGCACGGGGATGTTCCGGCGCGCCGCCTCGCGGAGCACGGAGAGGAGCGCCGAGCGCTGGAACCACTGCTTCGTCAGCGCGCGGAGCGCGATCTCGTCGCGCGCGACCTCGTAGAGGATCGCCGACTCGCTGCGCCCGTGCGTGAGCAGGTCCACGAAGTTGAAGACGAAGGCGCTCACTCCCTCGGCCGCGATCGCGCGCGGGATGCGGCGCTCGAGGTCGTCGGAGTCGGCGTGCGTCGAGATCTTCTCGTAGTTGACGGACGCCGACGTGCCCTGCAGCGCGCGGAGCTGCTGCTCGAGGAGCTCGCGCTCGTGCGCGTTGAGCGACTCGTCGTCGCGCTCGGCCCACCAGTCGGGATAGTTGCCGGCGATCTCGCAGGGAAAGAGTCCGCTGAAGAGCGCGTTGCGCGAGTACGGCGTCGCCGTCGGCAGGATCGAGTAGTAGTGGGCGGTCTCGACGTCGAAGAGCTCGGCGAGCAACGGCTGCAGCACGTCCCACTGGTCGAGGCGCAGGCAGTCGATGACCACGAACACCGCCGCCTTGTGCGACGCGAGCACCGGGAGCAGGTACTCGGAGACGATGTCCACCGAGAGCGACGGGCGGTCGCCGTCGAGGTCGGCGAGCCACTTCGGGTACTGCACCTTCATGAACTGCGCGAACTCGCGCTGCATCGCGGGATAGAGCCCGCGCAGCGACTCGTAGAGGCCGGTCTCCCCCGACGCCGCGAGATCGACGTCCCACTGCGCCACTTCGACGTAGCGGTCGATCCAGCCGCGCCAGTCGAGCGTGCGCGCGTCCACGTCCTGCATCGCGCGGAAGCGCTCGACGAAGTTGCGGGCGAGCGCCTCCTTCCTGATGCGCGGCCCCTCGAGAACCTTCGTCACGACGGTGAGCACCTGCCGCGGCGAGACGGGCTTCACGAGGTACTCGCCGACCCGGGCGCCGAGCGCCTCGGTGAGGGTCTCGTCCTCCTCGCTCTTCGTCACCATCACGACGGGAGTCGTCGGGGCGATCTCGGCGAACTCGCGCACCGCGTCGAGGCCGCGGCGTCCGGGCATCTGCTCGTCGAGAAGCACGATGTCGAATGCGCGGCGGCGCAGCAGCTCGGCGGCATCGTCCGCATTGCTCGCGGACGCGACGTCGAAGCCGCGGTCCGCGAGAAAGCGGCGGTGCGGCTCGAGGAGCTCCGCCTCGTCGTCCACCCAGAGGATCGATCTCGCCTGACGCGCCATGTCAGTCGGAATGTAGTCCCCTGAAAAAATGGCGGAAAGGTCGGGAACGCATGACGGGATGCGTCCCCGCCAGCGACGAGATAATTTCTTTCCGTGCCTCCCGTCCCGCCGTACGCGATCGCTCCCGTTCCATTCAGGTTCCGCGCGCTGGCCCTGCACGCCGGCCGCGCGTCGCTCGGAGGGGCCCGCGAGGCGACGCTGGCCTGCTACGTGACGGCGAGGCTCGCCGCCGCGCTCCTCCCGGAGAGCGAGCTGTCGATGGAGGACCGCGTCGCGCGCGCGGCGGCGGCGCGCACCTGGCTCGCCTCCCTGGCCCTCCCCGCCCCCCTCCGCGCCCCCCTCGTGAAGGTCATCGAATCGACGAAAGGTGACGACGCGCACGCCGCGGGGGTGGCGCTCGTGACGGTGGCCGACGCCGCGGCGTCGTATCTGGACGGGCCGGCGTTGGCCGAGCTGCGGGCATTCGCCGCGCAGCTCGGCTAGCCGCGCCCGCAGCAGTACCACGTCACGGTCGACGTACGCCCGTCACACCTCACCGCCCACTTGTCGCATTCCACTGATATCTCACCGCTCGCGCGCGTGATGCGACGAGTGGATGAAGCGACCGACGGCTCGCCCCCGCCGGACACCATCGCCATCGGCTTCCCGAGCGTGGACAAGCTGCTCGGCGGGGGCGTGCGACGCGGCGACCTGATCGTGATCGGCGGCGACGTCGCGAGCGGCAAGTCGGCGCTCGCGCTGGCGATGGCGCTGCGTGCCGCGCAGGCGGACCGCGTCACCGCCTTCCTCACCGGGGAGATGAACGTCTCCCGCGTGATGGAGCGCGCGCTGGCGATCGAGGGGCGCGTCGCGGTGGACGACATCCGCAGCGGGAAGCTCGACGACGAGTCGCGGGCGAGCCTCGGCGCGGCCGCGGTCCGGCTGCGCGACCGGGCGCCGCAGGTCGAGCGCATCGCCCCCGGCGGAACGCCGATGCTCGCCGACGACCTGCGCCGCTGCATCGACCTCGAGCTGGCGGTGGTGGACTCGCTGCAATCCGTCGCCGTGGGAACGCGCGGCCGCGACGAGGAGCTCGCCGCCACCGTGCGGGAGCTCAAGGCGATGGCGGTCGATCTCGACGTCGCGCTCGTCGTCACGACGCAGCTCGGCACGCTGCCGCGCGACCGCCGCGACCTGCGCCCGCAGCTCGGCGACTACGGCGCGCTCGGCGCGATCGCGGAGCACGCGGACGTCGTCCTCGGCCTCTTCCGCGAGGAGATGTACGACGCGGCCGGCCGCGGCATCGAGGGGGCGACTGAGCTGATCGTCAACAAGAACCGCAACGGCGGGACGGGCTACGCCGATCTGTACTTCTACAAGAAGTGGATGCGCTTCGAGGACATGCTCGACCCCGACCGCTAGGAGATTGGCCATGCGACGTTCCCTGCTCCTCGTCTCGCTGCTGACGATCGCCGCCGCCGGGTGCGCCGCGCGGACGCCGTCGAGCGCGATCGCTCGCCTCGAGGCGAAGCGCGACGCGCACCCCGACGCCGCGAAGACGCTCCGCGCGTTAGGCATCGCCTACTACCAGGCGGGGCGCTGGACCGACGCGCAGCGCGTCCTGTCGCGCGCCCGCGAGCTCATGCCCTCCGACGGCGTCACCGCGCTCTACCTCGGCATGAGCGCCGAGCAGTCGGGAGACCTGAAGACCGCGCGCGCCGCGTACGAGGGGTACGTCCGCCACGGCCGCACCTCGCGGGTGCGCGGCCAGCTCCGCGCCCGCCTCGCCGCGCTCGCGCGCCGCGAGCTCGAGGCCGAGGCGAGGGCGGCGGTCGCGCAGGAAGCCTCGCTCGGCGCCGCCGCGGGCTCGCCGACGACGGTCGCGGTGATGCCGCTCGCCTTCAACGGCGGCGACACGACGCTGGCGACGCTCGGCCGCGGGCTGGCCGATCTCATGATCACCGACCTCTCGCGCTCGGCGCAGCTCACGGTGGTCGAGCGCGATCGGCTGGATGCGCTGCTCGACGAGGTCGCCCGCTCGCGCAGCGGCGCGGTGGACTCGACGACGCTCGTCCGTTCCGGACGTCTGGCGCGCGCCGGACGCATCGTGCGCGGCTCGATCACCCAGCTCGACGCGAAGTCGCTCCGCGCCGACGCGGCCGTCGTCGACGTGAGCACCGCGCGGGCGGGGGCGCCGCTCAACACGGACTTCGACCTCGACGCGGTGTTCGACGCCGAGAAGCGGATCGTGCTCGGCGTCTTCGCGGACATGGGGGTCACGCTCACCGCCGCCGAGCGCGCGGCAATCGAGCAGCGGCCGACGAAGTCGCTCGCGGCCTTCCTCGCGTACAGCCGCGGGCTCGCCGCGGAGGACGCGGGGCGCTTCGACGACGCGGCGCGCCTGTTCGAGGACGCGGCGCGGATCGACCCCGGCTTCGAGGCGGCGCGCAGCGGCGCGGCGCGCGCGCAGGCGACGTCGGCCGGCGCGTCGGTCACTCCGGCCCTCGTCGTGAGCTCACTGGCCGGCACGAGCGAGGGCGCGGTCGTCGCGGCGGCGACCTCGGGAGTGGATGACGCGGGACGGCTCGCGTCCACCGCGGAAGCGGCGCGCGACGCCATCAACCCCTCGCCCGCCGCGATCGCGGCGGGCGCGACGACGGCCATTCCGGTGCCGACCAAGGAAGGCGCCGCGATCGCGACAGGCGGCGACAACGTGACCATCAACACGGGCCGCATCGTCGTGCAGGTCCCCCTCCCGAAATGAGCATGCGACTCACTCGCACTCTCGCGGCGCTGGCGCTGCTCGCCCCCGCGTCGCTCGCCGCGCAGGACGCGATCCTCACCGCGCGTGGTGCGGCGCAGATGGTGAGCTACAAGCTCACGTCGAATGGAACGACCAAGGCGGTGTCACAGGAAGTCGTCCCGATCGCGATCGTGCTCCCGGCGATCGACCGCTTCTCCTTCGACATCGCGACGGCGTGGGCGCACTCCGCGGCGCGCATCGGCGGCGCGAAGGAGAGCTCGATCGCGGGGCTCACCGACACGCAACTCCGCGCGAGCTACTCGCTCGGCGAGGACGCGGTGATCCTCACGGCCGGCGTCAACCTGCCGACGGGAAAGAGCACGGCGGACAGCGCGCAGTTCATGGCGGCGGAGAACATCGCGAACGACTTCCTGCTCTTCCCCATCGGGACGATGGGCGCGGGGTTCGCGACGACGGGCGGGATCGCGGTCGCGCGGCCGTTCGGCGCGTGGAACCTCGGCCTCGGCGCGAGCTTCCGGCATTCATCGGACTTCGCGCCGTACGAGTACGGCGATGGAACGAAGGCGCACTACCAGCCGGGCGACGAGTACCGCGCGCGGCTCGGCGTGGACCGCACCTTCGGCGCGTCGCGCGCCGCGCTCGGCGCCACCTGGTCGAGCTACGGCGACGACCGCTCGGCGGGTGCGACGTTCAACACCGGCAACCGCCTCGTGCTGCAGGGCGGCTACGAGACGACGGTGCGCAACGTCGGCTGGTCGATGAACGTGTGGAACCTGACGCGCACGCAGGGCCACCGCGCGAGCGGGCAGGCGGCGCCGATGGAGAACATCGTGAACGCGAGCCTGGGTGCGAGCTTCACCCTCGCCGGCATCGCGCTCTCGCCGACGCTCGAGACGCGGCATCTCACGCGCGCCGCCGTCGACGCGGACGCCGTCTACCCCGCGCAGGCGAAGGGGAGCGGGCAGATGGAGACCCTCGGCCTCTCCGCGCGCTGGCAGGCGGGCCTCTTCCAGATCTCACCGGCGGCAACCTACTCGGTCGGGACGCTCGACAGGGTGGATCTGACTGGATGGCGGGGGATGTTGGCGGTGCGGTTCACGCCGTAAGCGCAGGCCGGGGGTCTGGAGCCACGCTGTGCGACAGTAGTGGCATCGGATCGCTCCGTGTGCCGAGGGATCTCCTCACCGCAACGAGCCGGCTGTTGCTCTTGTTATTGAAACACGAAGCTCACGAAGGCCCATGAAGATGTTGCTGAAGCACCCTTCGTGAACCTTCGTGAGCTTCGTGTTCTAACAGCCGTTGCCAAGGCCGAGGAGGGTCGGCACGCGGAGCCCCGATACGCGCATGGAGCGATCCGATGCCACCCCCGGCGGGCCGTGACGTTTCGAACCAACCGCGCGCGTGTCCGACCCCTGACCCCCGACCCCCGACCCCCCGTATATTTCCCCGGACACCGAGAAAACACTCCGGGGGAAGCATGGCTGGCCATAGTAAATGGAAGCAGATCAAGCACTACAAGGCGGCCACGGACGCGAAGCGTGGCGCGCTGTTCACGAAGCTCATTCGCGAGATCACCATGGCCGCGAAGCAGGGCGGCGGGGATCCCAACGGTAACGCGCGACTCCGCACGGCGATCGACGCCGCGAAGGCGAAGTCGATGCCGAAGGACAACATCGAGCGCGCGATCAAGAAGGGCACCGGTGAGCTGGAGGGGGAGACCTACAGCGAGGTGACCTACGAGGGCTACGGCCCCGCCGGCGTCGCGATCATCGTCGACGCGGTCACCGACAACCCGACGCGCACCGTCGCCGACGTCCGGCACAAGTTCTCGCGCGGCGGCGGCAACATGGGCGCCTCCAACTCCGTCGCCTGGATGTTCGAGCGGAAGGGACAGATCGTGATCCCCGCCGACGGCCTCGACGAGGACAGCGCGATGGAGGCCGCGCTCGACGCGGGCGCCGAGGACCTGCGCCGCGAGGAGGACCAGTACGTCGTCACGACGCAGCCCAACGACTTCCACGCCGTGCGCAGCGCGCTCGAGGGAAAGGGGCTGAAGATCGAGGAAGCGGAGATCGCGATGCTTCCGAAGAACACCGTCAAGGTCGAGGGGAAGGACGCCGAGTCGGTGCTCAAGCTCATCGAGGCGCTCGAGGATCTCGACGACGTGCAGAAGGTCTGGGCCAACTTCGACATCGACGTCGCCGACATGGCGGGGGCGTAGGCCCCCGTGCTGGTGCTCGGCGTCGACCCGGGGACGGCGACCACGGGCTACGGCGTGGTCCGCGCGACGCGCCCCGGTGACGCGACGCTCGTGGAGTGCGGGGTCATCCGGACGAAGGCGCGCGACGCCCTCTCCTCGCGGCTGAAGGAGATCCACGACGGGATGGAGGAGCTGATCGCCCGGCACAAGCCGCAGGTGCTCAGCGTCGAGGCGGTGTTCTACGCGAAGAACGTCCGCACCACCGTCGTCCTCGGCCACGCGCGCGGGGTGATCCTGCTCGCTGGCGAGCAGCATGGGCTGCACATCCACGAGATCCCGCCCGCCGAGATCAAGAAGGCGGTCGCGGGGACCGGCGCGGCGACGAAGGAGCAGGTGCAGTTCATGCTCACGCGACTGCTCCGCCTGAAGAGCGTGCCGACGCCCTCCGACGCGGCGGACGGCGTCGCGGCGGCGCTCGCGTACTGCATGGGCGCGCACCTCGCTCGGCTCTCGGCGGCAAGCGCCTCGATCCCGCCGCGGACGCGCAATCCACTGATCGGAGGAAGAAGTCGTTGATCGTCCAGGTCCAGGGAACGGTCGTCGCGAAGGACCTCGATCGCGTCGAGCTGATGACGAGCGGGGGAGTCGCCTACGAGCTGCTCATCCCGCTCAACGTCTATGAGGCGCTGCCGCGCCAGGGGGACGAGGCCACGCTCTGGACCTCGCTGATCGTGCGCGAGGACGGGTGGCAGCTCTACGGCTTCGCCAGCGCCTACGAGCGGCGCGTCTTCAACAAGGTGCTCGGCGCCAAGGGCGTCGGTCCCTCGCTCGCGTTAGGCATGCTCTCGACGCTCACCGCCGACCGGCTGGTGCGCGCGATCCGCGAGAAGGACGTCGCGACGCTGCAGAGCGTGCCGCGCGTCGGGCGGAAGAAGGCGGAGCAGCTGATCCTCGACCTCGCCGACAAGCTCGACGACGCGCTCCAGCCGAGCGACGTCGCGGGTGCGCCGCGTCCCGGGGGCGCCGGCGTGGAGGACGCGATCCGCGCGCTGGTGTCGCTCGGCTACACGACCGCCGATGCGGAGAAAGCCGTCCGCGCGGCGCTCGACGCGGGGAAGAAGGGGATGTCGGCGCCGGAGCTGATCAGGGCGGCGCTGGCGAAGATCGGGGGACGATAGGCTGGAAGCAGGAGGCTGATGTCTGGGAGCGACGGCGGTGACGAGGTCGCCTCCAGCTTATAGCTTCCTGCCTTCAGCCTCCGGCGAGTACGCCGCTCGCCCGACGAGGAGACCAAGAGACGAGAGATGAATCCCGCCACGCGCACGAAGACCTTCACGGAGTCGGTGATCCGCGAGATGACCCGCGTCGCGCAGGAGCATGGCGCGATCAATCTCGCGCAGGGGATGCCCGATTTTCCGATGCCGGCGCCGATGAAGGACGCGGCGGCGGCGGCGATCCATGGTGACGTCAACCAGTACGCCGTCACGTGGGGGACGCCGGCGCTGCGGCTGGCGATCGCGCAGCGCTACCGGCGCATGCACGAGCTGGAGGTCGATCCCGACCGGGAGATCACCGTCACCTGCGGCGCGACGGAGGGGATGGCGGCGGTGTTCATGGCGCTGCTCGATCCCGGCGACGAGGTGATCATCCTCGAGCCCTTCTACGAGAACTACGGGCCCGACGCCATCCTCGCCGGCGCGACGCCGAAGTACGTCCCGCTCGAGCGCCCGCTCTGGCACATCGATCCGGATCGCCTGCGCAAGGCGTTCACGAAGAAGACGAAGGCGATCGTCGTCAACACGCCGCACAATCCCACGGGCCGCGTGCTGACGCGCGAGGAGATCTCGCTCATCGCCGAGCTGTGCATCGAGCACGACGTCTGGGCGATCACCGACGAGGTGTACGAGCACATCCGGTACGCGGGAAATCATCACCCGCTGGCGACGTGGCCGGGAATGCGCGAGCGGACGATCACCGTCTCGAGCCTCTCGAAGACCTTCAGCTGCACGGGCTGGCGCATCGGCTACGTCATCGCGCCGCCGGCGCAGACGGCGCCGATCCGCAAGGTCCACGACTTCCTCACCGTCGGAGCGCCGCACCCGCTGCAGGCGGCCGCCGCGGTCGGTCTCGCATTCGACGCGGACTACTACAACCACCTCGCGCTCGACTACCGCGCGCGTCGCGACGTCCTCGTCTCCGCCCTCGCCGACGCAGGCTTCGTCTTCTGCATCCCGGAGGGCGCGTACTACGTCCTCGCGGACTTTTCCGCGATCTCCCACAAGCCCGACCACGCCTTCGCCAAGTGGATGGCGCAGGAGATCGGCGTCGTCCCCGTGCCCGGCTCGAGCTTCTACTCCGACAAGTCGTTAGGCAGGGGACTCGTGCGCTTCGCCTTCTGCAAGAAGCAGGAGACGCTCGAGGAGGCGTCGTACCGGTTGCGGGGGATTCGCGCTCGAGTGTGATTCGCGCGCTGATGGCAGGAGGCTATCGGCGGGAGGCTATCGGCAGGAGGCTGGAGGCCTCCTGCTTCCAGCCTCCTGCCGATAGCCGCGCGACCTAACGGCCGCCGAAGCTGATCCCGACCGCCGCTCCCGGTGCGTGGCCGCTCGCCGTGCGCCGGTCTTCCGCGCTCACCGTCAGGTTGATCTTCCCGAGCTCCAGCCCCGTGCCCGCGGCGAGGGAGATCCCCTCGGCGTGCACGCCGACGCCGGCGCGGAGCGGGATGAAGGGCAGCACGCGGAACTCGGCGCCCGCGCCGACGTGCGTGCGGTCGCCGACGTGGAGACCGTCGCCCATCTCGCGGCGGACGTCGGCGGCGAGCGTCAGGCGATTCGAGGCGCGCAGCGCGACGCCCATCGAGAGGATCGGCTTGAAGCGCTGGTCGTCGAGCCAGGCGCGGACGTCGGCGGGCGCCGAGTCGAGCGGCATCGTCACGTTGTTCGAGCTGTAGCTCGTGTCCGAGCCGTAGTAGGCCTGGATCGGCTTGTAGTAGAAGCTGCTCGCGTCCCAGCGGAAGGTGTTCACCACGTTGAGGACCGCGACGCTCGCCGTCAGCGGGCCGCTGTCCCACGCGGCGCCGAGGTCGAGGCCGACGCCGCTGCCGTGGTTGCCGATGCTCGAGCTGTTCCCCGTGTCGGAGAGCACGAGCGGGAAGCGCAGGTCGATCTGCGAGGAGCTCGCCGAGAGCATCGAGCCGCGATCCTCGCCGTGCACGAGCGCGTTGCCGAGGATGTACTTCGTGGTCGCGCCGAAGGAGAGGCGCGCCAGCCCGACGTCGATCGCATGCGCCCACGAGAGCCCGGCGGTCGTCGTGACCGCGCCGGTGAGGTGCGCGCCGTCGAGGGTGATGTCCTGCGCGTTCCCGGTGCGCCCCGCGTTCCCGTAGAGCGCCAGCTCCATCGCGCCCGGCGGGAGGTTCGCGTCCACGCTGGCGTTCGACGCGACCTGCAGGGCGAAGCGTCCCATGCTGAGGCCGAGGTAGGTCACCCCACCCCCGACCTGACCGTTCTCGCCGCCGTTCGCGTCGATGCGCTGCATCCACGCGTCGCGCACCTCGTTCGGGAGGCGGATTCCCTGGTAGCGCGCGATGTCGTCGGTGGTGATGGGGCCGAGGTCGCCCGCGCCGCGCACGCCGAGGAGGGTGAGGGTGAAGCGCGGGTTGTGCGGGAGGCCGAGGTTGGCCGGGTTCCACGCGACGGCGCCGAAGCCGCGCGCCATCGCGGTGTAGTTGTCCGCCATCCCCAGCGCGGCCGGGCTCGCGCTCGGCAGCTGCGCGCCGGCGGTGGAGGCGGCGAGGATGGTGGCGGCGACGATCGCGCCGCGGCGGAAGTTGATCGCGTCAGACATCGGTCACTTCCCTCCCGCGGTGATGGTCGCTTCGACCATGGTGTTGAGGACGATCTTCTGGGACGGCGTCACCGTGACCGGGCCGCCCGGCGCGCCGACGTCGCCGGTGAGGGCGATCTGGACGTTGGACTGGCCGACGAGGGAGTTGATCTCGCTCGCCGTGAGGTCGAGCCGCAGCTTCGCGGGCTGCGTCGCGGGCCCGCCCAGCGGGAGCGCGAGCGACTTGGCGACGTGGGCGCCGTTAGGCGCCGTCATGTCGACGTTCACGTTGCCCTGCACCGCGAAGGGGTTGGCGACGGTGAGGATGAAGGCGCCGCCGTTGATCGTGCCGCTGGCGACGTCCTTGAGCCCGGAGAGATCGACGGTGTCGCTCTGCGCGGGGATCGAGCGCGAGGGGACCGCCACCGCCGCCTGGCTGACGCGGAAGTTGTTCGCCGTCGCGTTCACCGAGAACTGCTGGCTGGTGTTCATCGTGACCGAGTCGCCAGCCGGCGAGAAGAGCGTGATGCTCACGCGAAGCGGCCCGGCGATGCGTACCGGCGACGCCGGGGTGCCGAGGACGGGGATCGAGCGGAGGCGTCCGACGTTGGTCGGGAGCGTCATCGCGGTCCCCGACACCGAGTCGTGCGCGAGCAGCGCGTTACCGGAGCGGACGTCGATGCGCATCCATCCGTGCGCCGTCGCGCTCGGGTTGATCGGGTCGAAGCCGAAGCCGTTGGTGATGGTGCAGTCGATCGTCCCGCCGACGATGTCCGCCGACGCGACGTCGGAGGGCAGCGCGATCACGGTCGAGTCGATCATCGTGAACTGCGGCTTCGGCACGCGCATCCCGTTCGCCGCGGCGCACCCGGGGCAGACGCTGCCTAACGTCGTGCTGTAGGTGGCGGCGGGGAGGGTGAGCGAGAAGGCCTGCACGCCCCCGCCGACGTCGACGATCGCGACCGAGGAGGGGAGCAGGCTGGCGACGGAGACTTCGGCGCTGTCGGCGGGGACCTGCCAGACGGTGTCCCAGATGGGGAGCGACGTCGGGACCTCGCAGGCGACGACCGCCAGCGCACAGCCGGCGGCGGCGACGAGCCCGTGAATGGAACGGAAGGAGGTTCGCATCGGAAACCGGATGAGAGACCGCACCCCCGTCGTTGAGGGCGCGCGCTGCTGGCTCCGAGTATCGGACTCTTCCGTTCGCAACTTTAGCCACGCGTGGGACGCGGCTGGAAGCAGGTGGCTGGAAGCAGGTGACTCAACGTCCCCGGCCTCCAGCCTCCAGCCAATAGCCTCCAGCCTATACCCTCCAGCCCCTGATCTTCGGTCTTTCCTCGGGGTATATTCCGGGCTCACCAAACCGGTTGGATGTTCCCCGTAAAGCAGGTAGTGTATGGAGACGATGACGCGCGCCGAGATCACGACCCCTGAAGCCCTCTCCGACGAGTCCGTCGTCGAGCTGTCGCTCAGACCACAGCGACTGGCCGAGTTCATCGGGCAGGAGAAGGTGAAGGAGAGCCTGCGGATCTACATCGACGCCGCTCTGGCGCGCCGCGAGCCCCTCGACCACACCCTCTTCTTCGGGCCCCCGGGGCTCGGCAAGACCACCCTCGCGGAGCTCATCGCGCGCGAGCTGAGCGTGAACATCCGCACGACCTCGGGCCCCGCGCTCGAGAAGCCGGGCGATCTCGTCGGGACGCTGACCAACATGCGCGAGGGGGACATCCTCTTCATCGACGAGATCCATCGCCTGCGGCCGATCATCGAGGAGTTCCTCTATCCGGCGATGGAGGACTACAAGATCGACATCCGGCTGAGCGAGGGCCCGAAGGCGCAGACGATCACGATGCCGATCGAGAAGTTCACCCTCATCGGCGCGACGACGCGCTTCGGGATGCTGACCGCGCCGATGCGCGCCCGCTTCGGCATCGTCGAGCGGCTGAACTACTATCCGGTGGAGGCGCTGGAGACGATCGTGCGCCGCTCGTCGGAGGTGATCGGCGTGTCGATCGACGAGGGCGGCGCGCACGAGATCGCGCGCCGCTCGCGCGGGACGCCGCGCGTCACGAACCGCCTCCTTCGCCGCGTGCGCGACTACGCGCAGGTGAAGGCCGACGGGCGCATCACGAAGGACGTCGCGCAGAAGGCGCTGGCGATGCTCGACGTCGACGAGTTCGGCCTCGACGACATGGACGCGCGCATCCTCAAGACGATCATCGAGAAGTTCGACGGCGGCCCGGTCGGTATCTCGACGATCGCCGCGGCGAGCGGGGAGGACGCGAGCACGATCGAGGAGGTGTACGAGCCCTTCCTCGTGCAGAACGGCTTCCTCCAGCGCACCCCGCGCGGCCGCATGGCGACGCCGCAGGCGTACCGGCACTTCGGGTACACGCCGCCGGCGGCGAGTCCGCAGCAGAATCTGTTCTAGGCGCTTCAGGGTCGGTGCGCCGTGCGTCGAGCCTCTGCGACGCGGAATGGTCGCGGACGCTCAGCGCACGGCGCTCAGTCCTTTGGCGACGCTGCTTTGGCAACGGCATTACACAGAGTTCCACGAGAGCTCTGCAAAGATGAGCGCCACAGAGGACCGCACTGCAAAGCACTCCTCTGTGGATCTCATCAGTGCCGAGCTCTGTGGATCTCTGTGTCGGCATTTGCCAAAGCACCGTCGCCAAAGCACCGTCGCCAGGCCACGCCGTCGCTGAGCTGGGTGCCGTGTATCTTCCGGACGTGCCCTCGCACCCCGCAACGCGCGGCTCACGCACCGCCGACTACGACTTCCATCTCCCCGAGTCGCTCATCGCGCAGCGCCCCGTCGAGCGGCGCGACGAGAGCCGGCTGATGGTCGTGCATCGGGAGTCGGGACGCATCGAGCACCGGCGCTTCCGCGACCTCGTGGAGTACGTCGCGCCCGGCGACGCGCTCGTCGTCAACGCGACGCGCGTCATGCGCGCGCGGCTGCTCGGCACGCGCGACAGCGGCGCGCCGGGCGAGGTGTTTCTCCTCCGGCCGTTAGGCGAGGGGCGGTGGGAGGCGATGGTGCATCCCGGGGGGAAGCTGAAGCCCGGCCGCGTGCTGCACGTCGCGCCGGGCTTCGACGTCGAGATCGTCGAGGTCACCGAGCGGCGGACGCGGGTCGTCCGACTGCATACCGGCGATCTCTCCGCGGACGAGGCGATCGAGCGCTTCGGGCACGTGCCGCTGCCGCCCTACGTCCACCGCGCCGACGAGGCGTCGGACGAGGAGCGCTATCAGACGGTGTACGCCCGCGAGCGCGGCTCGGTCGCCGCGCCGACCGCGGGGCTGCACTTCACCCCCGAGCTGCTCGCCACCCTCGAGGCGCAGGGCGTCAGGCGCGCGGAGCTCGTGCTGCACGTCGGCGCGGGGACCTTCAAGCCGGTGGAAGTCGAGGACCCGTCGGCGCACGCGATGCACAGCGAGTGGTTCACGATTCCCGCCGGGGTCGCGGCAACCATCAACGCGGCGCGCGCGTCGAACCATGCGGTGTGGGCGGTGGGGACGACGAGCTGCCGCGCGCTGGAGAGCGCCGCGCGCGAGGACGGCACGGTCGCGCCCGGCGAGGCGGAAACCGCCATCTTCATCCGGCCGCCGTACCGCTTCCGCGCGGTGGACAGGCTGATCACCAACTTTCATCTTCCCCGATCGACGCTCGTCATGCTCGTCGCCGCGTTCGCGGGGTACGAGCTGACGATGCGAGCGTACCAGGAGGCGATCGATGCGGGTTACCGGTTCTATTCGTACGGCGACGCGATGGCTCTCGTGTAGCGCCTTCGCATTCACGCTCGCCGGGTGCGTCACGCGCACCACGACCTACTACAAGCCGACCGAGGGTGAGCCGCGGCTGAACCAGGACGAGTTCCGCCAGGCGTCGGATCAGCTGCTGAAGGTCGAATGTCCGCGGCTGATGGGGAGCGGCTCCTCGGCGACGGGACAGGCGCGCATCCGCGTGAGCTACGACAGGAGCGGCGCGGTGCAGCAGTCGCAGATCCTCCGCTCGAGCGGCGACGAGCGCATCGACACCGAGTGGGGCGCCCTGACCGCGCGCCTGCAGTTCGACGCGCAAGAGGGCCAGACCGAGGACCTCCGCGCCGGCATCCTCACTGTCGGCTACTCCTGTGCCCCGAACACCGCGGTGACGACGCTGCAGCTGCCGTAACTCAGGTCGCGTTGTGGCAGGAGGCTGATGGCAGGAAGCTGATGGCAGGAGGCATGACGCCTCCAGCCTCCAGCCTCCTGTCTCCAGCCTCCTGCTTCCAGCCAACACGATCGCGCAGACACGAGACACCACTGACGAAGAGCGGTCACGACGACCGATGATCAGCCCGGGCTACTCCAGCGAACGCGAGTGGCCCGGGCTCTGCATTAGCGGCTCTCGAAGCGGTGCCGCGTCGGCATCGCGCGGGACGGCGCCCGTGAGCGCCGCGCTTCAGCGTGGAGGGAGAGGCGATGTCAGGTGCAGCCGTGGTGGCCCGCCGTTCGGGGGCCGCGCTGTTCGCCCTCGGGGCGATGTTCTGCGTGGCGTGCGCGTCGGCCGGGGTGGTGGCGACTCGTGAGAACGCGGTGAGTGGGCTCATCACCGAGCAGGACCTGCAGGTGGCGGTCGACACGCTCGTCCGCAACGCCTGCCCGCGCATCGTCGGCGACAGCGCGATGGCGCACGGCGTCGTCGCGGTCCGCGTCCTCCAGGACGACTTCGACTCCGAGATCAAGGCACACGTGACGAAGTCCTCGGGCGACCAGCACGTGGACGAGACGATCGCCGATCTCGTGTCGCAGCTCCCGCCCCGCTACCGTGACGCCGCCCAGCAGGTGTATACTCACCGCTACAATCTTGCGGTGCGGTACAACTGCGCGCGCGACGCATACGGCGTCACCGGAGGCGCGTCCGTGTCGCTCTAGCCACGCCCCGTTGCCCTTCCGCTTCGACATCGAGACGAACGCCGGCGCCGCACGCGCCGGCGTTTTCACGACCCCCCACGGGCCGGTCGAGACACCGGCCTTCATGCCCGTCGGCACGCTCGCCACCGTCAAGGCGATCGACCCGACCGACCTGCGCGCGATGCGCGCGCAGATGATCCTCTCCAACGCCTTCCACCTCCACCTCCGCCCCGGCGACGAGCTCATTCGCTCCCTCGGCGGGCTCCATCGCTTCATGGGGTGGGACGGACCGATCCTCACCGACTCCGGCGGCTTCCAGGTGTTCTCCCTCGCCGACCTGCGCGAGGTCGCGGAGGAAGGGGTCCACTTCAAGAGCCACCTCGACGGATCGCGGCGCCACTTCACCCCCGAACTGGTGATGCGCATCGAGCGCAACCTCGGCGCCGACGTGATCATGCAGTTCGACCATGTCATCCCGGGACAGAGCGTCGAGCCGGTGGCGCGCGACGCCACGGAGCGGAGCATCCGCTGGCTCGAGCGCTGCCGCGTCGAGTTCGAGCGGCTCGGCCGCGATGGCGACACGGAGGGGAAGTCGTACCCGGAGCAGGCGCTCTTCCCCGTCGTGCAGGGCGGGATCCACGCGTCTCTCCGTCGCGAGTCGGCCGAGCGAGCGCGCGCCGTCGGCGACTGGGTCGGCTACGGGATCGGCGGGCTCTCGGTGGGCGAGGCGAAGCCCGACATGTACGCGATGCTCGAGGTGATGGACGAGGCGCTCCCCGGCGACCGTCCGCGCTACCTGATGGGGGTCGGCTTTCCCGAGGATCTCGTCGAGGGGGTGCGCCGCGGCGTCGATCTCTTCGACTGTGTCGCGCCGACGCGGATGGGGCGCAACGGCGCCGCCTTCACCAGCGAGGGCCGCGTCAACGTGAAGCGGGCCGAGTTCCGCGCCGACCCGCGTCCGCTCGACGAGCACTGCGACTGCCCGCTCTGCTCGCGCTTCTCGCGCGCCTACCTGCGGCACCTCATCGTCGCCGACGAGATCCTCGGCCTTCGACTCCTCTCGCTGCACAATGTACATTTCCTCGTGTCGCTGATGCGCGCGGCGCGGGACTCGATCCGCGCCGGCGACTTCGACCGCTGGAGCCGCGACTGGCTCGAGCGCTATCACGCCAAGGCCCGCAGCCAATGACCGTCGCCTTCCCCGCTCTGCTCGCGCTGATGCAGCCCTCCGCATCCAACGGCGCGTTCCAGCAGATCTTCATGTTCGGGATGATCTTCGTGATCTTCTACTTCTTCATGATCCTCCCGCAGCAGAAGCAGCGGAAGGAGCATGAGGCGCGCGTCACCTCGCTGAAGCGCGGCGACGAGGTGGTGACGACGGGAGGCGTCGTCGGCGAGGTCGTCCACATCAGGGAGTCGATGAAGGACGGCGCGCCGGTGAAGAGCATGGACGACCGCATCACGATCAAGAGCGGGGAGTCGCGCGTCGTCATCGAGCGGCGCAGCATCGCGAAGGTCATCGCGCCAGGCGCGACGACCGACAGCAAGGCCTGATCCGCCGACCGTGGCCCTCCTCAAGATCCAGGTCCTCGGCTCGCCGATCCTGCGCCAGCAGACCGTCCCGGTGGAGACGATCACCGACGAGCTGCAGAAGCTGATCGACGACATGATCGAGACGATGTACGCGGCGCGCGGGATCGGGCTCGCCGCGCCGCAGGTGGGGCGCACGGAGCGCATCGCGGTGATCGACGTCGAGGGGAACGCTCCCTTCGCGATCATCAACCCGCAGATCGTCCGCAACGACTCCGACCTCGAGAAGGCGGAGGAAGGCTGTCTCTCCATCCCCGACGTGTACGGGGACGTCCCGCGTCCGGAGAAGGTGACGGTGCGCGCGCTCGGCCGCGACGGGAAGGAGTTCGAGCTCGAGGCGGAGGGACTGCTCGCGCGCTGCCTGCAGCACGAGATCGACCATCTCGACGGACGGCTGTTCATCGACTATCTGAGCACGCTGCGTCGCAAGGCGGTCATGGCGAAGTGGGCGACGATCAAGGGGAAGTATCCCGGCTACATCCGCACGCTGACGGCGGAGGAAGTGGCCGAGCACCACCACCGCGACGAGGAGCTCTAGCCTGCGCGTCGTCTTCTGGGGGACGCCGGAGTTCGCGACGGCGCCGCTGCGGGCGCTGCTCGGTGAAGGGTTCGACGTCGTCGGCGTGGTGACGCAGCCCGACCGTCCCGTGGGCCGCTCGCGCTCGACGCTCGTTCCCTCGCCCGTGAAGGAGATCGCGCTCGCCGAGGGGATCCCGGTGCTGCAGCCGGAGAAGCCGCGCGGCGACGAGTTCATCGCCCAGCTGCGCGCGCTCGAGCCGGACGCGTCGATCGTCGTCGCCTACGGGCACATCATCCCCAAGGCGGTGCTCGACCTCCCGCCGCTCGGCAGCTTCAACGTCCACGCCTCCCTGCTCCCGAAGCTGCGCGGCGCGGCGCCGATCCAGACGGCGATCCTCGAGGGACACGCGGAGACGGGTGTGACCATCATGCGGATGGTGCCCGCGCTCGACGCGGGCCCGATGCTGCTCCAGGTCTCGGCGCCGATCGCCGAGGACGAGACGTATGGCGAGCTCGCACTGCGGCTCTCCGAGCTCGGCGCGCTCGCGCTGATCGAGGCGATGACGCTGGTCGCGCTGGGCCGCGCGCGCGAGGAGGCGCAGGACGACGCGCGCGCGACATACGCGGGGAAGATCGACCGCGAGAGCGCGCGCGTCGACTGGTCGCGTCCGGCCGTGGACGTCTGCCGCGCGATCCGCGCCTACGATCCGAAGCCCGGCGCCTTCACGGCGCACCGCGGGGGATCGTTGAAGCTCTTCGGCGCGCGGCAGCTCCCGCACGTCGAGCGCGCGCCCGGCGAGATCGTGGAGATCGCCACCGACGGGATGATCGTCGCCTGCGGCGTTGGCGCGGTGCGCGTGACGCAGATCCAGCCGGCCGGGAAGACGCGGATGTCTCCCGAGCAGCTCGCGCGCGGTCGTGCGATCGCGCTCGGCGACCGGCTCGGGTAGCGCCGCTCGCCGACCGGGCGCGCTTCTCGCATACCCCCATCGCATTTCGACCACGCGATGCCGACACCTTCAACGACTCCCAGCGCCGTCGCGGTGCGCGCGCTCTTCCGCCAGCGCTTCGGGCGCGAGCCGGACGCCATCGCCTCCGCGCCCGGGCGCGTGAACCTCATCGGCGAGCACACCGACTACAACGGGGGCGAGGTGCTCCCGATCGGGATCGAGCGGCGCACCTGGGTCGCGGCCGGCGTGAACCGCGACGGCGATGGGACGCTGCGCGCGGTCTCGGCGAACGAGGAGGGGACGGGCGAGGCGTCGCTCGTCACCCCGGAGCGCAGCGGGCACTGGTGGGACTACGTGCTGGGTGTGGCCGCGCCGGTCGCGCGCGACGCGTTAGGCATCGGCGCGCTGGAGCGCACCGGGATCGACGCCGCGGTGATCAGCGATGTGCCGACGGGGGCGGGGCTCAGCTCCTCGGCGGCGATCGAGGTCGCCGCGGCGATCGCGATCGCGCACGCACTCGGCACGACGCTCGACCTGCGCGAGGCGGCGATGATCGCCTGGCGCGCCGAGACCGGCTTCGTCGGGGTCGCATGCGGAATCATGGATCAGTTCGCGTCGGCGCTGGCGCGCGAGGGCGAGGCGCTGCACCTCGACTGCGCGACGACGCAGACTGATCTCGCGCCCTTCCGCGACGCGGTGCTGATCATCGACAGCGCGGTGCGGCGCTCGCTGCGCGACTCTGCGTTCAACACGCGTCAGGCGGAATGCGTCGAGGCGCTGCGGCTGCTTCGCGAGCGCTGGCCCGACCTCCCCAACCTTGCCGCTGCGACGCCCGAGCAGGTGCTCGAGGCGAAGCTCCCCGACCCGCTCGACCGCCGCGCCCTCCACGTCTCGCGGGAGACCCGCCGCGTCCGCGAGGCAGTCGCGTTGCTGCGCGCCGGCAAGCCGCTGACGGGAGAGCTCCTGCTCGGCTCGCACGAATCGCTGCGCGACCTCTACGAGTGCTCGCGTCCCGAGCTCGACTGGCTGGTCGAGCGGGCGATGCGGGAGCCGGGAGTGCGCGGCGCACGTCTCACCGGAGCGGGCTGGGGCGGCTGCATGATCGTGGTCGGAGACGAGAGCGCGCTGCAGGGAGCGGCTCCGGGGATCGGAAGGGACTATGAACGGAAATTCGAGTTGAAGCCGAGGGTATGGCTGTCGAAGGCGGCGGACGGGGCGAGGGTCGCGGACGGCTGACATCCGGGGTCCTGGGGGGATGCGGGAACTCGGGAAAGAGCGATGCGAGGTGGCCGGCGCTGCGCGCGGCGATACTGCGATACGGGATGCCTGATGCGGGCCACACCTTGATGCGGGTTGTGCCGAGCGCGGCGCCGCAGGCGGCCCGCGCTCGGCCAGTCCCGCATCATTGGGTATTTCCCGTACCCCGCATCTCGCATCGCCGTCTCGCGGCCGCGCCGAAGGCGCGTGCCGCCCCCCCGCATCGCTGGTTCCCGTGACCCCGCATCCGTGAGGCACCGCTACCCTAACGCGGTGTAAAAGAATCCGGGACCATGAGGGATCGATGTGTCTTTCCCCTCGGTCGTTCGTCTGAAAGCGTCGCGACCGCCGATCCCCGGCAGGGCGCGCCTGCAACCGGAAAAACGATGTCTCCGACCCCGTTTCTTTTCGCCACCGGCATCGAGAACAGCTATCCCACCATCGCGGGCGGTGTTCGCATCGACCAGATGGAGAAGTGCGGCCACTACGCGCGGTGGGAAGAGGATTTCGCGCTCGTCCGCGAGAGCGGGTTGAACGCGCTTCGCTACGGCCCGCCTTACTACAAGGTCCACGTCGCTCCGCACCGCTACGACTGGGACCATGCTGACGCGCAGATGGCGCGTCTCCGCGAGCTCGGGATCACCGTCATCGCGGACCTCTGCCACTTCGGTGTTCCCTCCTGGCTCGGCGGCTTCCAGGATCCCGCGTTCCCGGTGCTCTTCGCCGAGTACGCGCGCGCCTTCGCGCGGCGCTATCCGTGGGTGCGGCACTTCACCCCGGTGAACGAGATCTTCGTCTGCGCGAGCTTCTCCGCCCTCCGCGGGTGGTGGAACGAGTGCCTGGCCGATGACCGTGCCTTCGTCACCGCGATGCGGAACCTCTGCATGGCGCACGAGCTCGCGGTCGAGGCGATCCTCTCCGAGCGCCCGGACGCGGTCATCGTGCAGGGCGAGTCGATCGAGCATTTCCACGCGGCGGGCACCGGCGCGCGCGCCGAGGCCGAGCGCTGGAACGGGCTGAAGCAGCTCTCGCTCGATCTGACGATGGGACATGAGCTCGCGCCGGGGATGGCGCGCTACCTCCACGACAACGGCGTCACCTCGAACGACCTGAGCTTCTTCCGCGAGAAGCGGGCGACGGGGCAGCGCTGGCTGGGCGTGGACTACTATCCCACCTGCGAGCACCGCATCGCCTCCACCGGCCGCTCGACGACCTCGCGCAACCCGATGGGGTTCAAGCGGCTGGCGACGCAGTACTACCAGCGCTACCGCGTCCCCATCTTCCACTGCGAGACGAACCGCGTCAGCAGCCAGGCGGTGGACTGGATCGACCGGCAGTGGGCGGACCTGATGGCGATGCGTGCCTCGGGGGTCCCGGTGATGGGCTTCACCTGGTATTCACTCACCGACCAGATCGACTGGCAGCACGCGCTGCGCGTCGAGCGGAACGATCTGCACGCGGTCGGGATGTACGATCTGGAGCGGAAGATCCGGCCGGTCGGGGTCCGCTATCGCGAGATCGTCAGGCAGTGGAGCGGCGTCCTCGCCGGCGACGCACGGACGAGCGCGGCGGAGCTCGCGGTCGGGAGCTGAGCGCCCCGGGAAGCGGCGGGCCGTTAGGCGTTAGGCGGGCGGGGGCGCGACGACTGTCGCGCCCCCGTTCGCCTTTTCGCCGGTCGGTGCGTTCCCGCACGGAGTGAGCCGAGGCACACAGATTGCCCATCTGCGTTGCGCCGCACGCGCCGACGCACGCGGCCCTCTGAGCACCAACACATCCTCGCGCATGCCCAGCCCGCTTCCACACCAGGCCGCGGACACGGTTGACGTGTCCCTCATCGTCCACAGTCACCTTCGCTGGGACTTCGTGTGGCAGCGACCGCAGCAGATCCTCTCGCGGCTCAGCCAGCGTGGACACGTCCTCTTCGTCGAGGAGCCCGTCTACCTCGACGACGTCGCGACCCCGCGCCTCGACGTCTCGCTCCCCCTGCCGCGCGTCCATCGCGCCGTGCCGATGCTCCCCGGGGAGCTGCGCGGCAGCTACGACGAGTCGATCGCGATCATCCGCGATCTCGTCCGTAAGCAGATCGCCGATGACGGACCGCTCGGCGGCCTCTTCGACCGCCCGGTGCAGTGGTTCTACACGCCGATGCCCGCCCCGGCGATGATCGGCGCATTCGACGAGCGCGCCGTCGTCTACGACTGCATGGACGAGCTGTCGAAGTTCCGCTTCGCGCCCGCGGAGCTCGTGGACCGCGAGCGCTACCTCGTCGCGGAGTCGGACGTCGTCTTTACCGGCGGCTACCGGCTCTCGCGCGCGAAGTCGCGGATCCACCACAACGTGCACTTCTTCGGCTGCGGCGTGGACATGGACCACTTCGCCCGCGCTCGCTCGGAAGATCTCGCGCTCGCGCCCGAGCTCGCGAAGCTCGGCCGAAAGGTGATGGGCTACTTCGGCGTGATCGACGAGCGGCTCGACTACGACCTGCTCCGGATCCTCGCCGCCCGGAACCCCGAAGCGGACCTCGTGATGGTCGGCCCGGTGGTGAAGGTCGATCCCGCCGAGCTGCCGCAGGCGCCGAACATCCACTGGCTCGGCCAGCGGCAGTACGCCGATCTCCCGTCGTACGTGAAGGGCTTCGACGTCTGCCTGATGCCCTTCGCCCTCAACGAGGCGACGGAGTACATCAATCCGACGAAGACGCTCGAGTACATGGCGGCGGGGAAGCCGATCGTCTCGACCGCGGTGAGCGACGTCGTCCACAACTTCACCCCGGTCGTCGCCGTCGCCGATTCGCGCGACGAGTTCGTGAACGCGGTGCGGCACGCGCTCGTCTCGCCGGACGTGGCGATGATCGCCCGCGGGATCGAGCAGGCGCGGGCGAACACGTGGGAGTCGATCGTGGCGCGGATGGATCGCATCCTTCGCGAGGCGCTGCGCGTCCGCGAGGATCGCGCGGCGAAGGTCGCCGGCGAGCGCGGCACCCGCCGCGGCGAGCGCGCCACGCGCAGCAGCCGCTCCCTCGCGGCTACGGCCGACGAGATCGGAGATTGACCCGCGGCTCCGCTCCGGTGGCGGTCGATTCGATGCCGGACGCGCGGGAGAGGAACGGCCGGGCCCCGCTCCAGCTCTGGGCGGGGCTCGAGTGTACCCTGAATCGCGTCGGCGACGCGCAGCATGACCAGCTCGCGCTCACCGGCCACTACGATCGTGACGACGATCTCGCTCGCCTCGCCTCGTCGGGCATCCGGGTGGTGCGCTATCCCGTGCTCTGGGAGCGCATCGAGGCGGGGATGCCGAACGGCCGCGCCTGGGAGTGGACCGACGCGCGCATGCGTCAGATGCGCGAGCTCGGCATCGAGCCGATCGTCGGGCTGGTGCACCATGGCAGCGGTCCCCTCGACACCAATCTTCTCGACCCGGCCTTTCCGGAGCGCCTCGCCGCCTTCGCGCGCCGCGTCGCCGAGCGGTACCCCTGGGTCACGCGCTTCACCCCGGTCAACGAGCCGCTGACCACGGCGCGCTTCGCCGCGCTCTACGGCGTCTGGTTCCCGCACGAGCGAAGCGATGCGCAGATGCTGCGCGCGCTGCTCACGCAGATCCGCGCGACGCGCCTCGCGATGCGTGCCGTCCGCGAGGTCACCCCGGACGCGCTGCTCGTGCAGACGGAAGATCTCGGGATGACCCACGCGACGCCGGCGCTCGGCTATCAGGCGGAGTTCGAGAACGAGCGGCGGTGGCTGACCTTCGATCTTCTCGCGGGTCGCTTCGGGCGCGAGCATCCGCTGCGCGAGTATACGCGCTGGGCGGGGGTGACCGACGCCGAGATCGACGCGGCGGTGGACGAGGGGTGCGCGCCGGACCTGCTCGGGGTCAACCACTACGTCACGAGCGAGCGCTGGCTCGACGAGCGGCTCGAGCGGTATCCGGAGCACACGCACGGCGGCAACGGCCGGCATCGCTACGCCGACGTCGAGGCGGTGCGCGCGCTGCCCGACGGCGTCGCCGGGCCGCGGGTGCTCCTCGCGCAGGCATGGGCGCGCTACCATCTCCCGATCGCGATCACCGAGGTGCACCTCGGCTGCACGCGCGAGCAGCAGCTCCGCTGGCTCGACGAGGTGTGGCATGGCGCGGTCGAGGCGCGCGACGAGGGCGCCGACATCCGCGCGGTGACCGCGTGGGCGGCGTTCGGCACACGCGACTGGAGCTCGCTCGTCACGCGGCTGGACGGACACTACGAGCCGGGGCTCTTCGATATCCGCGCGGCGCGGCCCCGTGCGACGGCGCTCGCGTCGATGGCGCGCGCGCTCGCGACTTCCGGCGTCTGGGACCATCCCGTGCTGCACTCGCCGGGATGGTGGCACCTGCCGCAGCGGCTCGCGTACTCGACGAGCGCGAGCTGCGACCGCCCTTCCGAGCGGACGACGCTCGCGTCTCCCGCGATCGCGCGCCGTGCGCGCGCGGGCTCGCAGGCGCGCCCGATCCTCGTCACCGGTGGGCGCGGCACGCTCGGCCGCGCGGTGCTGCGCTTCTGCGCCGAGCGCGGGCTCGCGGCGCGCGCAGTGTCCCGCCGCGAGCTCGACGTCACCGACCGCGCCGCGGTCGACCGCGTGCTCGCGCAGACGCGCGCCTGGGCGATCGTCAACGCGGCGGGGTGGGTGCGCGTGGACGACGCCGAGCGTGAGCCCGCCGCCTGCATGGCCGCGAACGTCATCGGGCCGGCGACGCTGGCGGCGGCATGCGCCGAGGACGACGTGAAGCTCGTGACCTTCTCGTCGGACCTCGTCTTCGACGGCGTGAAGGGGGCGCCCTACGTCGAGAGCGACGTGCCGGCGCCGTTAGGCGTCTACGGGCGCTCGAAGGCGGAGGCCGAGGCGCGGGCGCTCGCGCTCCTCCCCTCGGCGCTCGTCGTGCGCACCGCGGCGTTCTTCGGCCCGTGGGACGACTGGAACTTCCTCACGCGCGCGCTCCGCGAGCTGGCGAGCGGGACGCCGGTGGACGCGGCCGAGGATCTCATCGTCTCGCCGACGTACGTGCCCGATCTGGTGGACGTGACGCTCGACCTCCTCATCGACGGGGAGCGCGGCGTCTGGCATCTCGCGAACGAGGGGGCGACGAGCTGGGCCGAGCTGGCGCGCGAGGGCGCGCGGCGAGCGGGGCTCGACGAGTCGCTGGTGCGCGGCCGTCCCGCGGCGGAGCTCGGGTTGGCGGCGGCGCGGCCGCGCGAGGTCGTGCTGGGAAGCGAGCGCGGGACGATCATGCGTCCGCTCGGGGATGCGCTGCGCCGCTACGCGGCGACGCGCGCGTGGGAGCAGGACAGGCAGCAGATCGAAGCAGCCATCAGCCATTAGCCATCGGCTATCAGCCGTCAGCGAGTCAGTTCCTCACCGATCATCACCACATGCAGCCTTTACGTTCACAGCCTGGCGGCGCGCCCGAGAGCGCGCCTTCCTCGACCGCGCCGCGGATCGTCATCATCGGCGCGGGCCCGACCGGGCTCGGCGCCGGCTACCGCCTGCGCGAGCTCGGCTACGAGAACTGGGTGATGCTCGAGGCGCGCGACAAGGTCGGCGGGCTCGCGTCGAGCGAGACGAGCGCGAACGGGTTCATCTACGACATCGGCGGGCACGTCCTCTTCTCGCACTACGAGTACTTCGACCGCCTCTTCGACAAGCTGATGGGCGACGAGTACCAGCTCCTGTTGCGCGAGAGCTGGGTGTGGATGTGCAACCGCTTCCTCCCGTATCCGTTCCAGAACAACATCAAGTATCTCCCGAAGGAGGTCGTTCTGGAGTGCCTGCTCGGCCTCGTCGAGGCGCAGAAGCAGCCGCTCGACGTGTCGCGCTTCCGGAACTTCGAGGAGCTGATCTACGGAGTCTTCGGCGCGGGGATCGCGAAGTACTTCATGATGCCCTACAACTTCAAGGTGTGGGCGCATCCGCCGAAGATGATGAACAAGGAATGGATCGGTGAGCGCGTCTCGGTGGTGGACATCAAGCGCGTGCTCGGCAACGTCGTGCTCGACCGCGACGACGCGGGGTGGGGGCCGAACTCGACCTTCAAGTATCCGCGCCATGGCGGCACGGGCGGGCTCTTCGAGCGGATGCGCCCCTACGTGGAGGAGAATCTCCGCCTGAACGCGCCGGTGTCGCACGTGGACGTGGACGCGAAGGAGGTCGTGCTCGCCGACGGCTCGCGCGAACGGTACGACATCCTCATGAACACGACGCCGCTCGACCTGCTCGTGAAGAACATGACGGGCGCCGTCCCCGACGGCATTCGCTGCGAGGCGTCGCGACTCCGCCACTCGGGCGGGTACATCGTCGGCGTCGGACTGAAGCAGCCCTCGCCCTCGAAGAAGTGCTGGATGTATTTTCCCGAGGACGACGCGCCGTTCTACCGCGTGACGTACCTGTCGAACTACTCGCCGGAGGTCGTGCCGGACGCGCGGACGCACTACTCGCTTCTCGCCGAGGTCTCGCACTCGGAGTTCAAGCCGGTGGATCGCTGCAAGGTGGTCGAGGAGACGATCCAGGGGATGATCAGCACGAAGCTCCTGCGCGAGGAGGACCGCGCGGACATCGTGGACGCGCACCTCATCGAGCGCGACTACACGTATCCGACGCCCTCGCTCGAGCGCGACGGCGCGCTGCACGCGGTGCTTCCCTGGCTCGAGACGAAGGACATCTACTCGCGCGGCCGCTTCGGCGCCTGGCGCTACGAGGTGGGCAACATGGACCACTCCGTCGCGCAGGGCGT
>DASVXU010000208.1:0-61285 GCA_036392515.1 Gemmatimonadaceae bacterium | reverse complement strand
TGCTCGATCCCGCTCGCCGCGTGGCCGCCGCTCTCGGCGACGACGTTCTGCACGAGACTGGTCCAGGCGTTCGCCTGCAGCATCTCCCCGAAGGGACGCATCATGAGATGGTCCACGAGCGTCGCCGGGCGATCGTAGACTTCCACCTGGAAGCGAACGTTCTCGCCGCGATCCTCGCAGATGAAGCGTACCGCGCCGGCGAGCGGATGTCCCGCCAGCGTGCAGAGCGTCGCGCGGCGATCGGTCACTTCCTCGACACGCACCTGCACGTTGCCGCGCAGCGGTAGCGCCATCGTCAGCGTCGCGCCCTCCTCGAGTACGCTCGGGGTGTCCGGCTCGGCGCCGACGTCCATCAGAGCGCCGGGCACGAGCTCGCTGAAGCGCTGGCGGAAGAGCGCGAACAGCGTCTCGGGCGTGTGCACCGTCCCGGCGATGTCGGCCCAGAACTGCTTGCGCTTCAGCGCGCCCACTCCCTGCGACGGCAGCGCCTCGGGGAGCGCGTCGGCGAGGATGCGCAGCCCCTCGTCGAGCGGCGTCGGCGTGATGCCGAAGACGTCGGTGAGCGCGTTCATCCTGTCGGCGGGAATGCTGTTCCCCTCGCGCAGCATCACGAGCTGCGATTCGTGGAACGGAATGGGGACACCCACGCGCTGGGCGATCGAGATGCCGATCGACGTGAGGAACTCGGGAACGCCGACGCGCGCCGGCTCGCGCTCGGTGATGCGCGCGAAGCGATCGAGCAGATCGTTCTGCGAGGTCTCCTCGATTCCCGCGACGTCGAGCGCGCGTCCGACGACGTCCTTGCGCTCGACCGCGAGGGCGAGCGCCTTTCCGAGATCGCCGGCGTAGATCGGCTGGAACTTCGCGTCCCCTCCACCGATGACGGGGATCACCGGCATCGTGCGCACCATCCGCAGGAGGAGCGAGATCTCGTCGTCGCCCGGCCCGTAGACGTTTCCGGGGCGCACGATCACCCACTCGCCCGGGTAATCGCGGACGAGCGCCTCGGCCTGGCGCTTCGAGCGGTGGTAGTCGGACTCCCCGCGCTCGGCGCCGAGCGAGGAGACGAAGACGAACTTCGGCGCGGTGCCGGCGGCGATCGCCTCGCGCAGCATGCGCTGCGTCCCCTCGACGTTGATCTCCTCGAGCGACGGCCCGCCCGCGGGCGCGGCGACGACGCCGACCACGTGGAGCACCGCGTCGCAGCCGTCGGCGCACCCGGCGAGCCCTTCGTCCTTCGCGACGTCCCCGGTCCACGACTCGACGGCGTCGCCCCACTGCTCCGCGTCGCGCCGCGCGTGCCGCGAGAGGAGCCGCACCTGGTGGCCGCGCTCGACGAGGGCGCTCACCGCGGCCCGTCCGACCACACCAGTCCCTCCAGTCACCAGCACCTTCATGCGCGTCACCATTCGAGGTTGAGATTCTTCCCGGGCTGCCGATCCTCCGGAAAGCGAGCGAGGCAGAACTGGTGCCAGCAACGAGCTTACGTGACCCGACCCCCCCCTTTCGAGTCTCTACCTCGATGAGACGTCCACAGCTTCTGTCCCGCCCCGCCCGATGGATCCGCTCCTCGGTGCTCGGGGGGGCCTTCGTCGTCCTCGCCGCGTGCTCGGGCGGAGGCAAAGCGATCGTCGTCGGCGCCGCCGGCCCCTGGAACGAGGCCTACGGCGCGATGAACCGGATGGGGATCGAGCTGGCGGTCGACGAGATCAACGCGAAGGGGGGTGTCCGCGGGCGCGAGCTGAAGGTCGTCGAGCAGGACGACGACGGTCAGGGGACGCGCGCGGCGGAGGTGGCGGCGGAGTTCGTCGCGAACCCGGATCTCGTCGCGGTGGTCGGTCACGTGAACTCCGGCGCGATGGTCGCGGCGGCGCACGTCTACGACGGTGAGCTGCCCGCGGTCGCGACGACGGCGACGTCGCCGGAGCTGACGGGGATCTCGCGGTGGACCTTCCGCGTGATCTCGAGCGACTCGGCGAACGGGATCGCGCTGGCGCGCTTCGCCGGAACGTTAGGCAAGCGGCGCGCGGCGATCATCTACGAGAACAACAGCTACGGGCGCGGCCTCGCCGACGCCTTCCAGAAGGCGTTCGCGGGCGAGATCGTGAGCGTCGACCCGATCCCCGAGGGATCGAGCGACCTCGAGCCGTTCGTGAGCTACTACGCGCGCGAGCGGGTGGACATCGTCTTCGCCGCGGGGACCGACGCATCGGGGCTGGCGCTGCTGCGCGAGGCGCGCCGACAGAAGCTCGACGCGGCGTTCCTCGGCGGCGACGGCTGGACGGGGATCGTCAACGACACCGCGGCCTCCACCGGCGCCTACGTCGGCGCGCCCTTCAGCTCCGAGGATCCGCGCCCCGAGGCGCAGAGCTTCGTGCGCGCCTTCCGCAAGAAGTACGGGAGCGTCCCCGACGGGAACGCCGCCCTCGCCTACGACGCGACGCGTCTCGTCGCGAAGGCGATCGAGGAGGTCGGACCGAACCGGCGGCGCATCCGCGACTGGCTCGCGGGGCTCGACGAAGCGCACGCGTTCCAGGGCGTCACCGGCGCGATCCGCTTCCAGGCGGACGGCGATCCGGTGGGAAAGAGCTTCGTGATGACGCAGGTCGCGAACGGGCTTCTCGAGGTGGCGGCACAATGAGGATCTCCGACAGGGCACGCATCGCGGCCGTCGCGCGCGAGCTGGCGGAGCGGACCACGCTCGTGACCCGCTCGCTGCGCTCGGCGCTCGGCTCGATCCGCGGCATCCTTCATCTCGGGCTGGGGACGCTCGTCATCCTCCTCGCCATCGCGGGCGCGCTCGGCTTCCACGGGATGCGCTCCATGTCGCGCGAGACCACCGCGAGCTTCACGCAGGTGCAGGAGCAGGCGAAGCTCTCGGCGCGCCTCTCCGCCGACGTCGCGCAGCAGCTCCAGGCGGCGACGGGCTACCTCGACTCGCGCGACACCGCGACGCTCGCCGAGTTCCGGTCGCTTGGATGGGACGCGCATGCGACGCAGCGGCTGATGAACGCGCGGCGCGGGCAGTCGGCGCAGGAGGTCGCGCTGACCGCGTCGATCGACGAACGGCTCTCGCAGGTCGAGACGCACTTCGCGCGCGCCCATCGCCTCGCCGACCTCGGACGCCTCGACGCGGCGCGCGCGGAGGCGCGGCTCGCGCGTCCGATCGCGGCGCAGCTGCTCGGCGACATGGACCGGCTCGGCGAGGCGAAGGCGCGGAAGGTGGCGGACGCGTCGCGGGATCTCTCGCGCTACGCGGTGCGACGGAGCATCGTGCTCATCGTGCTCATCGGCTTCGCGCTCGTGCTCGCGGCGCTCGTGGTCGTGCGCACGGTGCGGCAGGTCTCGGGGCCGCTGACCGACCTCGTCCAGCACGCGATGGCGTTCAGCGACGGCGATCTCACCGTCCGGACGACGCGTGAGATGCCGCGCGAGTTCGAGATTCTCGCGCAGGCGCTCAACCACACCGGCGAATCGCTTTCGAAGATCGTCGCCGTCGTCGCGACGACGTCGGACAGCGTCGCGCAGTCCGCGCACGACCTCTCGTCCGTCTCGACGCAGCTCTCGGAGTCGGCCGGACAGACCTCGTCGTCGATGGGAAGCGTGTCGAGCGGCGCCGAACAGCAGGTCACCGAGCTGCGACAGATCAGCGACGCGCTGCGCGAGATCCGCACGCAGGCGCTGGGCGTGCTCTCCGGCGCCGCGGAAGTGAACGGACTCGCCGCGTCGATCGAGCAGACGTCGCAGGCGCGGCGCCGCGAGCTCGAGCGCACCGTCGGGATCCTCACCGACGTGAAGAAGACGGTGGAGCAGGCGTCGGCCGAGGTGGGAGTGCTCAACGACACGGCGGCGGACATCAACAGGTTCGTCGCGACGGTGAGCCAGATCGCCGAGCAGACGAACCTCCTCGCGCTCAACGCGGCGATCGAGGCGGCCCGCGCGGGCAAGGCGGGGCGCGGCTTCGCGGTGGTCGCCGACGAGGTGCGCAAGCTGGCCGAGCAGGCGCAGACCGCGGCCGACGAGATCGTGGTGATGACGGGTCGCGTCACGGAGCGCGTCACGTCGACGACGCGGGTGATGGTCACGAGCGCGTCGAAGGTCGGCGAGATCGAGCGGATCTCGAAGGACATCGAGGACGCGCTCACGACGATCGCCGGCGCCGCGGAGCGGACGCGGCACGCGGCGGGGAACGTCGCCAACGCGGCCGACCTGAACGTGAAGGTGGTGTCGACCGCCGCGGAGAGCATCGGCTCGGTCGCGCGCGCCGCCGAGAACCACGCCGCCGCCGCCGAGCAGGTGAGCGCGGCGACGCAGGAGCAGAGCGCCGCGTGCGAGCAGATGAGTGCGGCGTCCGCGGAGCTCCTCGAGGGCTCGTCGCTGCTGCGCGAGATGGTGAAGGGGCTGCGCGTCGGCGACCTGAAGGCGTCCGCGGTACTCCCGGAGCATCACAACGCGCTGAAGGATTTCGAGGAGAGACGGGCGAAGATCCGGGCGTAACGCCCGGCAGGGACGGAAGGGGTCGGTTCTGTCCTGCTGCCTCACTGAATTAGCTTTCAGGCGCGACCCTCCCCCCAAGTCCGCGCCGTGCCCGACAACGCTCCGCCCAAAGCCGTCCTCCTGCTCAGCGGGGGGCTCGATTCGACGACCCTGCTCGCGCTGGCGACGCGGGACGGGTTCGACGTGCATGCGATGAGCTTCCGTTACGGACAGCGGCATGTGCACGAGCTGTCGGCGGCGCGCGCGGTGGCGGAGCGGTACGGGGTCGCGGCGCACGTCGTCGTGGACATCGACCTGCGCGTGTTCGGCGGATCGGCGCTCACGGCGGAGATCGACGTGCCGAAGGATCGTGACGAGCGCGCGATGGGGAGCGGGATTCCCGTCACCTACGTCCCGGCGCGCAACACGATCTTCCTCTCCTACGCGCTGGCGTGGGCGGAGGTGCTCGGCGCGCGCGACATCTTCATCGGCGTCAACGCGCTCGACTACTCCGGCTATCCCGATTGCCGTCCCGAGTACGTCGCCGCCTTCGAGCGGCTGGCGAATCTCGCGACGCGCGCCGGCGTCGAGGGAGAGACGATCCACATCCGCGCTCCCCTGCTCCACCTCACGAAGCGCGAGATCGTCGAGCTGGGGACGTCGCTCGGCGTGGACTACGCGCTGACGACGAGCTGCTACGATCCCGACGCGAGCGGCGCCGCGTGCGGGCACTGCGACGCGTGCCAGCTGCGGCTGAAGGGATTCGCCGAGAGCGGGCGGCGCGATCCCGCGCGCTACGCGAGCACGGTGACGCGATGAGCCGCGCGTACACGGTCAAGGAGATCTTCTACACGCTGCAGGGCGAGGGCGCGAACGCGGGCCGCGCCGCGGTGTTCCTGCGCTTCTCCGGATGCAACCTCTGGAGCGGCCGCGAGGAGGATCGCGCGACCGCCACGTGCACCTTCTGCGACACCGACTTCGTCGGCACGGGACCGGACGGCGGGAAGTTCGAAAATGCCGAAGCGGTCGCGCGCGCGGTGGTCGCGAAGTGGCCGTGGAAGAACATGCGCGGCGCGCGTCCGCTCGTCGTGTGCACGGGGGGCGAGCCGCTGCTGCAGCTCGACGCCCCGCTCGTCGCGGCGCTGCACGACGCGGGCTTCGAGGTGGCGATCGAGACGAACGGCACGAAGCAGCCACCGCCGGGGATCGACTGGATCTGCGTGAGCCCGAAGGCGGGCGCTCCGCTCACGCTGACGAGCGGCAACGAGTTGAAGCTCGTCTTTCCGCAGCAGGGCGCGATGCCGGAGACGTTCGCGGCGATGGACTTCCGCTACTTCTTCCTGCAGCCGATGGACGGACCGGAGCGCGAGCGTAACACGCGGCTCGCCGTCGAGTACTGCATGGCGAATCCGCGCTGGCGTCTGAGTCTCCAGACGCACAAGCTGCTCGGAATTCGCTGAAATGCGACGGAGGTCACAGACAATTCACGTCGCGTGCCAGAAAGATGGCGCTTCGTTGCCGGTTCCGTCCGGCAAGCGTCTTGCCTTCGTGATGCGCATGCGACGTTTCCTTCTACTGTTTACCGTCATCTGCGGCGCGATCGTCACGCCACTCAGCGTGTCGGCGCAGTGGATGCCGATGCGACGACAGCTCGCGGACACGATCATCCTTCGCGACTCCGTCGTGGCGACTGCTCCCGTCGCTCCGGCGGTCGCGAAGCCGTCGAGCGCGGCGAGCGCGATGGGAGCGAAGGCGCGCGCGCGGATCGACTCGGTGGTCGCGATGGCGCGCGCGCAGCTCGACAAGCGCTATCGCTTCGGCGGCGAGACGCCGAAGGGGTTCGACTGCAGTGGGCTGGTGCGCTACGTGATGGCGGCGCTCGATGTCTCGCTGCCGCGCACGGCGAAGGAGCAGGCACGTGTCGGCGCGGAAGTGCCCACCGACACGGCGCAGCTCCGCCCCGGCGACCTGCTGCTCTTCGGCCGCAAGGGCCGCGTGACGCACATCGGGATCTACGTCGGCGAGGGACGCATGGTGCACGCGAGCACGAAGGCGCACCGCGTCGTCGAGCGCCCGCTGCTCCGCAAGCCCGCCCCCGGCATCGTCCCCTGGATCGGTGCGCGCCGCCTCCTCGCGACCACCGACACGCTGACCGTCACCCCGCGCCGGGATTCGCTGCCTAACGGGGGTTGAGGCGGGGAGAGTCGATTCCTTACGGGGCGCGCCGGGTGAGTTGGTCCCGCCTGGCGCGCTCTCTCGCTTGATCGGGACTCCGCGTGGTAGTCACAGAGGACGTCGAGGACCACGGAGGACACGGAGGGCTCCGTGTCCGTCGTGGTCTTCAGGGTCCTCCGTGATCACATGAGCAGCAAGCCAGGCGTGAGCGGTATTCCCGATCTCACCGCCGGACGAGCCGTCCGTCCTTCAGCACCTTCGCTCCACTCCTCGGGAAATCGAGCTTCGACAGCGAATCGACGAGGGTGAGCGCGCGGCGTGAGCGGTCGGTGCGCACGGAGCCGGGTGCGCGCTGCACGGTCGGGTAGAGACGCGCCGAGCTCACGGCGCCGCGGCCATCCACCGTCGCGCAGGCGACGGCGCCGCGGCGCATCGGCTCGCGGTGCGAGAAGGGACCGTACGTCACCAGGTTGCCGAGCGAGTAGAGCACGAGCGACCGTCCGCGCCACTCGGCGGCGCGCAGCACGTGGGGGCCGTGGCCGATCACCAGATCGGCGCCCGCGCCCGCGGCGGCGGCGGCGAAGGCGACGGGGTTGCCGCGCGCGGTCTTCAGGTAGATCTCGGCGCTGTCGAGCGTGCGCTGCGCCTGCGCGCCCTCGGCGCCGAGGTGCATCGTCACGATCACGCGCCGGTACGACGCGACCGCGCGCGAGACGTGGCGGCGCACCGCGTCGAGGTCGCGCAGGTCGTTAGGCGGGCCCGATGTCGCGAAGCCGAGGATGGCGAGGGTGTCGCCGTGGCGCGTCTCGACGAGCGTCGGGAGCGTGTCCACGCCGGTGACGACGACGCCGGCATCCGTCAGGCGGCGCACCGTCTCGAGCAGACCCTCGGCGCCGGCGTCGCGCGCGTGGTTGTTCGCGAGGTTCGCGACGACGACGCGGTCGCTCGCCCCGCGGATCGCCCGCGCGGCGCGCGGAGGCATGCGCAGCGCGTAGCAGCCGCTCGTGCTCTTCGCGCACTTGGCGATCGGCGGATCACCCTCCCCGATCGCGCCCTCGACGTTGAGGAGCACGACGTCGGCGCCGCCGAAGAGCGGGCGCAGGGGAGCGACGAGCGAGTCCGGCGAAGGGAGCGCGGCGACGGGCTTCTTCAGCTTGCGCGACGCGTACGCGGTCCAGGTGGTGTCGAGGTTCGTGCCGAGGGTGACGTCGCCGCCAGCGCAGACGCGGATCTTCGCGGTGTCGCGATAGGCGTAGACGCGCGAGAGCGACTCGGCGACGAAGGCGGCGCGCACGCGAGCGATCGAGTCGCGGCGGATCGCCTCGCGGTCGGGACCGCGCGTGGGCGCGGGGACGGTAGCGGGCGGCGGCGCCGGACGACCGCAGGCCGCGACGATCGACAGGACGATCGCCAGCGCGACGCGGCGAGCGCGGCGCCGGGCGAGGTTCACGCGGCGCGCCGGCGCTCGCGTCACTTCAGGAAGCCTCGCCTCCCCGGGCGCGGCGTGCGGCGGCGTTGCGCGCGTCGTGCGCGAGACGCGCCGCGGCGTCGATTCGCAGGAGGTCGAGCCCATGGTCGGGGACCTCGGCGAACGGCAGACGATAGGCGTCGCCGTTGAGCCACCCGAGCAGCGTGTGCGCGCCGGGGGAGAGCTGGCGCGGGGTCGCGCCGACGAGGCGCAGCCGCGGCGCCGGGGTGACTGGGGTCGAGCGACCGGCACCGCTCGTCTCGCTCTTCGCGCTGGCGCCGCCTCGCATCAGCGTCAGGCGCGCCGTACCACGATTCAACCGCATCGGCTCCACGAACCCTCACCAGCCTGGATCATGATGGACCGTCCCTCGGTCACTCGACCCAGATGGACGAGCGAGCACCCCAGATAGCCACGAGCGAGCGCATCGGTGGGGTCCCGGGCTATGGCGCGCCGGTAGAAGCGCTCCGCGAGCTCGAAGCGGCCGGTCACGTACATCAGCGAGCCCATCTCGCGGAGAGCGACGGGGTCGTCAGGCGCGAGCTGGATGGCGGCCTGCAGCTCGCGCTGCGCGGTGGCGTAGTCCCGGCTCTCGCGGGCGATGCGGCCGAGGTAGATCCGCGGGACCGGAAGGCGCGGGTAGTCGTTCGCGAGGCGCGTGAAGATCGCGCGCGACGCGGCGACGTTCCCCCTGTCGTAGAGGCTGACGGCGCGGTGCGTCGCACCGGTGGGCCCGAAGTAGCGGCGCGCGCCGACGACGCCCCCGACGAGGACGAGCAGGAGCATGAGGGCGACGATCGCGCCGACCGCCCAGCCGCGCCCGCCGACGCCCGCCTTCGCCGCGGCGAAGACGCGGCTCAGTCGCGCGTCACCGAGCTGTCCTCCGGCGACCGGGGCGATGCCCCGGATGGTGGGAGCGGCGCTGGTGGCGATCCGCGGCACCGATCCGCCGCGCGCGAGGGTGCGAAGGATCTCCTCGCCCTCGCGCCGCTCCTCGGCGGTCTGCGGAATCGCGTCGATCGCCTCGACGAGGTCGCGCGTCGAGGCGTAGCGGTCCTCCGGCTTCTTCGCGAGGGCACGACGCACGACGGCGTCGAGCTGGCGCGGGATCCCGGCGCGCATCGCGCCCGGATCGGGCGCGGGGGTGAAGAAGTGGTGCTGCATCACCGCCGGGAGCGAGTCGGCGTCGAAGGGGACGCTCCCGGTGAGCATCTGGAAGGCGACGGCGGCGAGCGAGTACTGGTCGCTCTGCGGGCCTAACGGCCGGCCGGCGCACTGCTCGGGGCTCATGTAGTGCGGCGTGCCGACGATCATCCCGCTCGCGGTGAGGGAGACGTCCTCCATCGCGCGCGCGATGCCGAAGTCGGTCACGAGGACGCGGCCGTCGGCGTCGACGAGGATGTTGCCTCCCTTCACGTCGCGATGGATGATGCCGCGCTCGTGCGCCGCCGCGAGGCCGGCCGCGGCGCCGCGGAAGATCGCGATCACGGCCGGGATCGGGAGCGCGCCCTGGTCGCGGATGATGTCGTCGACGGCGCGACCCTCGACGAGCTTCATCGCGATGTAGAAGAGCCCATCCGCGTCTCCGACGCGATAGATCGGGATGACGTTCGGGTGCTCGAGCGACGCGGTCATCCGCGCCTCGCGCTTGAACCGCTCGGCGCTCTCGGGCGAGAGGGCGAGCTGCGGGGGCATGACCTTGAGGGCGACCGGGCGCTGCAGCTCGCGCTCGACGGCGCGGAGGACGACGGCCATCCCGCCGCGACCGAGCTCGCGCTCGACGTCGTAGGTTCCGGAGAGGCGCTCGCGGACGGTCTCGAGGATGCCGTCGGGACGGCGCTCCCCGGAGCGCACGCGCTGCGTTTCGGCGGACACGTCGGCGCCGCACTGCGCGCAGAAGCGGGTGCCGTCCTGCACCGGCGCGCCGCAGCGGAAGCAGTTCATGGCAAGCGGAGTTGCTCGGTGCGTTGTCTCAGTCACACTGATCCATTGACGATCGCCGGAGGGCCGCGGTTCCGGTACCCGCGAGGGTGCGGTTCGATGCGCGAGCGGCCTCTGGAGGACGATCGTCACAGCGCATTGGTGACAGTGGTCACGCGCGGTGCAAGTCGGTGCGGCTCTTCGGGATGCGAGCGCGGGCGCGGCAGGGTTTCTGCTCTTCGCGCGAGGGTGATGTACAACATCGACGACGTTCACAGTCACCTTCGCTACTTATATCGACACGGTATGGTCTTCACCGATTCGAACGGGGTCGAGTGGCTGGTGACGGAGATCTCGGATCCGGCACTGCGGAACATCCCCACCGACCGGCTGCGAATGCCGGAGTTCAAGAGTGGGTGGCTGCTCTTCCAGTCGCAGCACACGAAGAAGCGGCTCGCGCCCTACCCTGACGACTGGCGCGCGATGGAGCCCGCGGACCTCGAGCGGCTGCTCGCGAAGGCGAAGCCGGCACCGACGACGACCCGTCCCTCGCTCACCGGGGAGTTCCCCAAGATCGAGCGTTAGGCGGCCGCCCAGCCGACGCGGGTTGTCGGCGGCCGTCCCGCGGTGCATCTTCGGCGTTCCCGATACGCCGAGCGAGCGATGCCCGCGCCCCTGGAAACCGAAGCGAGACGGAAGGCGCTGCTCTGGATCGCCGGGGCGATCGCCGCGATGGCGCTGTGGGTGTTCGGCGCGCGCGGCTCGATCCACTCCTTCGCGTTCCTCGTCTTCGGCGTGGCGCTCCTCTTCGCCTGGGGCGCGGCGACGAGCTGGTGGAAGATCCGCCACGCCGTTCCACTCGACCTGAGCGACCCGGAGGCGGTCGCGCGGGCGATCGCGGCCCGCCAGGCGCACGAGGAAGCGATCGCGCGCCACACGGCGCGGATGACTTCGCGCCGGCCGTACGCGACCTACGCGCTGCTGGCGATGATCATCGTCGTGTCGGCGCTCGAGATCCCGGCGGGCGAGGGGTGGGTCGATCGCGCGGCGCTGGTGAAGCCGCTCGTGCGCGAGGGACAGTGGTGGCGGCTGCTCACGAGCACCTACCTCCACGCCGGGCTCCTCCACATCTGGATGAACGGGCTCTCGCTGCGGAACGTGGGGATCGTGATGGAGGCCTACGCGCCGCGCTCGCGGCTGCCGCTGGTCTACCTGCTCTCCGCGTTAGGCGCGAGCCTGGCGAGCGTGGCGTTCGTGACGGAGGGCGCCTCGGTCGGCGCCTCGGGAGCGATCCTCGGTCTGCTCGGCTACCTGATCGTCCTCGCCCGCCGGCGTCCCGACGAGATCCTGCCGGGGATGCGCTCCGCGCTCGTCACCGCCGCGCTGCTGACGGCCTACCTCGGCCTCTTCGGCTTCGCCTTCATCGACAACGCCGCCCACGCCGGCGGCTTCGCGACGGGCGCGCTGATCGGCCTCGCGACGATCCCCCGCGGCGACGCCGCCCGGCCAGCGCGAATCTGGGACATGCTCGGCGTCGCGTCGTGGGTCGTGCTCGGCGCGGGAGCGATATTCACCGCGATGGTGCTGCTGCGGCGCTAGGCGCGGGCGGAGTAAGATCGCGGTCCATCGAGGATGGCATCGGATCGCTCCGTGAGGCGCTGGAGCTCCTCACCGCAACGAGCCGGCTGTCGCTCTTGGTATTGAAACACGAAGGGCACGAAGGCTCACGAAGCTGTTGCTGAAGCACCCCTCGCGCCTCGCGCGAAGTCTCAGCTCCGGATCAACCTCGAAAAATCCGCGCTGTCCGCCGCGGCCGCGGCTCGCGCGTTGATCTTTGCCCGTGCCTTCAGCGTGTCGAACGGTACCGTCGTGTCGAGGAGGCCGATGCGGTACGCGAGCTCGTCGGCGTAGGCGGGGAGGAGGACCTTGAAGCTGAAGGGGACTTTCTTCGGCGCGATCTCGTTGACGTGACGCACGATGTTCGTCGTGCAGGTGCTGGTCAGCGTGTTGTAGAACTCCGGGTGCGCCGCGAGATGGTTCGCGCGCGTCAGCATCGAGACGAAGAGCTCGCGCGCCTTCTCCGGCGTCGCCGTCGTGCGGTAGAGATAGACCGAGTCATGACGGAAGTTGGCGCGGAGGCCGATGAGATCGTGCTCGTCGCCGACGACGTACATCAACTCGTAGCCGCGCGTCGCGCCGCGCCAGGGCGAGAACGACTCGCCCTTCTCCTTCCGGATCTCCACCGAGATCGCGACGTAGCGCCCGTCACGAAAGCCGAAGGTGACGAAGGTGTGCGCCGGGCCACGATGGCCGCTGAACGGCTCGACGACGAACCACACCGACTCGATCTGCCGCAGGTCGTACGCGCGGTCGTCCCACGCGGCGTCGTAGTCGTGCGTCGTGCGGTAGCGCACGTTGCGGACGTTGTGCACCCACACGCTGTCGCCCGCGAAGCGCGCGGTGGAGAGCTCGCGCTGGTCGGGGGACCAGTCGCGATCGTTCGACGGGTGGCGAGACAGCACGACCGCGGCGAAGCCCGCGATAGCGAGCACGACAATTGCCACTGTCGCGAGGGTGATCTTTCGAAGCGAGGAGGGTCGAGGCATCGAAGCGGCTGGACTGGCGGTCGAGTCGGCTGTGTTCCGGTCCTCAAGACGACGACAGACGGCGAGACACGTTTCCGTCACGTTGCGATCGCGGGGGCTCGGCGGTCATCACCAACGCCGAGGGATGCACTTCACCCAGGAGCCGGGCGCGCGATGACTCTCTTCCCCGCAGTCGCGAACCTCACCGCCGCAGCCGCGAGCGCCGCACCGCGCGCTCGCTTCGCGCACGCGGTCCGCCACCCGCGCGAGACGCAGTCGCGGATCCTCTCGCGGATCCTCCGCGCGAACGCGTCCTCGCGCTACGGGCGCTCCTGCGGCTTCGAGGACATTCGCGACGCGCGCGAGTACGCGGCGCGCGTCCCCCTCACCGATTGCGAGACGCTCGCGCCGTGGATCGACCGCGTCGCGCGCGGCGAGCGGGAGCTGCTCACGACGTCGCCCGTGCGCTTCATGGAGCCGGCCTCCGGCGGATCGCGCGCGACGCGGCTCGTCCCGTACACGAGCGAGCTGCTCGCCGAGTTCGCCGCGGCGACGATGCCCTGGCTCTGCGACCTCGTGGCGCATCGTCCGGCGGTCGCGCTCGGCCGCGCGTACTGGGCGGTGACGCCGGCGCGGTGTCATACGCGCGCCCCCACGGAGATCCCGATCGGAGCGGGCGACGACCGCGACCACTTCCCCGCTCCGCTGCGCGCGGTGCCGCGCGGATCGCTGGCCGTTCCGCCGGTGGTGGCCGCGGCGCCCGACGACGCGTGCTGCCGCTACCTGACGCTGCGCGCCCTGCTCGCCGCGCCCGACCTCAGCTTCGTCTCGGTCTGGAGTCCGGTCCTCCTCGCGCAGCTCGCGGAGGCGCTCGACGAGCAGTTCGACTCGCTGCTGCACGACCTGACGCACGGCACCATCGGCACGCGGATGCCGACGCCGCTCGCCCTGCGCGCGGCACGCGAGCTTCCCGCCGACCCCGTGCTGGCGCGGGCGCTGCGCCGCCGCTTCGGCACGACCCCTCCCGACGACCTCGGCGAGCTCTGGCCGCGGCTGGCGGTGATCTCCTGCTGGACCGACGCGAGCGCCGGCCGCGCGTTAGGCGCGGTGCGCGAGCGTTTCCCGCGCGTCGAGATCCAGGGGAAGGGGGTCATGGCCACCGAGGGGATCGTTTCCATCCCGCTGGCCGGCGGCGAAGCGCCCGTCGCGGCGGTCGGGTCGCACTACCTCGAGCTCATCGATCCGCGCGACGGGAGCAGCCACGGCGTGCACGAGGTCGAGGCGGGCCGGGTCTACGAGGTCGCGATCACGACGGGGGGCGGTCTCTATCGGTACCGGCTGCCCGACCTCGTGCGCGTCGAGGGATTCCTTCACCGTACTCCACGCCTCTCCTTCGCCGGGCGCGTCGAGCGCGGGGAGCTCGCGTCAGGCGTCGAAGCGCCGCCGCATCTCGGCCGACTCGAGCACGCGCCGGCCGGCGCCGCCGCTCCGAGCGGAGTCGATGAGCGCGCGCGCCGCGGTGCGCGCCTGGATGGGACGGTAGCGCCCCGGGATCGCGAAGCCGAGCAGCTGGCCGATGCGCTCGCCGATGCGCAGCTCCCGCCGGTCGCCTAGCAGCAGCGAGGGGCGGGCGATGGTGATGTGGGGGTAGTCGAGGGCGAGGATGTCGCGCTCCGTCTCCCCCTTCACGCGGTTGTAGAAGATCCGCGAGGTGGCGTCGGCGCCTAACGCGCTGACGAGGAGGAAGTGCGTCGCGCCTCCGGCGAGGCCGAGGCGGGCGAGGGCGAGCGGATAGTCGTGATCCACCTCGCGGAAGCGCTCGCGCGAGCCGGCGACGCGGATCGTCGTTCCCAGCGCGCAGAGGACCGCGTCGACCGCGAAAGCGGACCGTTGCAGCTCGAGATGGGAGAAGTCGGCGAGCCGCCAGTCGAGCTTCGGCGCGACGGGGCCTTCGCGCGGCCTGCGCGCGAGGACCACGACGCGCTCGAACGCCGGGTCGGCGAGCGCGAGCCGCAGGCACTCGCTGCCGACGAGCCCCGTCGCGCCGGCGATGAGGATGGACGGCATTCAGATCCCGTCGCGCGGGGTGCGGGGCGGCGGCGCTTCCACGTCCTCGGTGATGTCGAGGTGCACGTGGTGGAGGAAGCGGTGCAGCACCGGCGCGCCGACGACGCTCACCGCCGTCACGAAGGCGATCCCGCTGAAGAGCGCGTAGAAGGTCGCGAAGACCTTCCCGGCCGCGCTGTGCAGCGGGGCGATCGGCCCCTCGCCGGCGAGCAGCATCGACGCGTTGAGCGTCGCGTCGAGCCAGGGGATGTGCTCGGTGACGTGATATCCCGCCGCGCCGAGGAAGAGGCTGCCGACGAGCACCGCGACGCCGATGAGGCTCCGGTTACGGAGGCGCGCGAGGAAGTCTCCGCTCTCGCTCATCGGCTTGAGCCGCCGTCCGACGTAGCTCACGGGTCCCTGAATCCCAGCTCGCGATGCGAGCCGTCGCAGAAGGGCGCGTTCTTCGTCCCGCCGCAGCGGCAGAGCGCCATGCGGAATCCGCGCGCGATCGGCCGGCCGTCCTCAGTCTCGACGCGAACGTCGCCGCGGACGTAGAGCGGACCGTTGCGCCACGCGCGCACCGAGACGTCCTGGTCCGCGGACTCGGTCGCGCCGTCAGGCAGCCGGTAGGCGAGCGCGCCCGTGGGGCAGCGGCGCACCGCCGTCTCGATCAGCTCCGCGCTGCCCAGCTCCGGCTTGATCCAGCGCTTGCGCCGGGAGTCGAAGACCTCCGGCGCCGTGCGGATGCACTCGGCCGCATGGATGCAGCGCGTGGGATCGAAGGTGACCGTGATCGCCTCCGTCTCGTACGTCTGCAGCCGACGCGGCCGCCGGTCGCGCTCGTCCGGGCTCATCGTGGGATGCTCACTGCGGGAGGATCACCTCGGTGTACGTCGCCGGGTTCGCGGGATAGTTGCGCGGGCCGAGCGACGCGGTGCGGCGCGCGCCGGGCTTCGTATCGCTGACGTCGATCGCCATGCGCATGACGCGCCGCGCGCCGTCGCGCGCGACGGGGATGCCGCTGCGCGGGATCGCCAGCTCGAGGCGCCAGCGCTTCGCGTCGCTGGAGCTCGCGCCGCGCACTCCCGTGGCCGTCGCACCGAATGAGGGCGCGACCTTGCCGCCGTAGCTCTCGAGGAAGAAGGGGCCGAACGGGTACGCCTCGCGCCCGGCGAGGATCTCCTGGTAGAACGCGGTGAGCGGCAGCCCCTGCGGGCGCACCACCACTCCGCCGTTCGGGGAAGGCGCGGCGAAGAGGACGAGATCCTGTCCCGTCATCCGTGTGGCGCTGCCGCTCGCGTCGGCGCCGATGACGATCGCCGCGTGATCGCCCGCGGTGATGGAATCGGTGCCCATCGCGGCGAGGCTCGTGTCGGCGACGTCGAGCGCGACGTAGAGCGTGTCCTTCGTCGCGGCGAAGGCGGCGCGCGCGTCGAGGCCGTTGCGCGAGAAGAGGCGGCGCCAGGACGCGCGCGGCCAGTCGGCGACGCTGCCGTCCACCGTCGGGGCCTTGCGCGCGCGCGGCACGACGACGCGATCGAGCTCGGCGCGGAAGACGAGCGTGTCGCCGCGCATCCGGAACATCGTGTCGCGCTGGACGAGGGCGAGCCGCGCCGCCGCCGAGTCGGCGAAGGGAGCGAGCTCCCTGCCTAACGGCGCCCAGGTCGCCGAGTCGGTCGCGGCGAGCCGGCCGATGTCGGCGAGCGACTTGCGCATCGCGGCGATGAGGTCGCGCGACGCCGGCAGGTACAGCCGCCGCGTCGGAACGTAGAGCGCCTCGATCGGCGTCGTCGTCGCGAAGTCGTCGCCGTACGCGTCCACCCACGGCTGCATCACGCTCGCGTTCGCGCCGTAGAGCGTCGTCATCGCGCGGGCGAGGGAGCTGTCGGGGTCGTACGTCTCCGGATGCCGGACGTAGTCGGCGATCGTCCAGAGCGGGAGCATCGAGGCGTGCGCCTCGTTCATCGGGTTCGAGACGTAGCCGGCGATCGCGCTGCCGAGATCCGGCGCGCGGCCGCGCAGGGGGCTGAGGAAGAGCCGCCAGCGCGCGAAGTCGTTCACCGGGTAGTTGTCCCAGACGAGGGGCGGGCGCCGGATCATCGCGCTCCACGCCTGCGCCTGCGGGACGGTGATGTTCGGCGAGACGACCTCGATGCCGGTCCACGCGAGCGGGATCGGCTGCTCGACGAGCGTGCCGAGCTCGCGCAGGTAGTCGAGGCTGCCGAAGCCGTTGGTGTAGGTGGTCTGCACGACGGCGAGGGCGAGCCCGCGCGCGTCGAGGTCGTGCTTCAGGTTGTTGATGACGTAGGCGTGCGCCGCGGCGACCGAGTGGAAGCGCGCCTTGTCGGCGTCGTGAAGGAGCTCCTGCGGGACGTCGTCGAGGAAGAGCGCGACGTGACGGATGCCGATCCCGGCGACCGACTCGAGCTTGCCGAGCAGCAGCCGGTAGTCCGCGGTGTCGGAATAGGTCATCGAGAGCCCGGGGCTCACCGCGAACCAGATGTCCACCCCGTTCTCGCGACCGACGCGGACCAGCTCGCCGAGCCGTGCGATCTGGTCGGCGGGATAGGGATCGCGCCAGCGCTCGCGGTGAAACGGGTCGTCCTTCGGCGCGTAGAAGTAGGCGTTCATCCCGACCTTCCCCTCGAAGCGCAGGATGTCGAGACGGTCCTGGTGGGACCAGGGCGGCCCGTAGAAGCCCTCGATGACTCCGCGCATCGCGAAGCCGGGTGGGATCGCCGGAGGCGGCGGGGTCGGTGCCGGCGCGGCGTTAGGCGCGGGCGCGGGGGTCGGCTCGGGGATGACGACCGGCGCGGGGCGTCCGCAGGCGGCCGTGACGAGAGCGACACAGAGCAAAGACAAACCGTTGATCGTTCGCATGTGTCCTAACTGAACCCGGACACACTCCGGCTGTCAAACGCCCCCTGATGCTGGCGGCGAAGATGGCGCTTTCATATCGTAGCTCGATGGCCCCCCAGCCTCCCCTGCCCCCGTCTCCCGACCTCGGCGGTCTGCCCGACGACCTGCTCCGCGCGCTCGCCGGCAAGTACGAGCTCGAGCGCTCGCTCGGCGCCGGCGGGATGGGCACGGTCTATCTGGCGCGCGACCTCGCCCTGGACCGGCAGGTGGCGATCAAGGTCATCGCCCCGGAGCTGACCACCTCGGGGGTGATCCGCGACCGGTTCCTCCAGGAGGCGCGGACGGTGGCGCGGCTGCGTCACCCGAACATCGTCGCGGTGCACGCGGCGGGAGAAGCGGGCGGGCTCCTCTACTTCGTGATGGAGTACGTTCCCGGTGAGAGCCTGCGCACGCGGCTCGAGCGCGAGCGGCGGGTGGACGGGCAGGCGGCGCTGGCGACGATCCGCGACCTGGCGAGCGCGCTCGCGTACGCGCACGAGCGCGGGATCGTCCATCGCGACGTGAAGCCGGACAACATCCTGCTCGACCAGGAGAAGCACTGCGCGATGCTGACGGACTTCGGCGTCGCACGGGCGCTGAGCACGGGTGACGAGCGGCTGACGCGCACCGGCTTCGTGCTCGGCTCGCCGCGCTACATGAGCCCCGAGCAGGCGGCGGGGGAGCGCGAGCTCGACGGACGGAGCGACGTCTACTCGCTGGCGCTGGTCGCGTACGAGATGTTCGCCGGCGAGCCGACCTTCGGCGGCACCGGCGCGGCGTCGATCCTCAGCCAGCAGCTGACGCAGACGCCGGTGCCGCTCGAGGAGAAGAGCGACACCGTCCCGCCCGAGGTGGCGCTGGTGATCTCGCGCGCGCTGTCGAAGGATTCCGCCGACCGCCCGACGGCGGCGGAGCTCGCGAGGGTGTTCGACGACGCGATCACGCAGGAGCGCGCGCTGCAGACGCCGGGCGGCCGGGCGAGGGCACGCCGCCCGGCGACGGCGGCATCGCGGCGGCGCGGACGGAAGCTCGCCGCGATCGCGGCCGCGGGGGCGATGGTCGCGATCGTCGCCGGAGCGCTGATCAGCCGCGGGCGCGGCGAGATCCCCGCCGGCGTCGATCCGCGGCGGTCGTACCTCGTCGCGCCGTTCGACATCCAGGGGAACGACCAGCGCTTCGACTGGCTGCGCGAGGGGAGCGTCAACATGCTGACGCTCGACTTCGCGCAGTGGAAGGACCTCAACGTCGTGGACTACGAGCACACCCTCGACCTGCTGCGCGACGCGAAGCTCGACGGCGAGGGGCGCCTCGGGCTGGAGGACGCGCGCCGCCTGGCGCGGAAGGCCGGGGTGTGGAGCGTGGTGATGGGGCAGGTCACGCCGTTAGGCGACTCGCTCGTCGTGCTGGCGCGCGTCTTCGACGTCGCCACCGGGCGCAAGGTGGACCAGACGCAGCGGAGCATCGCCAGCAGCGCCGACCCCCGGCCGCTCTACGACGCGATCGCGCGCGACCTGCTCGACCTCGTCGGCGCGCCGCCGACCTCGGTGAGCCTGACGGCGACGACGACGGAGTCGGTCGAGGCATACCGCGCCTATCTCGAGGGGCTGCGCGCGCTGAACGGATGGCAGCTTCCGCGCGCCGACTCGCTCTTCCACGTCGCGACGACCGCGGACTCCTCCTTCGCGCTCGCCTACTACAAGCGCGCGCTGACGCTCGGCTGGCGGTATGCGCGCGACACCTCGCAGTTCGATCTGATCCGCCACGCGATGATGCACGCCGACCGGCTGCCCTCGCGCGAGCGCGAGCTGCTGCTCGCGTACTCCGATCTCGTGCGGAGCCTGCAGGCGCCCCTCGGCGTGTCGCAGGGGCGGATCGACACGCTCTTCCGTTCGGCGCAGCAGAAGTACGAGGCGATCGTCGCGCACGATCCCGGGGACGCGGAAGCGTGGTACGGGCTCGGCGACGCGTACTGGCACCACCGCCCGAACGACGCGAAGCAGCTGGCGCAGAACTGGACGCGCGCGTATCGCGCGTTCAACCGGACGCTGTCGCTGGACTCGACCTTCCACCTGGCGTACTCGCACAAGCTCGATCTCTACCGCCAGGTCTCGAACCCCGGGTCGTATCTCGTGCTGGCCGGCGACTCGCTGCTGCTGCTCGACACCGACGCGGCGCGACGCGGCTTCGGCGAGCAGAGGATCGCGCAGACGCGTGTCGAGGCGAAGCGGCTGGCGCTGCGCGACGCGCGCGCCTGGGCGGACGCCGACGTCGCGCCGCAGTCGTACATGGCGCTGGTCAACGCGTACATCGACGCGGGCTTCGTGGACTCGGCGGCGATCGCGGCGGACGAGGCGCAGCGCCGCGCGCCGTCGCGGAGCCCGCTCTTCCCGTACATCATCGCCTCGGCGCAGACGCCGGTGGACCCGCACCTCGCGCTGCGGACGCTCCGCGCCGCGATGCGCGAGTTCCCCGCCGAGTCGATCGCGGCGCACGACGGGACCGACCGGATGTGGGTGGTGCTCAACGCGGCCGACGCGGCGACGGTGACGGGAAGCATCGCCGACCTGCGCCAGGTCAGCGCCGTCGCGGAGAAGGTCGAGCCGACGCTGCCCGGCCGCGACCTGCCGACCTCCTTCGCGATCAACGCGTGGAGCGCGGCGGCGGACCTCGCGTTAGGCCTGCCGGCGGCGGGGGTACGGAGCCGCATCGACAGCGTGATCCGGTACCTCGACAAGCTCCCCGGCTCCGACGGAGACGGCGCGCGGCGGACGACGTCGGCGGTGCCGTACATGGCATATCTCGTCACGCGCGACACGAGCTATCTCGCGGCGGTGCGACGGTGGTGGAATCCGGTGTCGACGCCGGTGCTCGAGCTCGACGCGCTGAAGGCGCTCGACCGCGGCGATCGCGAGGGAGCGATGCGCGCGGCGCGCGGCTTCCCCAATCCCGACTCGGCGCGCACGGAAGCCGGCCCGATCAGCGCGATGCGCTGGGTGGCGCGCGGTGAGGCGACGGCGCGGCTCGGCGACGATCGTCGCGCGATCGCGTACTACGAGATGCTCGACCCGCGGCGCTTCAGCCGCGGCGGGCCGCTCGATCCCGGCTGGGCGTTGTACGCGCGAAGCTTCGTCGCGCGCGCGGCGCTGTACGAGAAGGTGGGCGAGCGCGACAAGGCGATCGCGGCGTATCGCCAGTTCCTCGAGCTATGGCGCGACGCGGATCCCGCGCTCGACGGCCAGCGCCGCGTCGCGCGCGACGGGCTCGCGCGGCTCGGCGGCGAGGTCCCGACGGAGCAGAGCGCGGGGCGCTAGCGGTCAGCGCCTGATCGTGAAGCTGAACGGCTGCTCCACGATCGTGGGGACGGGGCAGCCTTCGACGGTGGCGGGAACGAAGCGCGCCTCGTTGAACGTCCGCAACGCCGACTGCACGAACTGCCGGCCGGTGGCGCTGGCCAGGGTGAAGGTCTCGGGCGCGATCGTTCCATCGGCACGCACGACGAAGTCGAAGACCACCCTTCCATCGACTCCCTCGCGCTGCATCTCGAACGGATAGGAAGGCACGCGCGGACGCGTCGCCCACCGCACGTCTGTCGCGGCCTCGAAGCGCGGGACGAGGAGCGCCGCGACCCCGACTTCGGCGATCCGGTCGATGGATGGCCGCTCCGGCTGCCCCGTGACGGGCAACATGTGCAGCCGCACGAACAGCGCGCCTCCATGTGCCTTGCGCGCACCCTTCACGATCTCGTCGGGGAGTCCGAGTGCGGCGATGTCACGCGAGGCGCCGAGGAGCGCCTCGTCGATGGCGGGGACGAGCGACGACTGGGTGACCGAGCTGCGAGAGACATTGCCCTTCCTGTCCAGCAGCAGCATGACTTCGGCGCGGAAGGTCTGCGCGGCGCGGCGGACGCCGAGCGTCGAATCGCCCTCGAGCCACACCGTGACCACCGGTGGGATCGCGAGCGGCTTCGGAAAGGCGATCGTCCCGCCGATGTCCGACGCGAGTCGCTCGGCGCTCGAGAGGGGTACGCCCGCGAGCTGGTAGTTCAGCTCGACCTCGACGTGGATGCTGTCGAGTTGCGTCCCGGGGCGATCGAAGAGCTTCGAGCAGTCGGTCGAGGACGCGACGGTCTGCGCGCCGAGCGCGCTGCCGGCGGCGAGGAACAGGGCGAGAGCGATGGAGTGTCCGGTCATAGAGGACCACGAGGTGTGAAATCAGTCGCGCGCTAACATGGGATGAACGTCAGGCGCGCGCCAGCGGCGGTAGCGGCCGTCTCACCGGCATCGCAGCTCCGACTGGCGTAAGGGATGGCAGGAGGCTCGCGTGTCTGATGGAGCGCGACGCTTTCGCCACGAGGAGACATGATCCACGCAGCCATCGCACGCGTACGGCAGTCCAAGTGGCAGTACCGTACTCCCGTAGCCCGTACTCCCGTACTCCCGTACCCCGGCTGCTACCGTCCCGGCAGCGCGAACACGACGATCTCGTCTCCCTTCCCCCAGATCGCGCCGTCGCCGCCGGCGGCGATGGCGAGGTACTGGCGGCCGTTCACCATGTAGGTCATCGGCGTCGCCTTGCCGCCCGCGGGGAGGGACGCGCGCCAGAGCTCGCGCCCGGTCTCGACGTCGAAGGCGCGGATCTGACGGTCGAGGGTCGCGGCGACGAACACGAGCCCGCCCGCGGTGGTGATCGCGCCGCCGAGGTTCGGGGAGCCGAGCTCGCGCGCCCGCGCCGAGTCGGCGCGGGCGGCGTTCACCTTCGCGAGTCCCCGTTCCGCCGCGGTGTCGCGCGCGGCGGTCGGGGTCGGCGGCACGGGACTGCCTAACGGCACGCGCCAGGCGATCGTCCCGCGGGCGAGGTCCATCGCGACGAGCGAGCCGAAGGGCGGACGCGTGCACGGCACCCCCTTCGGCGAGAGGAGGATGCGGCGGCGCATCATCCAGGGCGTGCCGCGCATGTGGGTGTTCTCGTACGCGGGATCGTGCGTCATCCCCTCGCTGATCCGGACGAGCTGCACCTCGGCGGCGACCTCGTTCACGGGAAGGACTGCGAGCTGGCGCGAGGGGTCGAACGCGAGCCCGCCCCAGTGCGCACCGCCGACGTTGGAGGGGACGACGAGCGTCCCCGCAGTGTCGGGCGGGGTGAAGATCCCCTCGTTGCGCAGCGAGGAGAGACGCTCGGCGCACCAGGCACGATCGGCGCTGTCGGCACCGAACGCGTCGGCCGCCGTGAGGCGCTGCGGGCTCAGCGCCGGCAGCGAGGAGAAAGGCTGCGTCGGCGACGCCTGCTCGCCCGGGACGCGGCTCGCGGGCACCGCGCGCTCCTCCACCGGGAACACGGGCACGCCCGTCGCGCGATCGAGGACGTACAGCATCGCGTTCTTGTTCGCCTGTATCACGACGTCCACCTTCCGCCCGTCGCGCACGATCGTCGCGAGCAGGGGCGGCGATGCGTTGTCGTAGTCCCAGAGGTCGTGATGCACCGTCTGGAAGCCCCAGACGAGCTTTCCAGTCGAGCCGCGCAGCGCGACGATCGAGTTGGCCCAGCGGTCGTCGCCGAGCCGCTCGCCGCCGAAGTAGTCGGGGCTCGCGCTGCCGGTGGGGACGAAGACGAGATCGCGCGCGCTGTCCACCGCGATGACGCTCCACGCATTCGCGGCGCCGGTGCGATGCGCGTTGACGCCGCGCCATGTCGCGTACGCGGCGTCGGTCGAGTCCTGCGGCACGGGATCCCACGTCCAGCGGAGCGCCCCGGTGCGCGCGTCGTAGCCGCGCACCTCGCCGCTCGCCGCGTCGACGCGGCCGTTGTCCGCCACCGCCGATCCGACGACCAGCACGCCGTTCACGATGGCCGGCGGCGAGGTGACCTCGTATTCCTCCCACTCTTCGGGCGCGTTGCGCAGCCGGCGCCGCAGATCGATGCTCCCGCCGTCGCCGAAGGAATTGCAGGTCGCACCGTCGCGCGCGTCGAGGGCGACGATGCGCCCGTCGATCGGCGCGACGAAGATGCGCTCGCGGCAGCGCGCGCCGCGGGGCGCCTTCGCGTCCACCCAGTAGCTGACGCCGCGGTTGGTGAAGTCGCCGAAGGAGGCGACGCGGGCGACGCCCGGGTTGTAGCGCCACTTCTCACGCCCCGTCGCCGCGTCGAGGGCGAAGGTGCGCCCCAGCGGCGTCGCGAAGTACATCGTCCCCGCGACGACGAGGGGCGTCGCCTCGAACGACGTGCGGCGGCCCGTCTCGTAGCCGGGCCCCGCCTCGCCGGTGCTGAAGCGCCAGGCCACCGACAGCCTACCGACGTTTCCGCGATCGACCTGCGCGAGCGAGGAATGGCGCGCGCCGCCGCGGTCGTTGCCGTAGGCGGGCCAGTCCACGGACTGCGCGCCGAGCGGGGTGGCGATCGCCGCGAGCAGGGGGAGCGCCCGCGCGAGGGACGATGGACGAACGTTCATCACCTGTCTCCGAGATCGAGCACCATCTTGATGTTGGCCCGCTCGTACTCCGTCGCCGGGAGGGGCACCTCGACGAAGCCTAACGCGCGGTAGAGCCGGATCGCCGGCTCGAGGATGGTGTTCGAGAGGAGCTCGACGCGCGGCGCCCCGAGCGCGCGGGCACGGGCGATCGCCGCTTCGCCCAGGGCCCGGCCGATGCCGCGCCCTCGTGCCGCATCGGCCACCGCCATCTTCGCCAGCTCGAAGGAGCCGTCCTCGGCGCGCAGCAGCGCGCAGGCGCCGACGGCCACGCCCCCATCCTCGGCGACGAAGATGCAGCCGCCGTGGCCGAGTATGTAACCCTCGGGGTCGTCGAGGACGCGGCGATCCGCGTCCTCGACGCGGAACCAGCGGGTGATCCAGGCGAGATTGAGATCGCGGAAGGCGTCGCGGTGGCGGGGCTCGTAGTCGACGACCACGATCCCGACGACGCTCACGGCGCCGGCTCCATCAGGAGCCGGTCGCGCTCCAATCCGGCGGTCATGCAGTGAATATAGCCGCCGTTCCCGATCGAGCGCGGCGGCGGAAGGCGGTCAGGAGGACAGCTGGGCGACGACGCGATCGCCGGCGTGCTCGATCATCGCGCCGGCGGGGACCTCGACGATGAAACGCGCGCCGCCTAACGGCGAGTCGGTGACGGTGGCGTGCCCACCCATCGCCGCCACCAGCTCGGCGACCACGGAGAGCCCGATCCCGCTCCCGGTCGCGCGGGTGCGCTTCTCCAGCCGGACGAAGCGCTGCCAGATCCGGTCGCGGTCGCGGCGGGGAACGCCCGGGCCCGCGTCGTCGACGAGGAAGCGCACGATGCGCTCCGCGCCCTCCGCCGTCACCACGATCTCGCGCGTCCCCTCCGCGTGGCGGAGCGCGTTGTCGATCAGGTTGATGAGCACCTGGAGGAGCGCGGCGCGATCGGCGGCGGCGATGAGGCCCGGCTGCACGCTCGTGCGCAGCGCGATCCCCCCGGCGGCGACGAGCGGACCCTCGGTGCGCGTCACCTCGTCGAGCAGCGGCGCGACGTCCACCATGGACGGCTCCAGGCGCAGCTCGCCGCGCGAAGCGCGCGAGTAGGTGAGGACGTTCTCGATGAGGTAGGTGAGCCTGCCAGCCTCCTGCACGATGACGTCCACCGCGGTGTTGTGCTCGCGCGCGTCGCGCACGAAGCCGAGCTGCAGCATCTCCGAGTAGAGCCGGATCTGCGCGAGCGGGGTGCGCAGCTCGTGCGAGACGCTGGCGACGAAGGACTCGCGGAGCCGCGCCAGCGCGTACTCGCGGCGCGTCTGCGCGATGGCGAGAGCGATCAGGAGCACGCTCGCCGCGAACGCGACCGACGCGGTGACGAGCCGCGCGCGATCCGAGCTGCTCGCCGCGGCCGCGAGGAGCTCCGGCCCGAGCCCGATGTCGACGCGATAGGCGCCGAGCCCGCCGGTCATCGGGTACTGCGCGAGCACGGGCGCCTGGCTCGCGGGCAGCCCGGCCTGCAGGTAGTCGAGGCCGTCCGCGGAGACGACGTGAATGGAGAAGAGCTTCGCGTTCTCGTCGCCCGCGGCCCACTCGGAGGTCGTGCCCGCGGTGGAGCGCGTGCGCGCCGACGCGAGGAGGGGCATCTGCGCGACGGTGCGCCCGAACATCTCGCGGCCGACGCGCGGCATGTCGAGCTCGAGGCCGTTCACCGTCGCGGGCTTCCCCGCGCCGTCGAAGGCGAGGCGATAGAGCACGATGTGCTGCTTCCCCGCCACCGGTACGGAGAGGACCGCGAGCTGCCAGGCGGGCTTGTAGCGGTTGAGCGCCTCGTCGCGCACCGAATCGCGGATCGCCTTCGCCGCGTCGGAGTCGATGGGCGCTCCGGTCGTCGTCCAGTCTCCGTTGCGGAGATCGTAGTGGAAGGTGGTGCGCGCCGGTCCGCCCGCGCAGAGCGTCGGCACCGCGCATCCCTCGCGCGGGGGCTCGAGCGCCATGCGCGAGAAGTCGGCGCGCCGCGCCGGTGTGTCGTAGTCCAGCCGGCTGGCGACCGGAGTGAAGTAGAGACCCATCGCGTAGTTCAGGCGGCTCTCCGCCGAGCGCGAGAGGTTCGCCGCGGCTTCGAACGCGAGGGCGCGCGAGGCCTCCTTCGACCGCTCGGCGAAGGATCGGTGCGACAGGTATGTCTCGACGGCCAGCGTGGCGCTGCCGGCGAGGATGAGGAGAAGGACCGCGATGTGAATTCCCGGCCGCCATCGATCCCACCGTCCCGTCATGAACGCACCGGGCCGCGGAGCGGATGGGATGCTCCCACTCCGCTCGGGCGGCTCGGTAGGGCGGGTCGTCGGGAAGTGGCGGGACATCGGGCGGGGGTCGGGGGTCAGCGGTGAGGGAGTTGTGATATTACGGGTTACCGGCGGAGTCGGGGAGTCGACTGCCTGTTCGCAGCAGCCGACCCCCGACCCCCGACCCCCGACGGCCGACCCCTTACTGACAGGCCGTCGCGCCGTTGCGCGCCGTGACTTCGGCGACGGGGATCGGCAGGACGGAGTTGAGTGGATCGGTTGCGCCGCCGTTAGGCGTGCCGGGCTGGGTGACGTAGGTCGTCGTCAGCAGACCGTAGCGGCGGAGGAAGGACAGGTGCTGCCACCCCTCGAGCACCAGGGAGTAGCGGTACTCGTAGTTCAGCGCGGCGAGCGCCTCGTCGCGGGTGGTGAAGTCCGTGTACGGCGCGAGCCCGCCCTCGCCGACGTGCACGGCGTTGACGTCCGCGGTCGCCCCCTTCAGATCGTTCAGCCCCAGCTTCGCCTCGGCGCGGAGGAGGAACAGCTCCGCGTTGCGGATCATCGCCATGGGCCGGTTGAGCTGATCGCCCTTCGTGTAGACGTACGACTTCGTGAAGGTGTAGCCCTGCGCCTGCTGCGGGTTCGCGACCGTGTAGACGTTCGCCTGTCGCAGGTCGCCCGCCATGTAGCCGTTCAGGAAGTTGTCGGTGAGCCCGATCTTCGTGTCGCCCCCGAGCGGGTTCGGGAAGGACTCCGGCGACGCGGAGTTGAAGAGATAGTACGGGCCTTCGGCGAGATACGCGGCGTCGGGGGTCGCCGGCGCGCCGGCGAGCGCGATGTCGAGCGCGGCGAGCGCCGCGTTGAACCCCGTCGCGCCGGTGGGCGACTGGCGGCTGGTCGCGCGGAGCACCTCGACCTTCCCCTTCAGCCCGCGATTGAAGCGGATGATCCCCGCCTTCGTTGTGTAGTCGCCGTGCACGTCGAACCCCGCCGCGGTGAACGGCAGATCGGTCGATGTGCCGCTCGCGGTGAGATCCGCGTACGCCGAGTCGAGAAGCGCCGAGATGCCGGCGAGCGCGGCGGGCTTGCAGAGAATGGGCGGAAGGACGGACGGATCCTTCACCATCAGCGCGATGCCGAGCGAGTCGCGGGTCTCGAGCACCTTGATGTAGTTCAGCGCCTTCACGGTGTTGAAGAAGCCGCGCGTCAGCGCCCGGTCGCCGGCCGAGAGGCTGGTGAACGCCGGCTGGTCGAAGAGGTTGATGATCGCGCGGTTCGCGATGTAGTACCGCGCCCACGTCGCCGACCCGACGAACGAGCTCGGGTCGGGCGTGGTGACGTAGAACTCCTGCGTGAAGCGGTTGTCGTTCGGGTCGAGGCGGAGCACGTCGCGGGCGTCGATTCCCCCGTAGAGGAAGTCCCAGGCGACCGTGCCGGAGGCCGCGCGCGTCGCGCCGAGGATCCCCGTCGCCAGCGTCTGCAGGCTCTGGGGTGATCCCGCCACGACCTGGTCGCGGCTCGGCGAGACGGGGTTGTCCATACACGCGGTGGCCAGCACGAGCACCGCGCCGAATGCAGCTGAGAGTTTGCGCATGGGTGTGGGCTCGATGATCAGAAGGAACCGACGAGGGACAGGAAGAACGTCCGGCTCGGCGGATACGGCGTCACGTCCTGGAAGCGGCCGAGCGCCTGGTTGCCGAAGTTGGAGACCTCGGGGTCGTACCCGGAGTAGCGTGTCCACGTCTTGAGGTTGCGCCCGCTCAGCTCGACGCGGACGTCGTGCGCCACGCCGCGGAAGAGCGCGGTCTGCCACTGCTCGGGAACGAGGTACGCCAGCGTGATCTCGCGCAGCTTGAGGAACGTCGCGCGCTCGAGGTACACCGGGTGTCCCGCGGCGAAGGCCGACGTGCGCGCGCGGACGACCGCCGTGTCGGCGAGGCTGCCGCCCGGGATGTTGAAGTCGAAGTAGCTGTTCGTCAGGTTCGCGACCCACCCGCCCTTGTGCCAGTCGAGCAGCGACGAGAGCCGCACGGGTCCGAAGGTGAGGTCGTTGGTGAAGCCCATCTGGAAGTCGGGCTCCGCCTGGCCGAAGAACACTTCGTGGCGCGTCTTGTCCGGGTTGCGGCCGTCGAAGGCCACGACCACGCCGTTAGGCTTGCCCTGCTGCACCTTCGCCGCCCCGTACCGCTCGCTGAAGAGCTGGCCGGCGAGGAAGGGGGCGACGGGAAGCTCGGTGACGAGGGACCTGTTCGCGGCGTACGTCGTGAACGACGTCCACTGCACGGGGCTCGACGGCGGGAGCGGCGCGAGCCGCAGCCCGATCTCCGTGCCCGAGTTGCGCAGCGAGCCGCCGTTGATCGTGCGCGTCGTGAATCCGGTGGCCGGCGAGACGCCGGCCTGGAGCACGAGGTCGCGAGTCGTCTTGCGATACATGGTGAACTCGAGCCCCGCGCGCCCGTCGAGGAACTGCGCGTCGAAGCCGCCTTCCGTCTCCGTCGTGACCTCGGGCTTGATGTTCTCGAGCCCGACGATCGCCGCCGGACGGAGCCCGACGACGCCGGCGTACGGCTGGTTCTGCAGGAAGGTGTACTTGAAGTTCGTGGGCACGCGGTTGCCCGCCTTCCCGTAGGCGACGCGGAGCTTGACGTTGTCCGTCGCCGGGATCGCGAAGGGGAGCCGGTACGACGCGGCGAACTTCGGGAAGCTGTAGAACTTCCGCGGGTCGCCGTTCGTGCTCGCGCGCTCGGCGTTGATCGCCGCGGTGAGCAGCAGCGCCTCGTCGAGGGCGAGCAGCTCCTCCTGCGCATAGTACGAGAAGGTCTTCGTCAGCACCTGCCCGTCGGACGCGGCGGTCTGCGTCGCGCCGGCGAAGTTGGTGATGCCGGGGAAGAGTCCCTGCCCGAGGTTCGTGACGAAGTCAGCCTGCGCGCGCTCCTGGCGCAGACCGGCCGAGGTCGTGAAGGTCGCCGGGGAGAAGATGAGATGGTGCGTCGCCGAGAGGTTGACGTTGGCGTTCTGCACGCTCGCCTTCGAGTTCACGATCGTCCCCGGGAAGGGCGAGATCGCGCCGGACTGCTCGATGTACGTCGTCGGCGGCGAGTAGACGCGGCCGTCGTCGCTGAAGGTGTCGAAGCCGCCCACCGCCTGGAGCTCGAGCGTCTGCCGCTGGCTGTTGAAGAGCTGCAGGCTGCCCTGCAGCGAGCCGATCCCGCGATAGATGTTCTCGGGAGTGCGGACCTGCGCCGCCTCCTGGAGCACGTTGCCCCCGTTGCCGATCCACGGGTTGCGCACGTAGTCGCCGCTCGCCGGATCCTTCCGCGAGAAGTCGAAGAAGGTCGGCGTCGCCGAGATGATGGTGATCGGGTTGATCGTCGTGTTGTCGTTGCCGGAGATCCCGCGCTCGGTGAGCGTGTGGAGGATCTCCGCCGAGCCGCGCAGCACGAGGCGCGACCCGAGCGACTGCGAGAGGTTCGCGCGCAGCCCCTGCTTGCCGTACCCCGTGTTGCGCATCAGCCCCTGGTCGCGCTTCGCCGAGCCGGAGAGCATGTACGAGCCCGTGCCGACGCCGCCGCGCAGCGAGGCGGCGGTCTCGTACGAGACGCCGTCGCCGTTGAAGAGCTGCTCCTGCGGGTCCTTGCAGCCGGCGTATGGATGCGCCGCGAAGTACTGCGCGGAGGTGAAGCCGAAGCCGGACGAATTCGCGTCGATGTACGAGGCTGCCTCCGACTGCGAGAAGCAGCGGAGGTCGTACTTCTTCGCGATCTGCTGCGTGCCGACGCGTTGCGTGAAGTCGAGGGTCGGGCGGCCGGCCTTGCCCTGCTTCGTGGTGATGATGATGACGCCGTTGGCGCCCTTCGACCCGTAGATCGCGCCCGCCGACGGACCCTTGAGCACCTCGACCGATTCGATGTCGTTCGGATTGAGGTCGGCGATGCGGTTCACCTGCTGGTCCTGCGTCGAGACGATGGCCGAGCCCTGCTGGCCGACGCCGCCAGCCGCGGCGACCTGCGCCGCGGTCGCCACGCCGGCGCCGCTGATCGCGTTGAGGCCGTTGGGGAAGGCGTCGTTGTTGACGATCACGCCGTCGATGACGTAGAGCGGCTGGTACTGGCCGTTCACCGTGTTGACGCCGCGGATCATCACCTGCGTGCCCCCGCCGGGCGCTCCTGAGTTCTGCGAGATCACCGCGCCGGCGATCTTCCCCTGCAGCGCGTTGTCGACGGTCGCCGCGGGGACGCGGTTCACCGCCTCGCCGCTCACGACCGCGACGGCGTTGGCCGCGTTGCGGCTCGAGATGGTGGTCGCCTGTCCGGTGACGACCTGGGTCTCGAGCTGGAGGACGTCCTGCTGCAGCGCGATGTCGACGCTCTCCTGCGTCGCCGGCACGGCGACGTCGCGCGCCTTGAAGCCGATGCGGCGCACGCGCAGCGTGACGTCGCCGGTCGGAGCGACGACGGCGAAGCTCCCGTCGTCGGTCGTCGTGCTGCCGAAGGCGGTGCCGACGACCTGCACGGTCGCCGCGGCCAGCGGCTGGTTGTTTCCCTGCTCCGTGACGCGTCCGGTGACGCGTCGTGTCGTGCTCACCGCCTGCGCGCCGGCGAGTGCCGGCAGCGTCGCGAGCAGCAGACAGCCTGCCGTCCACCGAGATAGTTGGCGCATTCGTCGCCCTCCCTGGGTTGTGTGCTCTACGCCTGTAGGAGTCGCGCGAAACTACGCCGCATGCCAGCGCGGGAGCGTCAGCTTTGCGTCAATTCGTGAGTGGGAGATCAGGAGGGCGGCGCTGAGCGTTAGGCAGGCCGTGTCGCGCGGACCGTGCGCGTCACGGTGTTGGCATCCGCATGGGGAGGGCTCCTCGCTGCAACGAGCCGACTGTTGCTGTCGTGATCGAAACACGAAGGCCACGAAGGGGCACGAAGGCTGCCCTGGCGACAGGCTTCGTGGTCCTTCGCGGGCTTCGTGGTTCAATCGCGGTTACCAAGGCCGATCCGGTCCAGCGCGAGGAGCCCGGAAACGCTCATGGAGCGATCCGATGCTACGACCGACGCCTGCGCTGGTTCACGCCCGCATCGGCGCGCGCGCGGCTCGGAGCTCGTGGGTGCCGGAGTGCGCCGGGATGAACGCGGGATCGATGGCGAGGCGGTAGCCGGTGCGGCGGACGGTGACGATGAGCCTGGGGTCCGCGCCGTGCTCCTCCAGCTTCTTGCGGAGCTCGAGGATGTGCGTGTCCACCGTGCGGCTCACGACCTCGTGGCGGTAGCCCCACACCTCCTTCAGGATGTCGGCGCGGGAGACGACGGCGCCCTGGCGCGCGGCGAGCGCGGCGAGGAGGTCGAACTGCTTCGGGGCGAGAGCGATCGGCTCGCCGCGGCAGGTGAGGGTGCGCTGGCGGAGGTTGATCTCGAGCTCCTCGCTGAGCTTCGCGACGCCGTTGTCCGTCCACTCCGGATCTCCGGGACGCTTCGCGCGGCGGAGCAGCGCCCCGACGCGGGCGAGGAGCTCCATCAGCGAGAAGGGCTTCGTGACGTAGTCGTCCGCGCCCGTACGGAAGCCGAGGATCTTGTCCGCCTCCTCGTTCCGCGCGCTGAGGATCAGCACCGGCATCGAGCCCCCGGTGTCGCGGATCGCCCGCAGCACGCGGTAGCCGTCGATGTCGGGGAGCATGAGATCGAGGATGATCAGGTCCGGGTGGCCCATCCGTGCGAACGCGAGCCCGGAGACTCCTTCGTGATCGACGCGCACGCGATAGCCCTCGATCTCGAGGACGTTGCGGATGCCGTTCGCGAAGCTCTTGTTGTCCTCGATGATCTGGATGACGGTAGGCGTTTCCATGGGAGGGCCCTGGTAACGAGGAGACGGTAGCGTCTCCAGTGTGGCACCTCATTACGGGGGCCGCAGCACCGGGATTCGGGAGTTGACCCAAACCTGACCTTCGCCCGCGCCCCTCCGCCGGACGAAAACCGGCGGGTTACAGGATTGAGACAACTCCTGACCGGGCAAAGGTTGATACGAGGCCGGCGGGACTCGGCAACTGCCGGGGCTCGGTAACTGCCGACACAGAGTTCCACAGAGCTCGGCACCGATGAGATCCACAGAGGACTGCGCCGCCATGCAGGCCGCTGTGGATCTCATCTTTGCAAAGCTTTGTGGAACTCTGTGTCGACCTTCGCCAAAGCAGCGGTAAGCAGGAGCGCGGCGACCGCCGCCCCGGTCCGCCCGGCTCGGATCAGTCCGTGACCGGCACCGCCTTCTCTCCCGCCTTCTTCCGTCTCGCGTTCAGCTCGGCGAGTCCCGTCGTCCGGAGCGCGTTCCAGCGCGCCATGATGGTTCGCGACGCAGCCGATGCGCGCTCGGTCGCTTCGATCTGCGCCTGAGTCGGCGCGTAGTCGGCGTTCTGCATCGACATCGCGGCGTCGAGCATCGCGTTGCTCACGGCCTCCAGCGTCGTGGGCGCGACGCGGCCGCGCGGGCGTGGACCGCGTCGCCCGCCGGCCGTCGCGACGGGAGCGGGCGCGAGGGACTCGACCTGCGCGCGGAATGCGTCCGCGTCCGGACCATGCACGCTGTCGAGCGCGGCGACGAGCGAGCGCGCACGCAGGTACTCCGCGTGCGCGGCACGCGCGCCGAGGTACATCTCGCGCGAGAGCGATGCGAGCCGGGCGAGGCCGGCGGCGGGGGTACGCACCCGCGGATCGAGACGCACGCGCAGCGGCTGGGTGTAGCGCTCGTTGCCGACGCTGAGCCTGACCGTGTAGCGCCCCGGCGGCGCCCAGGGCGCGTTGACGCTGGTGTAGCTGCGATGCGGGACGACCCCGACGTCGCCCTCGACCGCGGCACCCGCCTCGGTGATCGGATCGAAGCGGAGATCCCAGGTCATCCGGTGCATCCCGCGCGTCGTCGCGATCCGCGCGGCGGGCGCCGCCCAGTAGAGCGGCACCGAGCAGTGCGGCGCGTCCGGTGTCCGTTGACAGACCGTGTCGTACGCGGCGGGATCGAGCCCCGCATCGACTTCCGGCGCGCGGTCCTCGCTCGAGTAGCTGCGCACCACCATCCCGGTCGCGTCGAGGATCTCGATGCGCACCGGCGCCGCGGCGTCGGTCGCGAGGTAGTAGTCGATGATCGCGCCGGGCGGCGGGTTCTCACCCGCGGGCACCTCCGGCGGCCATGGCGTCGGGTCGTTGGTGCCGAAGCGCACGCGCACCGCGTCGATCGGCCTGTAGAGGTACGCGCTCTTCGCGGCGCGCGCCTGCGCGACTTGCCGCAGCGGCGTGAGGTCGTCGAGGATCCAGAAGCCGCGCCCGTGCGTCGCGGCGATGAGGTCGGCGCAGAGGCAGGTGCTGTCGTCCTTCACGAGCAGGTCGCGCACCGAGATGGTCGGCATGTCGTTCTTCAGCGACTGCCAGTGATCGCCGTCGTCGAAGGAGACCCAGACCTGCGCGTCGGTGGACGCGTAGAGCAGCCCCGGCGTGCGCGGGTCCTCGCGGATCGCGTTCGACACCGCGCCCGGCGCGACTCCGTTGTCGATCTCCGTCCACGTCTTCCCCCCGTCGTGCGTGCGCCAGAAGTGCGGGCTCATGTCGTCGATGCGCATCGTGTTCGCCGCGGCGTAGGCGGTGCGCGTGTCGAAGTGCCCGGCGTCCATGTTGAAGATGCGCGTCCACGGCCTGATCGCCGCGGGGGTGACGTTGGTCCAGTGCGCACCGCCGTCCATGGTGACCTGGATGTTCCCGTCGTCGGTCCCCGCCCAGAGCACCTTCACGTCGCGCGGCGATGGCGCGAGCGCGGTGATCGCGCCTAACGGCCGGACCTGGAAGCTGCTCGCGTACTTCCCCGCGCTCGGCGGCACCTCCCAGGTCGCGCGCGCGAGGTCGGGGCTGATGCGCGTCCAGCTGTGCCCCTTGTTCGTCGTCTTCCACACGGCGTTCGTCGCGTAGAAGAGGACGTTGGGCGCCGCCTGCGACCAGTGGATGGGCATCGTGCGAACGTTGCGCCCGAAGTCGGGGTCGGCGTCGCGGTCGGGGCCGAGGTAGCCGGTCTGCGCATCCTCGCGGTCGTAGAGCGAGACGTTGGTGCGCATGCTCCCGAAGACGAGGTCGGGATCGGTGGGGTCCGGCGCGGCGATCCCGTACTCCTGGATGTTGACTGGGTGCCAGTCGTGGAAGGTGATCTCGCCGTCCATCGAGCGGCTGGCGACGCACGCCGAGCCGGAGTCCTGCTGCCCCCCGCAGACGCGGTAGGGGAAGTCGTTGTCGGTGGACGCGTGGTACATCGCGGCGGTCGGCTGGTTGTACCAGTTGCTCCACGATACGCCGTGATTCGTCGAGACGACCGCGCCCTGGTCGGAGACGACGAAGACCGTGTTCGGATCGGTCGGGTCGATCCACGCCTTCTGATAGTCGTCGCCGCCGGGAGAGCCGCGCACCGCGGTCCACTTGAAGCCGCCGTCATCGCTCCGCCAGAACACGGTCGACGCGCTGTAGACGACGTTCGGGTTCTTCGGATCGATGGCGAGCGTCGGCAGGTCGCCGCCGCCGATGCGCGCGAGGGGGCGTGGGTCCTGCGCCTTCAGCTGCATCTCGTGCGAGACCGTCGGGTCGCGCACGACGAGCGCCCAGTGCTCGCCGGCGTCTGTCGTCCTGTAGAGCGATACCGGTCCGGCGCCCTGCGCGCCGCCCTGGCTCGGATCGGTCCCGTCGGCCACGAACGCGTACACGATGCGCGTGTCGCTCGGCGCGATCGCCAGGTTCGCCTCGACGACGGGCGGAAGGCCGTTGGTGAGCTGCTTCCAGGTGGTGCCGCCGTCGACGGACTTGAAGATCCCGCCATTCGTCCCGCCGAAGGACTGCCCCTCGATGAACGCCTGCTGCTGCTGCCAGAGCGCGGCGTAGACGACGTTCGGGTTCGAGGGGTCGATGCGCACGTCGTTCGCGCTCGTGTACTCGTCCTTGTAGAGAACCTTCTCGAAGGTCTGCCCGCCATCGGTGGAGCGGAAGATCCCGCGCTCCGCGTTAGGTCCGTACGGGTGGCCGAGCGCGGCGACGAAGAGCCGGTTCGGGTTCGTGGGGTCGACCTCGATGTTCGCGATCATCTGGCTGTCGCGCAGCCCGAGGTGCGTCCACGTCCTGCCGCCGTCGGTGGACTTGTAGACGCCGTTTCCCGTGGCGAGGTCGGGACGGATGATCCCCGCGCCCGACCCGACGTAGATGATGTCGGAGTTGGACGGAGCGACGGCGATCGCGCCGATGGAGCCGGTGGGCTGGGAATCGAAGATCGGCTTCCAGTTGTTGCCGTAGTCGGTGCTCCGCCAGACGCCCCCGTTGTCGTAGCCGGCGTAGAAGACGTCGGGATTGCCGGGGACGCCCGCGATCGCGCGCGCGCGTCCGCCGCGGGTAGGTCCGATCTCCCGCCAGTGCATCGCGCCGTAGAGATCGGGGGACTGCGCGGAGACCGGCGCGGCGAGCGCGGCCGCGGCGATCGAGCCCAGAAGAACGAAGCAGCGGGATATCGAATGGTGCACGGGCGACCCTCCCTGGATGCCGGGTGTGCGCTGAACGACGAAAGTGTAACCGCGGAGCCGCGTGTCCACAGCGGGCCGCGGGGTGGTCAGCGCGGAGCGCCGGGGTGATAGCGCCGGACCGTCCCGCGCTCGATCTCCGCGGGCGTCCAGTCGACGCGCTTGTATTCACCACGCGCGAAGAGCGGCGCCTGGTCACTGTGAAAGGGGGAATCGGCGCGGTCGCTCTCCCCGTAGGCGAGCACCGAGCGGGCGCGCGGCCGCTCGCCGAACTCCACGGCGAGGATCCAGCCGTCGCCACCGACCGCCTCACGCTTGCCATCCTGCGCGTCGCGAAACCAGAGCACGCGGAAGCAGCCGAGGTCTCCATTGCAGCCGCCCGCGGGGAGGTCGACGTCGCCGACGCGGATGCGGTGCACCTCGCCCCAGGCGACGTCGGCGCGGCCGTACCGCTGCGTCGCTTCCTCGACCGCGGCCACGAAGGCCTGCGCGGCGCGCTCGGGAAAGCGGATCCCGCGCGGCGTGCTCGTCGGCTTCGTCTCGCTCCACGGCTCGGCATACATGCTGTCCGGCCTCGCATCGGCGACGTAGCGACGCCACCAGAGCTCGAACAGCACGCCGCCCTGGCTCTCCGGCGACGCGGTGCGATCCCAGCGCGCGATCATGTCGATCGCCCGCGACACCGCGCTGTCCGGGTGGGCGGCGCGGACCGCGGTCACCAGGTCGTCGCGCACCCGGTCCGCGAGCAGCATGCGGTACGAGAGCTTGAGTCCGAGCACGTCGTGCATGGTGAGTCGGCGCGAGTTGTCGATGAGCGCGAGCGCGAGCTGGCTCCGCAGGCCGAGCCGTGGCGCCGGGAAGTAGCGCGGATACTGCGCCGGGTCGAGCGGGCGCCGCATGTTCGTGTAATACGGCGGGTCGTTCTCGTTGTGGATGTATCCCCCCGGCGGATCGAGCACCTGCGGCAGCGAGTCGAAGGGGACGTAGTGCGACCAGATGTCGGCGGCGCGGTGCGCCGCGATCGCCACGCTGTCGCCGCCGCTCGCGTGCGGCAGCGACGGGATCGCCGCGTTCCACAGGTAGTAGATGTGACCCGCGCGGTCCGCGTACGTGAAGCTCGAGTTGAGGCGCGCACGCATTCGCATCGCCTCCTTCCATTCCGCGAGCGAGCGGGCTCGCATCATTCGCAGGAACTGCTCGCCGGCGCGGAAGTCGCCGTCCATCGCCGATCGGAGGACGTAGATCCTGCGCGCGTCGCGCTGCACGACGGGTCCGAAGGAGGTGCGCTCCGACTCCCGCGATTCGCTCGCGACGCCCCCGGTCGCGGCGGCGTAGTCGACGGTGACGCGCTCGCGCTGGATGGGCAGCGAGCGTCCGTCGAGCAGGAAGTGATCGGCGCGAGCCGGATCGAGGTCGAGCGCGTAGATCTGGAAGAGCAGCGGATCGTTGTTCGTCGTGGACCAGCCGAGGTCGCGATTGAATCCGCCGATCACGCCGAATGGCCCGCCGATGCGGAAGTCGCCGTAGAAATCGAGCTGTCCCGGAACGACGACGTGCGCCTCGTAGTATCCCGCCGACCACTGGAGGTGCGGGTTCCGCAGCAGGATCGCGTGCCCCGACGTGGTGCGGCTCGGCGCGAATGCCCACGCGTTCGACCCCTCGTCGGGTGGATCGGCGGCGCGTGGTGCGCGAAGGTCGGCGCTCACGGCCATCGGGCGCTCGACGACGGGAGCCGACGCCGACCCCGTGGTGTCCGTTCGCGCGCGGAAGCGCGCCGCCTGCCGCGGGAGCGCGACGGTCACGTCGCGCGCGAGCAGGTCGTATCCGTCGAACCGTGGATCGAAGTGCGGCGGAAACTCGTCGGGGTGAAGCGCCACGTAACGGTTCACTCCCGCGGCGAAGCCCTCGTAGACATCGCGTGTGTCGCGATCGACGAACGGATAGGTGGCGACCGCGCGCTCGTAGGCGGGGCGCGCCGCGAAATCGCGCTCGATGCTGTCACGCCCGAACCAGCGCGCGAGCTCGCCGCGCGAGCGAATCAGCTCGAACGCGACGCGCGCTCCGTAGTCCTCCGACTGCACGTAGCCGAGCGCGTAGCCGGCGGCGCGGAGCGTACGCGCACGGATGTGCGGCACTCCGTGCGCGGTGCGGCGAACCTCCGCCTGATCCCACAGCTGCGCCGTGCCATCGTCGCTCCCGGTGCGGCGCAGCGGACGTCCGGCGAGGACGCCCGTGAAGCGGCCACGGTCGACCGCGACCCGGCCGTTCACCAGCACGTAGCGCACGCCAGTCGCGAGCAGCTCCGGCTGTTCGTACGTCGCGCGGTCACGGTAGGTCGCGGGGTCGAAGACGATCACGTCGGCGAACTTTCCCGGCGCGACGACGCCGCGGTCGCGGAGCCGGAGCGCGCTCGCGGCGAGCGCGCTCGACGCATGAATCGCCTGTGGGAGCGTGAGCAGCCCGGTGTCGTATACGTAGTGCCGGATCTTGCGAGGGAAGGTCCCGTACTTTCGCGGGTGGCCCGTGGATCCGTCGGATCCGGTCATCACGAACGGCTGCGTCATGAAGCGGTCGACGTCCGACTCCTGCATGTTGAACGAGGCGAGCCCCGCCCCGCCGGCGAGGATGATGTCGAGCGCCGTCTCCACCGGCGCGGCGCCCCGCGCGGCCGCGACGTCGGCGAGCGTCTTCCCGACGAGCGTGCGATCGCGCGCGCTCGTGATGAGCAGCGACGCCGCGCCGCCGCGCCTGCGGAGATTGGCGTCCATGTCGGCGACGAGGCGCGCGCGCGTCGCGCCGTCGGCGACACGCATGCGCAGGGAGTCCGTTCCCCCCGCTTCGGCCCAGCGCGGGAGCAGCGCCGCCGACAGGCTCGTGCCGGAGGCGAGATAGGGATACTGGTCGGCGGTGACCTCGAGCCCGGAGGCGCGCGCGCGCTCGATGAGCGCGACCACCGAGTCGCTCCGTCCCCAGACGTCGGTGCCGAGCGCCTTGATGTGCGCGATGTGCACGGGGATCCCCGCCTCCTGTCCGATGCGCAGCGCCTCGCGTACCGCGCCGAGCAGCCCGATCGTGTAGGAGCCTTCGTCACGGAGGTGCGAGTCGTAGATCCCGCCCTGCTCCGCGGCGACGCGCGCGAGGGCGATGATCTCCTCGGTGGACGCGTAGCTGCCCGGCGCGTAGTAGAGTCCCGTGGACAGTCCGAGCGCCCCGTCGCGCATCCCCCGGCGCACGATCGCGCGCATCGAATCGAGCTGCGCGGCGGTCGGCGTCGCGGCCGACATGCCGAGCACCGCGGCCCGCACCGACCCCTCGCCGACGTAGAGCGCCGCGTTCGTGCCGATCCCGCTGCTCGCCCAGTGGTCGAGCGTCGCGCCGATGTCGAGCGTCCCTCCTCCGTCGTTGTTGGTGACGACGGTCGTGACACCCTGCATCAGGTACGCGAGGTTGGCGCGACCGCTGTCGCTGCCGAGATCGGCGAGCGTGTGGGTGTGCGGATCGATGAAGCCCGGCGCGACGATCGAGCCGGTCGCGTCGATGTGTCGGCGCCCGCGCAGCTTCTCCCGCGTCGCATCGCCGACGAAGACGATGCGATCGTTCGCGATGCCGACGTCCGCGCGGCGCGCCGGCGCGCCGGTTCCGTCGACGAGCGTTCCGCCGGTGATCAGCAGGTCGACGTCGCGACCCTGGGCGAGGAGCGGAGCGGCGAGGAGAAGGCTCGCGACGACGGGGAGCGAGCGAAGCGAAGACACGAAGCGTACAGCGTGCATCGGTGGGCGATGAATGAGATTCCTGCGTCCGCGGCGCGGGGAGAAAACAGCGCGAGGCAGGGAGAAGAGCTCCCTGCCTCGCGCGTGCTTCAGTCGACTACGCCTGACTCTTGACGCAGGCGCTCGTGTACTTCGGATTGTTGCGCTCCGAGGTCGGGATCGGGAGCGCGACGTCGGTGCCGTAGTTGCCTCCCTTCGGGAACGCACCGGTCGGGAAGACCGAATCGGGCGCGCGCTGGTACTGTCGGATCAGACGCCGCAGGTCGCCCTGACGATGGCCCGTTCCCCACATCCAGAACGCCCGCTCGCGGAAGAGGAGATCCACGCGGCCGGCCGCGGTTCCGGGATCCGTCAGCGGTGCGAGCCCCGCGCCGGAGCGAAGTGTGTTCAGCGTTCGCAGCCAGGTCGTCGTGTCGGTGGGCGTCGCGGCGAGCTGCGCTTCGGCGATGATGAGCTTCGCCTCGGTGCCACTGACGATCACCGTCGGGCTGCTCCGCGCGAACTTGAGCTGCGCGACGAAGCCGGGCTTCCCCTCGAAGGTGTTGCCGCCGCTCTGCGTCGGAAGCCGCGGATCGGCGGCAGCGACGAAGTTGAGACCCGTCCCTCCGTCGAGGTTGGCGACGACGTAGCGCTTGATGTTGTTGTTCAACGCCCAGTTCGCGTTGTCCGACGTCGTGAGGGAATGCGTGACAGTATACGTGAAGCTGGCCGGCACGGTAGCGACCGCGGCCGCGGCATCGGCGTAGCGGCCGAGGTTGAGCAGGGCGCGCCCCTTTCCGACCATCGCGGCGTAGCGGAAGCGCAGCGTGTCCGGCGCGTTGGCGAGCGCGGAATCGAAGGAGGCGGCGGCCTGCGTGAACGCCTGGTCGGTCGTCAGCGGATCACCGTAGACGGGCGTGGCGCCCGCCCCGTTGCTGAACGGGATGCCGCTGCAGAACGCCTCCGCGGCCTGGTTCTCCGCGAAGCCGACGACGAACCACATCTGGCCCTGATAGTCTTTCGGCGCCGGCTTGTACTGACGGAGGGCACCGAGCGCCTGCAGAGCGGACACCCGCGCGCGGCCGACGGTGCGCCACGCAGAGTTCATGAAGCTGTTCGTCGAATCGATGTTGCGCTGATCGGTCTCGTTGCGTTGCTGGAAGGTGTCGCCCGAGCGCCACTCGTCCGCGAGAAGGCCGCCGAGCAGGAATACTCCCTCGTTCCCCGTCACGGGATCGACGCCCGTGGTCATCTGGGTCAGGCGACCGAGTGCCCCGATGCGCAGCGCCTCGGCGCCGTCCGGTGAGGCGAGATCGGCCGGGTTGATGATGTCGGGATCGGTCGCCTTGAGGAGCGGGGCCGTGACCTTCTCACAGCCGCCGGCGAGGGCGATGGTGAACGCGGCGATGCACGGCAGGGCGAGGCGAACGCGGACGCCGCTCGTTCGCGAGATCATGGATCGCTGCATCAGAACCCGAGGTTGAGGCGAAGGGTGAAGTACGTCGGCGGAGGCAGCGTCTGGAAGTCGTTCTGCACGTCGTCCTGACCGTAGTTGCTCTCCGGGTCGATACCGGTGTAGTTGGTCCAGATGTGCACGTTCCGAATGCCGAGCGTCAGGCTGGTATTGTCCGACCGGAGGAAGCGCTGCGTCCACTCCTGCTTCGGCAGGAAGGTGAACGAGAGCTCGCGAAGCCGCGTGAAGTGCACCTTCTCGTTGTAGCCCGCCGAGGTGCGCGCCGGGTCGTTGATGAGCGCGACCGCGCGCGCCTGCTCGAAGAGGCTGGCCTTCGGGTTCGCGACCCCGGTGCAGTTGACGCGGTTCTGGCAGCGGATGCGCTCCGTGCCGTTGCGAACCACGAAGCCGCCCTTGAAGTCGAGCACCGTGTTGATGCGCAGCATGTGCGAGAGCACCTCGAAGCTGTTATCGAGCACGCTCTCGTAGCGCGGCTGCGACGACCCGATGTAGGTCGTCTTCGGGTCGACGACGACTTCGCTCGGGCTGATGATCCCGTCGCCGTTCGCGTCCCGGTAGCTGAGGATCTTCTGCCCCCAGTACGAGTTCAGCGGATAGCCCACCCGCTGCTGGATGATGCCGCCCGGCGGGAAGGGCACGGGCCCGAGGCTGACGATCCTGTTCGTCAGCGTGTTGTACGTCGCCGTCAGGTCCCAGCGGAGGTAGGGCCGGTCGAAGACAGCGGCGCGGAGGATGTGCTCGAAGCCGAGGTTCTTCACCGCGCCGAGATTCGCGAACTGCGTCGTCGCGCCGGTGCCGAGGGAGCCCGGGATCACCTGTGCGATGAGCGCGTCGCGCGAGAGCTTGTTGAAGTAGGTACCCTCGTACGAGACGCGATCCTCGAGCAGATGCAGCTCGAGCCCGCCCTCCGCTTCGGTCGCGCGCTCGGGACGGAGGTTCGGGTTGCCGAGCGTCGAGAGCTGCACCGACGGCTGGTCAACCTGGTCGACGCTGAAGATGTTCGCGGCGTAGTACTGCAGGGCGTCGTTCGGGCCGGGCTGCTGCCCCGAGGCCCCGACCGCGGCGCGGAGGCGCAGCGAGGTGACCCCCGGAATCGCCGGGAAGAAGTGCTCGCGCGAGATCACCCACGCGCCGTTCACCTTCGGGTAGTAGACGTGCTGGAAGTTCGTGCCGAAGGCGCTGTTCTGGTCGGTGCGGATCGCGCCGGTGAGATAGATGCGATCCTCCCACGAGAGCGCCTCCTCGATGAACGCGCCGAGGGTGCGGCTGATGGTCGTGAACTCACCCGCCGACTGCACCGCCGCGGCCCCGACCGCCGTCGAGCCGACGGGGAGATTCGACCCGAAGGTCTCGTTCCCGTTGAGGATCCGGTTCACGTACTGGACGCCCACCGTCGTCTTGCTCCCGAGCTTCGTCGTCGGCTGGAAGGAGCCGGTCGCCGACCCGTTGGCCGTGTAGGTGTAGAACCAGGCGCGGTTGTCCGTCTTGAACCCCTGCCGCCGCGTGCCGCTGTTCGCGCAGGTGGCGCGGCGGCAGAGCTGCGTGTCGTTGCGGTTGGTGACGTCGGCGCCGAGCACCGCGGTCCCGGACAGCCAGGTCAGGGGACGGTAGTTGCCCGTCACGCTGCCGAGGAACCGATTGATGTACTGGTAGGTCTCGGCCTGGAACATCTCGAGCGGTGTGAAGGCGCGATACCCGTGAAGCGGGATCCCGCCGGAGACGGCGTCGCTGTACCCGGGGCCTCCGAGCGCATTCGAGAAGAGACCCGCCGCGTTGTTGTCCGATTGTGGGATGAGCAGCGTGGAGCGGAGGAAGCTGCTGTTCACCGAGATGTCGGCCTTGGGCGAGAGCGCGGCGTCGACGTTGGCGCGGAGGCTCGCGCGCTGGAGCTGGCTCGGATGACGCCATGCATCCAGGAGCTTGATCCCGGTGGTGCGGGCACGCGTGAGGTCGAAGTCGGGGATCTTCTGGATTCCCGTCTCCTGCTCGTATTCGCCGGAGGTGAAGTAACGCACCGCTTCGGTGCCGCCGCGGATCTGGAGACCGTACTGCGCGCGTTCGCCGGTCCCGAGCGGCGTGGTGGACTTGTCGTCGAAGAGGTTGAAGGAGAACAGCGAATCGGCCGCGCAGGTGCCGGCGGCGACGTCGGGCAGCGTGCAGAGGCGCGTGGCACGCGCCGTCGTACCGTTCTTCGCGATCGAGTAGGCCGTCGGGTACTGGTGCAGGTCCTCGATGAGCCCATGTTCGACGTACGTGTTGAACCGGGTCCGCCCCGCACGTCCGCGCTTGGTGGTGATCACGATGACGCCGTTCGCGGCATCGGTGCCGTAGAGCGTCGACGCCGACGGTCCGGGGACGACCTCGATCGTCTCGATCTCCTCGGGATTCAGATCTCCGACCCGAGACGGCGCCGTGCCGCCGGTGAAGATGTTCGCGTCGATCGAGCTGACGTTGCTCGTCATGCGAACGCCGTCGATGATGTAGATCGGCTCGTTGTTGAGCGAGAGCGAGCTCGTGCCGCGGATGCGGACGCGCGCCCCGCCCCCCGTCGTCGTCGAGTTCAGCACCTGCACGCTCGGGGCGCGCGCGGTGAGCAGATCCGTCATGTTCGCGACGGGCGAGGTCTCGACGGTCTTCGCGGCGTCGACGCTGTAGTCGGTATGCCCGACTTCCTCGCGTCGGGTCGTGACGCCAGCGGCCGTGGTCACGACCGGGGAGAGGTTCACCGGCGCGGCGCGCATGGTGAAGTCGGCGACCGCGGCCTGACCCGCCGCCACCGTCACCGACTGCACCGTCTCCCCGTAGCCGATCCGGATGGCGCGCAGCGAGAGCGTCCCCGCCGGTGCGCCACGGATGACGTAGCGACCCTGATCGTTGGTCACCGCGCCCACGTTCGTTCCGACGACCGTGACCTGCACGCTGGGGATCCCGGCGCCGGCCGCCGCGTCCGTGACGCGCCCTGAGATCGTCGTCGCCGGACTCTGCGCCGCGACGGCCAGCGGTGACAGCAGACATGCGACGACGAGGTGGCGCGGACGAAGAAAACGCGTCATGGAATCATCCTCAGGCGCTCCGAGGTTCGAGAGGGAATACCGGGCGATGGATCCCGGCGCCGCGGACGGGCGGGCGGGCGGGCCGGTCGGGGAGATACGAGGCCGGGGCGAACGATCGCGGACTATGATCGCGCGCGATGATACACCTGCATGCGCACCCTCGCAAGGACGAGGGCAGGATTCTGTCAGGCGGGCGGCGGCGGAGTCAGCGTGCCGTCAGCCGCGGCGGCGGAGCTGGTCGCGGTGCCGCGCGAGCATGTCGCGGTCGGCCTTGATCGACGCCATCGTCCCCCGGGGCGCGAGCCGCGCCGGCGAGAGGAGCGCGAGCCCGTGGCGCGCGAAGATCACCGCGCCGGGGAGCGCGAGGAGCATCACGATCACCGCGGCGAGCCAGTAGCGGTCGCGGGGGAGCCACTGGTCACCGACCAGCAGGATGACCCCGGCGATGGTGGACAGCGCGCCGAGGAGCGCGAGCACGCCGCCGGTCGCGACCATCGCCGTTCCGCGCGAGATCCCGCGCACGATCGCGCCGACCTCGGCGCGCGCCATCGCCAGCTCGCGCTTCACGAGCGTCGCGCCGTCGCGAACGAGCTCGCCGAGCAGGCGGACGATGCCGGCGCGGCGGGCGCCGTCCATGGAGGCGAGGGGCGCCACACGCTCGACGCGGGTGTCGCTCGTGGAGTGCGCCTGCCGCTCGGCCGCGAAGCGCGGCGCCGGCGCACGCGAGGCGCGCTCGTCACGCGCCCTGGCGGGCTGCGCGACGCGCTCCTTCGCCGTGTCGCGTGCGGTGACGCGCCCCGTCCCCGCCTGCAGCTCGGCGCTCAGCTCCCCCGCCGCGAGGAGGACGAAGGAGGAGTAGTACATCCACGTCAGCAGCACCATGATCGCGCCGACCGCGCCGTAGGCGGGGTTCATCGCGTGGAACTTCTGGACGTAGAGCCGGAAGAGCATCGTCGCCGCCAGCCAGAGCACCGTCGCGACGATCGCGCCGACGAGCACGTACTTCTTTCCCTGGTGCCTGCAGTTCGGCAGGTAGAGGTAGAGCAGCCAGAGAAGGAGGACGAGCGCGCCGACGGCGATCGGGAACTGGAGGATCGTCCAGAGCTTCACCATCGCGCCGCCGAGCCCGACGCGGTCGCCGATCCACTGGACGATTCCCTCGCCATTGAGCAGGATGACGGTGGCGGCGACGACGACGATGCCGGCGACGAGGAGCGCGCCGAGCTGCATGAGGTAGCGCTTCCACCAGGGTCGGCGCTCCGTCACCTCGTACGCGGCGTTGAGCGCGTCGCGGAAGGAGCCGAAGATGGCGGAGCCGGACCAGGCGGCGGTGAGGAGACCGAACGACAGGAGGCCGGGGGTGCCCTTCGCGAAGATCACGGCGGCGATGGTCTGCCGCAGCAGCTCGCCGACCGCGCTCGGCAGCGCGGACATCGCCGGGCCGCTGAACCATCCCATCACCTGCTGCTTGTCGGCGATCATGCCGAGCAGCGCGGCGAAGAAGAGCAGCAGCGGGAAGAGGGAGAAGAAGAAGTTGTACGCCATCTGCGCGGCGTAGACCGGCACGCGGTCCTTGCCGATCTCGCTCCACGTCTTCTTCAGCAGCACACCGACGTCGTATCCTTTGACCGTCATGACACACTCCTCTCGTGGTTCGCGCGCCGCGATGCGCGCTCCCAGTTCGGCAGGGCTCATGCCGCCGCGATCGCTCGTGCGTCGCCGGCCGCTGGCGGGCGTGGTGGCCGCGGTCACACTGCTCGCCGGCGGATCGCTCGACGCGCAGGCCTCACGACGCGACTCACTTCCCGCGTGGACGCGCGGCGCGACCTGCTACGAGGTGTTCGTCCGCTCCTTCATGGACAGCGACGGGGACGGCGTCGGTGACCTGAAGGGGCTGACCTCGAAGCTCGACTACATCAACGACGGCAACCCGCGGAGCACGCGCTCGCTCGGCGCGCGGTGCATCTGGCTGATGCCGGTCGCGGCGGCGGGGAGCTATCACGGCTACGACGTGGTGGATTACTACAAGGTCCAGCACGACTTCGGGACGAACGACGACTTCCGGGCGATGGTCGCCGCGGCGCACCGGCGCGGGATCCGGGTGCTGGTCGACATGGTGCTGAACCACACCTCCGACAGGAGTCCCTGGTTCCAGGCGGCGCTGCGCGACACGACGTCACCGTACCGGAGCTGGTATCGCTTCGCCTCCCCGAAGCCGACGGAGCTGAACCCGTGGGGGCAGAGCAACTGGCACAAGTCGCGGCTGCGCGACGAGTGGTACTACGGCTTCTTCTGGAGCGGGATGCCCGACCTGAATTACGAGACACCCGCGGTGCGCGAGGAGGCGAAGAAGATCGCGCGCTTCTGGCTGGACTCGATGGGCGTGGACGGATTCCGGCTCGATGCGGTGCCGTATCTGGTCGAGGAGCCGGGTCGGATCGCGCACAGCGCGAAGACTCACGCGGTGCTGCACGAGTACGGGGAGTACGTGCGCACGCTGCGCCCGGAGTCGTACACCGTCGGCGAGGTGAGCGCGACGGGGGACACGCTGCTCGGCTACTACCCGGACCAGCTCGACTCGTACTTCGCCTTCGAGGTCGCGGACAGCATCATCGGCGCGGTGCGCTCCGGCTCGGCGAGGAGCCTGCTCGGCCCCGTGCTGCGGCTGCAGGAGAAGGTGCCGGCGCAGCGGTGGTCGCCCTTCCTGCGCAACCACGACCAGCCGCGCACGATGACGGAGCTCGGCGGCGACGTCGCGAAGGCAAAGGTCGCCTCGCTGATCATGCTGACGATGCCGGGGCTGCCCTTCGTGTACTACGGAGAGGAGATCGGGATGACGGGCGCGAAGCCGGACCCGCGGATCCGCACTCCGATGCAGTGGACGCGCGCCGCGCACGGCGGCTTCACGACGGCGACGCCGTGGGAGCCGCTGCAGCCGGACTCCATGGCGGTGACGGCGGGGGCGCAGGAGCGCGACCCGGGCTCGCTGTTGAACTGGCACCGGCGGCTGATCCACCTGCGCGCGGCGAACGTCGCGTTAGGCAGCGGCCGCCTGATCCCGCTGGCGACGAGCGACTCGTCGGTGGCCGCGTATGCGCGGCGCGAGGGGAATCGGGTGGTGATCGTGGTGGCCAACCTGGGCGCGACCGCGGCGCGGGGAGTCAGGATCTCGGCGGATTCCGGAGCGCTCCCGGCGGGGCGGTGGCGGGCGGTCTCGCTGCTCGGCGGGAGTGACGGCGCAACGGTGCGGGTCGCGAGCGATGGAGCGGTGGCGCGCTGGATCCCGCTTGGCGTATTGCCCGCGAAGAGCGGCTATCTGTTCGAGCTGCGGCGGTAACGCGGTTCGTGGTTCGTCGGGTGTGGCATCGGATCGCTCCGATTGGCGAGAGCTCCTCATCGCAACGAGCCGGCTGTTGCTCTCTTGATTGAAACACGAAGGTCACGAAGGAGCACGAAGATGTTGGCTCAAGCCGCCTTCGTGAATCTTCGTGACCTTCGTGTTTTGAAAGCTGTTGCCAGGGCAAGAGGAGCTACAGCTTCCCCGCCCCGTCGATCGCGATCGCCGAGTTGGCGCCTAACGTCAGCGCGATCGAGCCGCTGGCGTCGACCACCACCGTCGTGCCGGCGCAGCCCGCGCCGGTCTTGCCGCCGGTGAGAAGGTCGCAGTAGGTGCCCGCCGGGAGGCCGGTCGCGACCGTCGCCGTCACGGCGGAGGTCTCACGGTTGATCGCGACGAAGCCGCGGTCGCCACGCGAGAAGGCGATCGCGTTGGAGCCGTCGTCCCACCAGTGGTTCACGTCGGCGCCCGTGACGTACTTGCGGAAGGCGACCATGTTGCGGATGTACGGATCGCGGTGCTCGCACACCCATTGTCCGACCGTCGCCGTCTCGAGGCTCGAGGCGCAGGTGACGGGAAGCGTCCAGCCGTTCGCGTCCGACGGCGGGCCCATCGAGTTCTGCCCCGGATAGGAGAAGGCGTAGCTCGAGAGGACCGACGGGTAGCCGTACGGCTGCGCGAGCATCCACACGTTCGCGAGGCGGAAGGTCTGGCCGTCGCGGTAGCTGATCCCGCCGTTGTGCTGCGTGTCGTGGTTCTGCAGGAAGACCACCGCCTTGTCGGAGGGCATCAGTCCCCATGCGGAGGGGGAGAACTGGTTTCCTGGGGAACCGTCAGGGTTCAGCTGCGAGATGTGCTGCCCGTTCACCTGGCGGAACTTGTCGCCGACGCCGACGAAGATGAACTCCGTGATGTCCGACGCTCCGCCCGACGCGTACGCCTCGCCGAAGTAGTCGTGCGGCGAGAGCGCCTCACCGAAGCCCGCCGAGACCTCGAGGAACCAGTAGGGACGCGGCTTACCCTCCGCGGCCATCGTCGAGTCGACGATGGTGAGGATGCGGTCGAGCTCCACCTGCTGGATGTGCTTCGCCGCGTCGATGCGGAAGCCGGCGACGCCGAGCCGCGCGAGCATGACGAGATAGCCGGCGATCTTCCTGCGCACCGACTCGAGCCCCGTGTTCAGGTCGGGGAGGCCGAACAGCTCGCAGTCCTGCACCTCCGCCGCGTTCGCGTAGTTGTTGACGCCGCACGGGGGAAGATGGAAGTCCGCTTCCGTGTAGAGACCGGGATAGTTGTACTTCGTGTACGCGGTCCCGTTGCTCCCAGTGCCCGGGCTCGGGAAGTTGGTCATGTGGTTGATGACCGCGTCGACGTAGATGTCCACGCCCACCGCCTTGCAGCGCGTCACCATGTCGGCGAACTCGGCGCCGGTGCCCGAGCGGCTGCGTGCGATGCTGTAGCTCACCGGCTGATAGCGCTCGCTCCAGTCGTGGCTCGGCGTGATGCTGTGCTCCTGGGGGGGCGAGACCTGCACCCCCTTGAAGCCGGCGGGGCCGAGGACGTTCTCGCACTCGCTGGCGATGTCGGCCCAGCGCCACTCGAAGAGGTGGACGAAGACGTCGCCCGCGGCGGCGTGACCGCTGGCGCGGTAGGTGGGGTCGAGGGTGGGGCGAGTCGGGGGGACGTAGGGCTTACCGATCGGTGCGGTGGCCTGCTTTCCGCCGCAGGCGGTCAGCGTGCCGACGAGCAGGAGTGCGCCGAGTCTGCCGGTCATTCGTGACATCGTATGGGATTCTGCGGGTGCGGAAAACGGCGCGCGGCTCCGCCGGATGTTCGGCGGAGCCGCGGCCCTATGTCGGTGATCAGTAGCCCGGGTTCTGCTTGATCGTGGGATTCGCGGCCAGCTCGTTGCTCGGGATCGGGTAGAGATCCAGATACTTCGGCATCGTCTTGCCGGCCTGCACCCCGCCCTTCCACTGCCAGATCCCCACGTCGGAGAACTGCCCGAAGCGGATCAGGTCCTGACGGCGGTGCCCTTCCCACGCGAGCTCACGCGAGCGCTCGTCGAGGATGAACGGGAGAGTGAGATCCGTGGCGGTGACGTTACCCGCCGCGCTGCCGTAGGCGCGCTGACGGAGCGCGTTCACGTAGCCGAGCGCGGTGGTTACCGATCCGCCGCCGCCGCGCACGACTGCTTCCGCGTAGATGAGATACGCGTCGGCCAGACGCCACATCGGGAAGTCGGTGTCGGGGAAGTCGAGGTTCGAGCCGCGCGATCCGTCCTGATAGATGTTGCGGTACTTCGGGTAACCGTACCCCTGGCTGAAGTCGCCGACGCTGCCGACGGTCTTCGACTGCCCCGGGGTGTAGAGGATCGCGGCGCGCTTGTCACCGGCTGGTTCGGCCGCGTAGCGGTCGGGGAGGTTCGGACGCGTGCGCAGTCCCCACCATCCGCCGTTCACGCCGAACGCCGCCGGGTTCATGCTGCCGCCGATGCCGGCGTGGACGAGGTACGTCATCCCGCCCCAGGTCTGCGTGCGCTGACCGTCCTGCGGAACGGTGAAGATCATCTCCGGCGAGGTGTTGTTGTCCGCGTCGAAGAGGTGCTGGTACACCGGATCGAGCGTCGCGCCGGAGGCGATCACCGCCTCCGCCGCCGTGCGCGCGTCCGACCAGCGCGCCGTACCGGTGTAGACCTGCGCGTTGAGGTAGAGCTTCGCGAGCAGCATGTCCACCGCCGCCTGGCTCGCGCGCGCATAGTAGTCGCCGGTGCTGCGCGGCGGGAGCGAGGGACGGATCGCCTTCAGCTCCGACTCCACGTAGTTGAACACCTCGGTCCGCGTCTTCTGCTGCGGGAGCGCGGAGACCGGGAAGTTCTCGTCCACGAGCGGGACGTTTCCGAAGAGGTCCACCGCGTGCCAGTAGCTGAGCGCGCGGAGGAAGCGCGCTTCGTTGCGGTAGCCGGCGACCTCGGTCTGCAGCTGCGCGCTCGCGCCGCGCTCGCTCAGCTTCGCCGGGGTCGTCTCGCGGAGAAACTGGTTGACGAGAGCGACCTGGTAGTAGATGCGCGAGTACATCGCGTTGACGAACGGGTTCGAAGCCGACCAGGTCATCGTGTTCAGCTCGGGGAGACCGACGTCGCCCCAGCCGATGATCGCCTCGTCGGTCGGCAGCTCCTGGAGCTGCCAGTAGCCGCGGACGTACTGCGAGAATCCCTCGTCGATTCCGGCGACGTCGCCGTTGCCGGCGGGGCCGCTCTGTCCGGTGAGCACGAGCCCGCCGTACAGCTTCGCGAGGAAGGACTTGTACGACGACGGGTCGCTGAAGACGTTCGCGCCCGTGATCTGGCTCTTCGGCTGTACCGTGAGGTCCCCGCACGCCGCGAACGCGGCGAGGAGGACGCCCGCGGTCGCGAGCCGTGTCATGGTTCTGCGCATTTATCTCTCTCCCTTCTCAGAAGCCGAGCGACAGGCCCGCGACGAACGTCCGCGAGCGAGGATAGATGTTGTTGTCGATGCCGTTCAGCCCCGCCGTCGGATCGACTCCGGTGTACCTGGTCTTCGTGAAGACGTTCTGGATCGTCCCGAAGACTCGCGTGCCCTTGATCTCGCGGATGCGCCCGCCGAACAGCGGCAGGTCGCCGAACGTGTAGCCTAACGTCAGGTTGTCCATCCGGAGGAAGGACGCGTCCTCGACGTAGACGTCGGACTGGTACTGCGGCTGGATGAAGCCCGTCTTCAGCACCGAGCGGTTGAGGTTCGTCGGCGCGTTGGCGAGCGTGAGGATGTTGTAGTAGCCGAGGTTCGACGCGACGTTGTTGTACACGTAGTTGCCGAGATAGGCGCGGAGCGTCGCGCTCGCGTCGAAGCCCATCCAGGTGAAGTTCGACGTGTGGCCGAGGATCCACTTCGGCGCCGGGTTGTGGAACGGGCGCAGGTCCTGCCCGTTGATCACGCCGTCCTTGTTGATGTCCTCGTAGATCGGCACGCCGGCCGTGTCACCGATCTGGTGAAAGACGAGGAAGGAGCGGAGCGGGTAGCCCGCCTGCAGCACCTGGATGTTGGTGCCGACGCCGCCGGCGATCCCGCCCGTGAGCAGCTGCGTCACGCCAGGGCGTCCCGTCGTCAGCAGCTTGTTGCGGTTGGTCGAGGCATTGGTGTTCGTGTACCAGCTGAAGCCGTTCTTCCCGCCGTCGTGGATCATCGCGTTGAGCGCGAACTCGAGGCCGCGGTTCTGGACGCTGCCGATGTTCGTCACGACGTGGTTCGAGAGACCGGCGCCGGCCGGCGAGGGCACGTCGAAGAGCACGTCGCTCGTCCGCTTGGTGTAGTAGTCGATCGTCCCCTTGAGACGGTCGCCCCACAGCCCGTAGTCGAAGCCGACGTTGGTCTGCGTCGACGTTTCCCAGTGGAGGTTGGGGTCGGACGGCTCCGGACGGATGGTCGGAACGAACTGGTTTCCGAGCTGCGCCTGGGCCGTGGACTGCCCGAAGGTGTAGCGCAGGTACGCGAGGTAGTTGCCCACCGACTGATTGCCGTTCTTTCCCCAGGCGAGTCGGAACTTGAGGTCGGACAGCGGGGTCCGCCCCTTGAAGAACGGCTCCTCGCTGATGCGCCAGGCGAACGCCGCCGAGGGGAAGGTGGCGTACTGCCTGCCTAACGCGAAGCGCGAGGAACCGTCGCGCCGGACCGTCGCCGTGAAGAGGTAGCGGTCGAGCAGGCTCCAGTTCGCGCGGCCGAAGCCGGAGTTGAGCCGCGCCTCGTCCACGTTGTAGAAGGAGCTCAGCTGCCGGCGCGAGGAGGCGATGCCGTTCAGGCCGAGCAGGTTCGTGCTCAGGCTGTCGACGTACATCGACGGGTAGTCGCCGCGGAAGCGCTCCGTGGAGACGCCGCCGGTGACGTCCACCCGGCTCGAGAGCTGGGCGATCTCCCGCTCGTACCGCGCGAAGGCGTCGAGCACCGTCTTCTGCTGCTCGGGGATGTTGCGGTAGATGTTCCCGGGATTGCTCGAGGTCAGCTGCGAGTAGACCGTCGTCGGCGTGAAGGTGGTGCGATCGGCGCGCACGACGTCGTAGCCGCCGCGCACGGTCGCCGTCAGCCCCGTCAGGAAGGGGACCGCGTATTCACCCTCGACGTTGCCGAGGCTGCGCAGCGTGGTGCCCACGTCCTGGACCTGGGCCAGGATCGCGACGGGGTTGTTCGGCACGCCGGTGATCGCCATGCCGCCCGCGCCGCGGAACTCGTTGTAGGCCCCCGTGTTCGTGAAGATCGGCTGCGTCGACGGATACGCGACCGCGTTGCCGAGCACTCCACCCGGGGTGAAGATGTCCTTCGTCCGGGAGCCCTTGAGGTTGACGCGGAGGTTCAGGCTGTTGTAGAGCCGGTCGTTGTAGTTCAGCGCGACCCCGCTCCGCTGCGTCGCCGTGCCCTGCAGCACGCCGGTCTGGTCGAGGTAGTTGAGGCTGAGCCGGTAGCTCATGTCCTGCCGGTGGCCGGCCAGGCCGACGTTGTGCTCCGTTCCGTGCGCGTCCTGCTCGATCGCGCCGAGCCAGTCGGTGTTCGCGTTGCCGAGCATCGCGGAGCGATACGGCGCGTACTTCGCCACCGCGGCGCGGAACTCGGCGGCGCTGACCATGTCGGGGCCGCCGGTGACCTTCGAGGTGGAGCTCGTAACCGTGTAGCTGAGCTGCGGACCGGTGCGACCGCTCTTCGTGGTGATCATCACGACGCCGTTCGCGGAGCGCGACCCATAGATCGCCGTCGAGGAGGCATCCTTCAGGACCGTCACCGACTCGATGTCGTTCGGGTTGAGGAAGTTCAGCGGATTGCGCCCCGCCGATGCGCCCCCGCCGACCTCGAGCGGAACACCGTCGATCACGTAGAGGGGATCGTTGCTCGCCGTGACCGAGGTCCCGCCGCGGATCCGGATCGCGATCCCCTGTCCCGGCTCGTTCTGGTCGACGACCTGCACGCCGGGGATCTTGCCGCGAATGAGCTCTTCGGGCGAGACGACGCGCCCGGTGTTGAAGTCCTTCGTCGTCGCGGTCGAGATCGAGCCGGTCACGTCCTTGACCTGCTGCGTCCCGTAGCCGATCGACACGACCTCGCCGAGCACCAGCGCCGCGACCTTGAGGTGAACGTCGACAGTCGTCGTCCCGCCCGCCGTAACGACGACGCCCCCGACCGTGTCGGGGGCGTAGCCGATGCGCGTCACGCGCAGAGTGTACGTTCCCGGCGCCACCGCGATCGTGTAGCGCCCGTCGTCGCGCGTGAGCGCTCCGGCCCGGGCACCGATGACGACCACGTTCGCACTCACCACCGGCTGGCCGCCCTCCGCGGAGGTGACCGTTCCCGCGATCATTCCCGTCTGCGCGAGCGCGACGCTGCTCGCGAACAGCGGGAGCACCGCACCGACGAACCATTTCAGCCGCATCATCCCTCCAGGGGGAAAAGCCGATTTTCTTGCCGATTCATCACCAGGCGAACGACGCTAACTACCGCCACATGAGGCGTCAATAAGAGGGAATCCCTCTGGCGCGGGGGCGGGCGGATGCAGTGCTGCTATCATTTTTCCGGACGTGGGAGTGAACGTGGGACGCCGGAGCGAGTTGGGGATTCGGGGACGACGTGGAACGTGGGAGGCAGGACAACCACGTCGGAAGTCGGCCAAGCCCCACCCTCGCTCCCCCGTCCCACGTTTCATTCCAACTCCCAGCTTCACTCGAACTCGAGTCGCACCCACTCGATCTCGACACGCGGATTCACCGTTCCCGCGGGGCGCAGCGAGAGCTGCAGCCGCTCGACCTCGTGGACGTGGATCACGTCGCCGGCGCCTCCGCGTCCCGATGGCGCGGAGAGCCAGTAGTTCCATTCACCCGGGTAGCCCTCGGGGAGCTTCACGGAGCGCGTCGGCTTCAGCTCGGCGAGCGCGACCGTCAGCTCGCGCCACGCCGTGTCGGCGCGCAGCTCCGTCCCCCAGCTCGTCCCGTCGCGCTCGACGAGGGTGAGATGAACGACGTCGCCTCCGTTCGTACCGCGCAGCCTGACGCGCAGCCGGCTCGCCCGATCGATCGCCGCTCCGCGCGCCGCGATACGATCCTCGATCACGAGCGACGTCGTGTAGTCGGCGGGGCTCCTTCCGTCGACGCTCGGCAGACCGAGCTGCAGGACCGGCGCGCCGTCAGCCGTGGAGGTCAGGACGCGATAGATCCCCTCGCGATACCCGTCGCCGATGCGCGAGAAGGAGAGCGAGCGCGCGTCGGTGCCCGCGTCGAAGAGGCGCAGCGGGGTGGCGGGCGCGACGACCGCCGCGCGCCAGAGCTCGCGCGCCTGGAAGTTCCAGTCGCCGGGACGCTCGCGCGCACGGTCGGGAAAGGTGAGCGCCGAGCCGCCCCGCACGACGGTGATCGCGTACTCGAAGGGACCGAGCCCGATCGTGTCCGCGGGGACCGACGCGCGGTACGCGTACGCGCTCACGGCGCGCATCGGGAAGCGCCGGAACCACCCCTGATCCAGCCGGCGGATCGACAGCACGACCGAATCCGGCGCCACGGTGTCGACGACGCGCGCGCCGATGTCGATCACCGCGCCGCGATCGAACTCGGTCGCGGCGAGCGGGATCACGGTGAGGGGGACCGTGTCGCGCGGTGGCGCGTGGTACTCGTCCATCCGCAGCGCGCCGATCGTCGCGGGAAGCGCAACGCGCGCCGCGGCGCCCCCACGCGACAGGACGTACACACCGGGCCGCACCGTGATCGCACCGTCCACCGCGCGCTCGTCCTCGGCGGGACGCGTCTGGTCGGGCGCGAGCTGGCGCACGCTGAAGGTCTCGCCGAGGTCGGGGAGCGCGATCCGCATCGCGTGCGCGCGGAAGATCGCGCGCGTCACGATCTTCTCCGGCGCCATCATCTCGAAGGGATCTCGCACCGGCACCGCATCGGGATAGACTTCGAGCCGCCACACGCCGGCCCGCACCCGGTCGAGGAAGTACACGCCTTCACCGTCGTAGTGCACCACCGGCGACGACTGGTATCCCGCGACGCGCGTCAGGCGCTCGACGCGCGGCGGCTTCAGCTCCGTCTCCCCCGCGTTCATGTACGCATCCTCGGCGGCGAGCACGGCGCTGTTCTCGACGTCGCTCACCTGGAAGTCGCCGAAGCGCATGTTCGCCGGGTATGCACCGTACGACTTTCCCTTCGGCAGCCGGCGCATCGCCTCCGCGGCGATCACCGCGCTCATCGCCTTGCGCGGGGTGTAGACGAGATTGAGGTAGTGCGTCTGCCAGCCAAGGTTGCGCGACGCGGTGCCGAGCATGTCGTAGGCGAACATCGCGGCGAACTGCGCGCCCACCGAGCGCATCGCACGCGCCATCGCCGGATACATGTAGCCCGTGCGCGTGTCCGGCGCGTCGAACTCGTAGACGATGCGCGGCAGCTTCGCGATGCGCGGATCGCGCATGGGCGGGTAGTCGTCCACCGTGCGCAGGTAGCTGCCGCGCAGCTCGTGCCCCGAGTTGAGCCCCGTCGGGTACCAGCCGAAGGTCACCCCCTGCACCGTCGAGCGGCGGATCGACTCCGCGATCGCGAAGTCCTGGCTGACATTGTGGAAAGTGATCGCCTTCGAGCGCGTCGAGCGCACCGCCGCGACGAGGGAGTCGATGTAGGCGACCGAGCCGGCGACGTCGGCGCTATGGTGCGCCGGCTCGTTGATCGGCTCGATGAAGAGGATCGCGGGCTCGTCCTCCCACGCGACGCCCGTGTACGGGTTCACGTGGTGGAGGATCTGCCGGATGTAGTTCGTCTGCGCGGCGATCGCGTCGCGGTTGGTGCCGAGCTCGGACTTCCGGAAGTAGTTCGCGAAGCCGGGAGGGGTCGTGTCGCCTGACGCGTCCGGCCAGGTGCTCTGGTAGGTCGTGATCGGCGAGAGCAGGATGTGGATCCCGCGCTCGCGCGCCCGGGCGATCACGTAATCCGCCAGGTCGAGGTGGTCGTTGGCGATCAGGTTGCCGGCGTGGTCGCTGTTCTCCCAGTCACCCCAGAAGGAGATGCGCAGCGCGTCCCACCCCATGCGCGCGAACTGCGCCATGTCCTCGTCCACGAGCCTGTGCCGGTCGAGGCCGAGGTAGCCGGGGGCGCGATAGTCGGACGCTGAGGGCAGCGTGTAGTTCGCGCCGAAGAGCCGCACCTCCTCCTTCGTGTCGCGCCAGCGGATGGTGCCGGCGGCGTCCACGTACACGGTGCGCGCGCGCGGCGCGACGCCGGGCTGCGCGGCGAGGGGAGCGGCGAGGAGGAGCGCGAGCAGGACGGAGCGGAGCATGGCGATCCCGATGGCATGCGCCGCGCGCGCGATGGTCACGCGCCGGCGGGGCGTTTCTCGGCCGCGGCGGTCGCGGCGAAGGCGCGCACCGCCGCCGCCCGCGCGTGCATGAGCAGGCGTGTCAGCACCCCGACCGCGAGCGTGACGTCCTCGGGGTCGGCGCCGGCCAGCCGCTGGATGCGCAGGGCCAGCACCTCGCCGAGTATCTCGTACTCGCGCGCCACCTGGGTCTCGATGAAGCCGACGTGATAGCGCTGCACGCCATGGCGCTCGGCGATCAGCCGCTGGATGTCGCTGCCATGATGCAGGAGCTCGCTGTCGAGCCCTCCCGTCTGGTCCACGATCAGCAGCGACTGTACGAGGTCGGAGACGAAGGCGAGGGAGTGGTCCTCGACCTGCGCGGAGCTGAGCTGCTTCACGTTCGCGAAGCCGGGGTCGGCACGAAGCCGCGCCTCCCAGGTCTCGATGATCGAGTCGAGCATGCCGCGGAGGGCGGTGCCTAACGGCGTGAGGCCGTGCGGCATCCGCGCCACCCCCTGCTCGTCGCGCCCGTCCGCCTTCCGCTCGGCGCTGCTCCGCGGCTCGGTGCCGGCGGCCGGGAGCCAGAGCGTGAACGTCGATCCCTCGCCAGGCGCGCTCTCGAGGGTGACGTCGCCGCCCATGAGGCGCGCGAGCCGGCGGCTGATCGCGAGGCCGAGTCCGGTGCCGCCGCGCGTGCGTGTGCGGCCCGACTCCGCCTGCACGAAGGGATCGAACACGGCCGCCTGCAGCTCGGGGGCGATCCCGATCCCCGTATCGCGCACCTCGATGAAGGTCCACGGCCCGCGCCCGCTGACGCGCGCGCCGGGCGCGACGTTGTCGGCGCGGCCGGCGCGGACGGCGATCCGCCCGCCCGCGTCGGTGAACTTCACGGCGTTCGAGAGCAGGTTGACGACGATCTGCCGCGTGCGATCCGGATCGCCGATGTACGCCGCCTCGTGGTCGCTCCCCTCCTCGCGCAGCTCGAGCGCGCGCGACGACGCCTGCGGCTGCGCGATCATCATCGCCGCGGCGATCGTCTCCGCGGCCGGCGTCACCTCGTCCTCGAGGCTGAACTCGCCGGAGTCGATCTTCGAGAGATCGAGCACGTCGTTGATCAGGCCGAGCAGGTGCTGGCTGCTCGCGCGCAGCCGCGTCAGGTACTCGCGCTGCTGCTCCGTGACGGGTCCCGCGATCTCGAGCTCGATGAGCTGCACGTAGCCGGCGACCGCGTTGAGCGGGGTTCGCAGCTCGTGGCTCATCGTGGCGAGGAAGTCGCTCTTCGCGCGGCTCGCCTCCTCGGCGCGCGCGGCCTCGACCTCCGCCGCCGCGCGCGCGTTGCGCTCGGACTCGTACAGCTCCGCGTTCTCGAGCGCCGCCGAGGCGCGGGTCGCGACCTCCTCGGCCATGGCGAGGTCCTCGGCGGTGTAGGTCCGCCTGCTCTCCGCGGTCGCGAAGGTGAGCACTCCGACCAGCCGGCCGCGGGCGCGCAGCGGCACCTGGATCGAGGAGCGGAACCCGATCTCCTTCAGCAGGCGGAGATGCGCCGCATCCTGCGCAACGTGATCCAGCACCTCCTGCGGAATCGCGGGAACGAGCTCCGACTTGCCCGTCCGCGCGACCTGCATCGAGCCGAACTTGTAGTCGGCGCGGATCGGGTAACGAGTGAGGACCTCCCAGCCGAGGCGCACCTTCGCCTCGTCGGCGTGATGGATGGCGGCGGGGCGCGGCACGCCCTCCTCGTCCAGCATCTCCACGAACGACCAGTCCGCGAGCTCCGGCACCGCGAGCTGCGCGACGGCGTCGAGCGTCGAGCGGACGTCGAGCGAGCTGGAAAGCGCGGCGCTCGCGCGGCTGAGGAAGATGACGCGCCGCGCCGCCTGCGCCGCTTCGGCCTGCGCCACGCGCTCGGACTCGTGAAGTCGCGCGCGCTCGAGCGCCTGCGTGCACTGCTGCGCGATCGCCGCCATCAGCTCGCGCTCGTCGTCGGGGAACTCGCGCGGCGCGGAGTACGACCAGAGCAGCGCGCCCTGCGGCGTGCCCTCGATCACGATCGGGAGCGCCGCCCAGGCCTTGCTCTCGCTCCCCGTGGGCGTGTGGCCGCCGAGGTAGCGCGTGCCCCATTCCTCGGGCGAGCTCACGAAGACCGCCTGTCCCGTGCGCGCGGCTTCCGCCATCGGGATCGCGGCATCGGCGGGCCAGCGCCGCCCCGCCCCCATGCACGCCGCGGGGGGATATCCGATCGAGGCGAGCAGCTCGAGCTCCGAGCGATCGGCGGTGAAGAGGGCGACGACGCCGGCGTACGCGCCGAGCGCGGAGACGCCCTCGCGCATCACGACGTCGCCGACCTGGAGGCGCGTCGCCGCCGACGCGAGCATCGCGGTCAGCACCTGCAGCCGGGCGAGGTGCGCCGCCGCCCGCTCCGCGGCGACGCGCGCGGCGTCCACCTCCGCGATCAGCCGCCGCTGCGCGTTGGCGTCGCGCGCGATCTTCGCCGCGCCGACGACCGCGCCGCTGGCGTCCCGGATCGGCGAGACGCTGAGCGACACCTCGAGCCGCCGGCCCGACTTGTGGACGCGCACCGTCTCGAAGTGCTCGACGCGCTTTCCCGCCGTGAGCTGCGAGACGATGTAGCGCTCCTCGTCGTGCCGCTCGGGCGGGATCAGCGTGAGCACGTTGCGGCCGATGATCTCCTCGGCGCGATAGCCGAAGAGCCGCTCCGCCGCCTCGTTCCAGCTCACGATCGTCCCGTCGAGCCGCTTGCCGACGATGGCGTCGTCCGAGGAGCTGACGATCGCGGCGAGCCACCCCTGGGCGTCGAACACCGGGGGGCGCACATCGGCAGCCGGATTGTCCGAGGGGGCCAAGGTGATGAGCGCGATGATGAGGGAAACGGCGAAGGCGCGCCATGAGCGGGCGCGGCGTTGCCCGGCGTCCCTTTGGGGGGGTGGGACGCGGCTTGCTCGCGGATACTATCTCGCTCGCGGAGTCAGTGCAATGAGGCGGGCGTCGCCGCGGGGGAGGCTCGAGCGCGACGCATACTTCTACAGCTGCGTGGTCTCCGCGCGGGCGTCGCCGAGAAGCGCGCGATACCACCGTGCGGCGTCGAACAGTCTCTCCTCGAAGCCCGCGCATCCCCAGACCACACTGAGCGTGCGCGTCGTCTCGGCGCGCGTCTTCGTGCGCTGCGCGTCGCGCACCGCGTTGGCGCACGGACCGTCGGCGTCGCTCACGCAGAGCAGCCCCGCGAGGTCGATCTCCTGCCCCGACGCGTTGAAGACGTACTTCGCCCCCGCCGGCGCGACGCCGATGTGAAAGGGCGGCCGCGCGCGATCGAGATCGACGACGCTGATCGGGAAGCCGCTGTGCAGCGACACCGCGTTGCAGCAGTCCACCGCGAGGTTGATCGAGCCGAGCGCGCCCTCACTCGCGGCACGGACGAGATACTCGGAGGCCGGCTTGCCGCGTCCCGTCGGCTTGTAGCCGCCGTGGCGGAGCATGTCGCGGATCGCCTCGCGCAGCGCCTCGTCGCGGTGGACCGGCGCCGGCGCATCGAGCGTGAGCAGCGCGGTGACGGAAGGCGGCGTCGGCAGCTCGCCGAGCGCCGCGGGAAAGCGCGTGGTGAACGCGGCGACGCGCAGCGTCGGGTGGTCGTCCACGCGGAGGGTGATCCCGTTCGACACCGCGCTGCCTAACGCGCGAACGCGGCGTCGAATGCCACCTGCGAGGGGGTGAAGTTCGCCGCCCGGATCCGCTCGCACGCCTCGCGCGCCCCGAACTCGCGCTCCATCCCGATGTCCTCCCACTCGATGGAGAGCGGCCCCTCGTAGCCGGCGCGGTTCAGCGCGCGGATGATCTCCTCGAAGCGGATGCGCCCGCGTCCGATCGAGCGGAAGTCCCAGTAGCGGTCGCGGTGCCCGAAGGCGAGGTGGCCGCCGAAGACGCCCGAGGGCTTCGGCACGTCGGACCACCACACGTCCTTCATGTGCGCGTGATAGATGCGGTCGCCGAAGCGCTCGATGAAGCCGACGTAATCCACGCCCTGGTAGCCGAAGTGGCTGGGGTCGTAGTTGAAGCCGAACGCCTCACGATTGTTCACCGCGTCGAGCGCGCGCTGCGCGGAGGAGACGTCGAAGGCGATCTCGGTCGGGTGCACCTCGAGCGCGAAGCGCACGCCCGCCTCGTCGAAGACGTCGAGGATCGGGTTCCACCGCTGCGCGAAGTCGCGGAACCCGGCGTCGATCCACTCGTCGGGCACCGGCGGGAAGCTGTAGAGCAGCGGCCAGATCGACGATCCGGTGAAGCCGGGGACCACCTTCACGCCAAGCTTCGCCGCGGCGCGCGCGGTGTTCTTCATCTCCTCCGCCGCGCGCTCCTGCACCTTCTCCGGCTTGCCGTCGCCCCAGACGCGCGGCGGCAGGATGCTCCTGTGCCGCTCGTCGATGCGGTCGCATACCGCCTGGCCGACGAGGTGGTTGCTGATCGCCCACACGCCGAGCCCGTACTTCGCGAGCAGGTCGCGCCGCCCCTT
>DASVXU010000207.1:0-19813 GCA_036392515.1 Gemmatimonadaceae bacterium | reverse complement strand
GATGAGCCGGTCGATGCGCCCCTCGGCCTGGAGCCGGGTGAGGATCTCGCGGGTGCCGTCGGTCGAGTAGTCGTCGACGACGAGGATCTCGGTCTTCACGTCGACCGCGGTGCGCACCTGCTCGAGGATGAGCTCGATGGTGTTGCGCTCGTTGTAGACCGGCACGAGCACCGAGAGCACGAGCGTCGCCGGGTCGAGCGGCGTGTGGCCGCGCATCCGCGTGCGCTCCTTGCCGCCGAGCAGACCGTCGAGGGGTCTCAGCTTGGTTTGTGACACTTTGAACTGAACGTTGGGGAAACGGTCGAACGGCGCCCGTCGACCGGAACGGTGAGCGCCCGACGCCATCCGAGTGGGGACGACGAGCGGGGAGCCCGTCTCGGCTATACCGGATTCGTGCCAGCGCGTCGGACTGGAAGCTATCTCGTGTCCCCCGCGCGCACGATCGCCACCCCCCACGGCCGCGAGCCGACCGTCACCCGGCCGACCTCCCGCATTGCCTTCGTGTCGATGATCGAGATGTCGTTCGACATCCCGTTCGCCGTCACCAGCGTCCCCCCGTCGCGCGACAGCGCGATCCCCCACGGCCTGCGGCCGACGGGGATCGTCGCCAGGACGCGCGCCGCGTCGGGGTCCACGACGCTGACGCGGCCGGTGGCGCCGTTCGCGACCCACACGCGCGATCCGTCGGGGCTGACCACGACGCCGACGGGCTTCCCGCCGCCGCTCTCGAGAGGAAGCGTCGTCGCGACCGTGCGCTTGCGGACGTCGATCAGCGTCACGCTCCCGCCGATCTCCGCGGTCACGTATGCGCGGCGCGAATCCGGCGAGAAGGCGACGGCGCGCGGGCGGATGTCCACCAGAACGTTGCCGAGCACCTTCGCCGTTCGTGCGTCGATCATCGACACGCTGTTGCTCGTCTCCGCGGTCACGAACACCCAGCGGCCATCGGGGCTCGCGGCGACGCCTTCGGGCTCGATTCCCACCACTGCGCTCGAGATCGTGCGTCGCGTCGCGATCTCGATCGCCGTCGCCGTCCCCGCGTCCTCGTTGGCGGCGAAGATCCGTCGGCCGTCCACGGACAGCGCGAGCTGCTCGGGATCGCTCCCCGCTTCGATGCGCGCGGTGATCTTCCGCGTCGCGACGTCGATCGCGACGATCGCATCCACCGAGGTTTCGACCGTCGGTGAGGCGTCGCTCACCGCGACGTAGATCGTCCGGCCGCCCGGCGCCGCCTGCACGCCGCGCGCTCGTCCGCCGAGCGGGATGGTCGCGACGACGCGGCGCGCGTCGAGGTCCACGACGGAGACGTCGTTCGACGCCTCGTTCGTGACGAAGGCGAGGAGCGTGCCGCGCGACACCTGTGCTCCCGCGCGCGGCGCCAGAAGCAGCGCAGCCGCCAGCGCGATGAGCCGCGCGAGCCTGACCGTCGTCATGGTGCGATCTCCGCGATCACGCGTTCGTCGTCGCCGCGGCCGACCACGCGATACAGCGGCTGCACGAGACGATGATCGTCCGGCGCGAAGTAGAGCGGCCGCCCCTTCTGGCCGTCGAACTGCTGCCGGCCGCTCGAGAGCAGCCGCAGCATCGTCGCGCCGTCGGTGGAGTGCGCGCGGAGCGCGAGGTCCAATCCCATCTTCGCGGCGAACCAGCCGCTCCACGCGCGGGAGTCCATGCGCTCGCCGAAGCGGCGCTGATACCGCTGATTGAGCTGCTCGCCTCCGAAGCGATCGAGGCTCCAGTGCCAGAGCTCGAGCCGCGCGGAATCGCTCGGCGCGGAAGCTGACGCGCGGCTGACAAGCGAGTACGCGTTCGGGGCGGCCGGCACCGAGTGCACCGGACAGCCTGCGTCGAAGACGGCCACTTGCTGGAGCGCCGCGGCGGCGGCGACCTTCGCGCAGGTCGCGGAGTCGGCAGCGAGCAAGATCATGGACGCGCGTGGAACGCCGCCGCGTACGAGCAGGTCGAGGCGCGCGGAATCGTGCGCGCTCACCATGCGAAGCGTCGCGGCGGTGCCGAAGAGACGTCCGGTGCGCATCGCCTCCTCCGCGCCGAGCGTCGCGCCGTGCACGAGCGTCGCGCGGCTCGAGGTGTCGTCGACGACGAGCGTCAGGCGCAGCGTGTCGGACGCGCCTTGCAGCGCTGCGAGAATCAGCGCGAGTTGGATGACGGGCAGATGACCGGTGATTGAAGATCCATAGACGTTTAGCGAACGGTGCGTCAGCGTACCGTTGCCCGCTGTGATCGACACGCACGACCGATGCCCACTTCTTCACGTTGCTGGCGCATCGTTTGCGAAAGCCCCGCACTGAACCAGCGAACAGGAACCATGCTCGCATCGCGCGCATCGAATCGCAACGTGCTCCGGCGCGTCGTGCAGACCGCGACGTCCAGCGTACGCCATCGCGCATGGCGGCACGCAGCATCTCTCCGCGGGCGGCTGGTGACGCTCGCCATCCTCGCGGCGACGCTCTCGCTCGCCGCGTGCCTCAGGGAATCGAGCGACGACAGACCCACCAAGGGTGTCGTCGCCGCGGCGGCCGCGTCGGCGAGCGGAGTGCCGGTGATCGCGCCGGGCGCGACGACGTCCGATGACGGGCAGTGGCTGATGCCGCAGAAGGACTACGCGAACTCGCGCTACAGCAGCCTCGCCGAGATCACGCCGGAGAACGCGAAGAACCTCAAGCTGGCGTTCACCTTCTCGACCGGAATCCTGCGCGGTCACGAAGCGGGCCCGCTCGTCGTGAACAAGACGATGTACATCGTCACGCCCTTCCCGAACTATCTCTACGCGCTCGACCTGACGAAGGAAGGCGCGCCGATGAAGTGGCGGTACGATCCCAAGCCAGCGGCTTCGGCGCAGGGCGTCGCGTGCTGCGACGTCGTGAACCGCGGCGCGGTGTACTACGACGGGAAGATCATCTACAACACCCTCGACGCGCACACCGTCGCAGTCGACGCGAACGACGGCCACGAGGTCTGGAACACCAAGGTCGGCGACATCAACCTCGGCGAGTCGGTGACGATGGCGCCCCTCGTCGCGAAGGGGAAAGTCTTCGTCGGCAACAGTGGCGGCGAGTTCGGCGTGCGCGGATGGGTCGTCGCGCTGGACGCCGGCTCGGGGAAGATCGCCTGGCGCGCGTACAACACGGGTCCCGACAGCGAGGTGAAGATCGGACCGGCGTTCAAGCCGTTCTACGAGCAGGACAAGGGGAAGGATCTCGGCGTGAAGACGTGGCCGGGCGACGCGTGGCGCACCGGCGGAGCCACCGCGTGGGGGTGGCTCGCCTACGACCCCGAGCTCGATCTCCTCTATTACGGGACGGGCAACCCCGGGCCCTGGAACCCGCAGCAGCGCCCCGGCGACAACAAGTGGACCTCGGGCATCTTCGCCCGGCGCCCCGACGACGGGACCGCCGTCTGGTTCTACCAGTGGTCGTACCACGACATGTTCGACTACGACGGCATCAACGAGCAGACGCTGCTCGACATGCAGATCGGCGGTCGCACGCGGAAGGTGCTCGTGCGCGCGGAGCGCAACGGCTACGTCTACGTGCTCGATCGCCAGACGGGCGAGGTGCTCTCGGCGACCCCCTTCGGCTTCGTCAACTCGTCGAAGGGAGTGGACCTGAAGACCGGTCGTCTCATCTATTCGACCGACAAGGAGCCGGAGCTGGGCAAGGTCACGCGCAACATCTGTCCCTCCTCGCCGGGGATGAAGGACTGGCAGCCGACGGCGTACTCGCCGCGCACGGGCTACCTCTACATCCCCCACCAGAACCTGTGCATGGACCACGAGGCGGTGGAGGCGAACTACATCGCCGGCACGCCGTACGTGGGGATGATCGTCAAGATGACCGCGGGGCCCGGGGGCAATCGCGGCGTCTTCCAGGCGTGGGACATCGTCAACCGCAAGGAAGTCTGGTCGATCCCGGAGAAGTTCCCGGTGTGGAGCGGCACCGTCGTCACCGCGGGCGACGTCGCCTTCTACGGGACGATGGACGGCTGGTTCAAGGCCGTGAACGCGAAGACGGGCGACGTCCTCTGGAAGTTCAAGACGGGCTCGGGGATCATCGGGCAGCCGATCACGTACAGGGGTCCCGATGGCCACCAGTACGTCGCGATCATGGACGGCGTCGGCGGCTGGTCGGGGGCGATCGTCGCCGGCGGCATCGATCCGCGCGACTCGACCGCGGCACTCGGCTTCGTCAACGCGATGAAGGATCTGCCGGCGGCGACGACCAAGGGCGGGATGCTCTATGTCTTCTCGCTCTGAGCGCCCGCTCTCCGCGGCGGGCGAGCGCGCGCTGCTCGCGCTTCCGCTGCTCGCGCTGCTCGCGGTCGCGGCGCCCCGCTCGCGCGCGCGCGAGCTGCAGGCCGCGCCGGTGCAGTCCACGCTGACGGCGCGCGACATCGCGGCGGCGACGGCGTTCCATGGCCGGGTGCTGCGCGTCTGCGCCGATCCGAACAACCTGCCGTTCTCCAACGCGCGCGGCGAGGGGATCGAGAATCACCTCGCGGAGCTCGTCGCGCGGGAGATCGGCGCGACCGTGCAGTACGAGTGGTGGGCGCAACGCCGCGGCTTCATCCGCAGCACGATCAAGGCGGATCTCTGCGACGTCGTGATGGGCGTGCCGACCAGCTTCGACATGCTGCTGACGACGCGGCCGTACTACCGCTCGACCTACGTCTTCGTGACGAAGCGCGACGCGCCGTACCGCATCACCAGCTTCGACGACCCGCGGCTGCGGCGGCTGCGCATCGGCGTCCAGCTCATCGGCGACGACTACGCGAACGCGCCTCCGTCGCACGCGCTGAGCAAGCGCGGGATCATCGACAACGTCCGCGGCTACACGGTCTACGGGGACTACGCCGAGACCGATCCGCCGGCGCGGATCATCGACGCCGTCGCGAAGGGCGACGTGGACGTCGCGGTCGCGTGGGGGCCGCTCGCGGGATACTTCGCGGCGCGCGAGCCGGCGCGTCTCGCCCTGACCCCGGTCACCCCGCAGATCGAGCTCCCCTACCTGCCCTTCGTCTTCGACATCTCGATGGGCGTGCGCCGCGGCGACGTCTTCCTGCGCGACGAGCTCGATGGCGTCCTCGTGCGGCGGCGCGCCTCGATCGACAGCCTGCTGCAATCCTTCGGCGTGCCGCGGGTCGACCGCCCCGCGGCGCCTAACGTCTCGTGAGGAGTCGGCGATGATCCGATTCGGAAAGATGTCGTCGCTGCTGGTGCTGACCGCGCTGCTCTCGATCGCGGCGACCGGATGCAAGCGCGAGGAGCGCCGCTTCCGCGAGGTTCCCCCGGCGGCGGACCAGTCGACGGACATCGTCCAGAGCGACCTGCAGCCCGGGCCCTCCATCGTCGCCACGGCCACGCAGCACCCCTACGACCAGAACGCGTACGCGATCTCCAGCGGGAAGCGGCTCTACGTGCAGATGAACTGCGCCGGGTGCCACGGCCTCGCCGGCGGCGGGTCCATCGGACCGCCGCTCATGGACGACAAGTGGATCTACGGCTCCGATCCGTCGAACATCTTCGCCTCGATCGTCGAGGGACGCCCGAACGGGATGCCCGCGTGGAAGGGGAAGCTGTCGAACGACCAGATCTGGCAGCTCGTCGCGTACGTGCGCGACCTCTCGGGGCTGCATCGCAAGGACGTGCGGAACAGCCGCGGCGACAACATGGCCGCCGTGCAGGACGAGCAGAACAGGAACCGTCAGACGCCGCGCTCGAGCTTCGAGCCACCCGGCTCGGTGACCACCCCATGATGCTGCTCCAGGCGCCGCGCTTCACGCAGCAGTCGATGCTCGATCCCGCCGGCACGAAGGCGGGATCGATCCACGACTTCTGGCACTTCCTGATCATCACGTCGACGGTGGTCACGGCGATCGTCTTCCTGACGCTGTTCGTCGCGCTCGCGCGGCGGCGCCGGACGGCCGATCCGGAGGCGCCCGGCGAGCAGCGCTCGCTCACGCGATGGGTCGGCGCCTCGGTCGCGGCGACCCTCGTGATCATCGTGACCTTCCTGTTCCTCGATTTCCGGCTCGGTCGCGCGCTCGCGATCCCGACGCAGCGGACGCCCCTTCGCGTCAACGTCATCGGGCACCAGTGGTGGTGGGAGTTCCAGTACCCGGACTCGGCGACACCCGGCAACTGGATCTCGACCGCGAACGAGCTCCACATCCCGGTCGGGCGTCCCGTGATCCTGCGCATGAGCGCGCAGGACGTGATCCACAGCTTCTGGGTGCCGAACCTCGCCGGCAAGAAGGATCTCATCCCCGGTCACGAGACGGAGACCTGGATCGAGGCCGATTCCGCCGGGATCTACCGCGGCCAGTGCGCCGAGTTCTGCGGACTGCAGCACGCGAAGATGGCGATGCTGGTGATCGCCGAGCCGGAGCGCCAGTTCGAGCAGTGGGCGCTCGCGGCACGCGGGCAGGCGCTGGCGCCGGCCGACTCCGTCGCGCGGGCGGGACAGCAGGTGTTCCTCACGGGTGGGTGCAGCGTCTGCCACGCGATCGGCGGGACGATGGCCGGTGGAACGGTCGGTCCCAACCTCACGCACTTCGGCTCGCGCCTGACGATCGCCGCGGCCTCGCTCCCGAACACGCGCGGCAACCTCGGCGGATGGATCGTCGATCCGCAGCGCGTCAAGCCGGGCAGCTACATGCCGCCTAACGCGCTGGAGCCCGACCAGCTCCAGGCGCTGCTCGCCTACCTGGAGGGCCTCAAGTGACGACCGCCACGCCGAGGGTGGAGACGATCCTCGAGCCGGAGCTCGACGTCGAGCTGGACCGCGTCTGGCGCAGCCGGCCCGGCTTCATCGGCTGGCTCACGACGACCGACCACAAGTCGATCGCCAAGCGCTACGTCGCGACCGCGTTCATCTTCTTTCTCCTCGCGGGGCTCGAGGCGGCGACGATGCGCGCCCAGCTCTCGCGACCGGAGAACGGGATCCTCGGCCCCGACACGTACAACCAGTTCTTCACGATGCACGGGACGACGATGATGTTCCTCTTCGCCGTCCCCGTGATGATCGGCGTCGGGTTGTATCTCGTGCCGCTGATGGTCGGGGCGCGGAACGTCGCCTTTCCGCGCGCCAACGCGATGGGATACTGGGTCTACCTCATCGGCGGCGTGCTCATCTACGGCGGCTTCTTCGTGAACTCGGGGCCGGACGCCGGCTGGTTCGCGTACGTCCCGCTCTCCGGTCCCGCGTTCTCCCCCGGGAAGCGCGTGGACATCTGGGCGCAGATGATCACCTTCACGGAGATCGCGGCGCTGATCGCGGCCGTCGTCCAGATCACGACGATCTTCAAGATGCGCGCGCCGGGGATGTCGCTGAATCGCGTCCCGATCATGGTGTGGACGACCCTCGTCGTCGCGTTCATGATCATGTTCGCGATGCCCGCGGTGGCGACGGCGAGTCTCTTCCTCGCGATGGACCGCCTGATCTCGACGCACTTCTTCAACCCGGCGGAAGGGGGCGACGCGCTGCTCTGGCAGCACCTCTTCTGGTTCTTCGGGCATCCCGAGGTCTACATCATGTTCCTCCCGGGAACGGGGATCATCTCCTCGCTCCTGCCGGCCTTCACCCGGAGGCCTGTCTTCGGCTACCCGGCGCTCGTGCTCTCGGTCATCGCGACGGGATTCATCGCCTTCGGCCTCTGGGTCCACCACATGTTCGCGACGCCGCTGCCGCAGCTCGGGCAGAGCTTCTTCACCGCCGCGAGCGCGCTCGTCGCGATCCCGAACGGGATCCAGATCTTCTGCTGGATCGCGACGATCTGGAGCGGGCGTCCGATCTTCCGCACGCCGCTGCTCTTCACGATCGGCAGCATCATCATCTTCGTGATCGGCGGGATGACGGGGATCATGATCGCGTCCGTCCCCTTCGACTCGCAGGTGCACGACACCTACTTCATCGTCGCGCACTTCCACTACGTCATCCTCGGCGGCGTCGTCTTCCCGCTCTTCGCCGGCTTCTACTACTGGTGGCCGAAGGTGACCGGCCGGCTGCTCAGCGAGACGGCCGGGAAGTGGAACTTCTGGCTGATGTTCATCGGCGTGAACACGACCTTCTTCCCGATGCACCAGCTGGGGATGGAAGGGATGCCGCGCCGGGTCTACACCTACCTCGAGGGCACGGGCTGGGGCGACCTCAATCTCGTCGCGTCGATCGGCGCGGTCATCATCTTCTCGAGCGTCGTCGTCTTCCTCGCGAACGTCGCGTGGAGCCTTCGCCGCGGCCGCGTGGCCGGCGCGAATCCCTGGGGCGCCGAGTCGCTCGAGTGGGCGACGTCGTCCCCGCCGCAGAGCTACAACTTCCGCAACACGCCCGTCGTCGCGGGGCGCGCTCCGGTGTGGGAGTCGGGCGGGGAGCTTCCCGTCATGACCGGCCTTGCGCGCGATCGTCAGCAGGTGCTCCTCACCACGGTGCTCGACGCCGAGCCCGACTCGCGCCACGACCACCCGGGCCACACCATCTGGCCGTTCGTCGTCGCCGTGACGATCGGGATCTTCTTCATCGTGCTGATCTTCACCCCCTGGGGAATGCCGATCGGCACCGTCCTCGGCTTCATCGCCTATGCGCGCTACGTCTGGCCGAAGAAGCGGCATGATCCCTCGGTGATCGAGCTCCCACGCAGCGTGCCGCCCGCGGAGGTGCCGCGATGAATCGCGAACGAGCGGTCGCCGACGTCTCCGGCCTGCCGACGGTCGTCTTCGGACCGCGCAATCTCGTCTGGTGGGGGACGACAGGGTTCGCCGTGATCGAGGGCTTCAGCCTCGGGCTCTGCGCCGTCACATACGTCTACCTGCGCAAGAACTACAGCGTCTGGCCGCCGGAAGGGACGAAGATGCCCTCGCTCCTTCTTCCGACGATCAACATGGCGATCATGCTCGCCAGCCTCCCGCTCGCGATGTGGACGAAGAAGCGCGCCGAGCGGCTGGAGCTCGGTGCGTCGCGGATCGGGCTGATCCTCTCGGCGATCGTCGGGCTGGTGGTGTTCGGGCTGCGCATCGCCGAGTTCACCTCGCTCAACACGCAGTGGAACTCGAACGCGTATTCGTCGATCATCTGGACGATCCTCGGCTTCCACGGGACGCTGATCCTCATCGACGTGTACGACACGATCGGGATCACGCTGATCAGCTTCCTGCGGATGGAGAGCAAGTGGTTCCCGGAGATCGCGGACAACGCGACCTACTGGATGTTCACGGTGCTCGTGTGGTTCCCGCTCTACCTGCTCGTGTACTTCGGACCGCGGTGGCTCTGATGGCGGGATACAGCGGCGAGGTCAGGCGCGAGCGCCCCGAGACCGGGGCTCCGGGCGGCGCGATGCAGTGGTACGGAGTGCTCATCCCGCCGCTCGCGATGCTGACGAACCTGAGCCTCGGCTTCGCGCTCGTGCCGTGGTCCTGCTCGGCGAACAACCGCGCGCTTCTGCACGGTGAGATCGCGCTGCTCGTCCTGCTCTCGCTCTCGGCGGGGCTGGTCGCGCACCGGCAGTGGCGACGTCACGGAGGGGGCGGGGAAGCGGACGACGCGGGGGGACCCGCCGCGCGCTCCCGCTTCCTGGGAGTGCTGGGGATGGCGTCGAGCGCGCTCTTCACGCTCATCCTCCTCGCGCAGTGGCTCGCGAACGCCTATCTCACCCCGTGCAACCTGTACTGAGGGCGCGCCGCTGCGCATGGGCCGTGCTCGCGCTCGCCGCCACTCCGGCGGTCGCGCTGGCGCACGAGGGGGCGCCGATCGCGCCGCACGATCTGTGGTCCTCGTGGACGCTCGACCTGCCGATCGTCCTTCCACTCGCGGCGACGCTGGCGCTCTACGCGTTAGGCATCCGGACGCTGTGGCGGCGGGCGGGGATCGGGCGCGGGGTGCGGCGCTGGGAGGCCGCGGCGTTCGGCACAGGCTGGCTCGCGCTCGTGACCGCGCTCGTCTCGCCCCTGCACGCGATGGGAGAGGCGCTCTTCTCCGCGCACATGGCGCAGCACGAGCTGCTCATGACCATCGCCGCGCCCCTCCTCGTCCTCGGCCGGCCCGTCGTGCCGACGCTGTTCGCCATCTCGCCCGCGGCGCGGCGGCGCGTCACCGGATGGACTTCCGCGCCGGCGTTCCGCGGCATCTGGTCCACGATCACGCGGCCGGGGGTCGCCTGGGTGCTGCACGCGGTGGCGATCTGGGGGTGGCACGTGCCGGCCGCGTACGACGCGACGCTGCGCAGCGATCTCGCGCATGCGCTCCAGCACGTCTCCTTCCTCGGAACCGCGCTGCTGTTCTGGTGGACGGTGCTCCGGCCGACGCGCGCGACGCGCGGGCTCGGACTGATCTCGCTCTTCACGACGATGCTCCACACCGGCGCGCTCGGCGCGATCCTCGCCGTGTCGCCGCACCTGTGGTACCCGCCGTACGCGGCGACGACGAGCGCCTGGGGGCTCGGCGCGCTCGACGATCAGCAGCTCGGCGGACTGATCATGTGGATCCCGGGGAGCATCGCCTATCTCGTCGCCGCGCTCGCCATGCTCTCCGGCTCGCTGCGGGAGTCGGGAGGCCGCGCGCACCCCTGGACCCCGCACGCCGGCATGGAGGTCGGATGGCGCGCATCGTGACTGGGAGGAACTCCGGAATCCGTCTGGCGACCATTCTCGCGACGGTCGCGCTGCTCGGCGCGTGCGACCGCGCCGACGACCATCTCTCGATGATGGTCGGCGGCGACGCGGCGCGCGGGCGCACGGTGATCAAGAAGTACGGCTGCAACACCTGCCACACCATCTCCGGCGTGCGGGGCGCCGATGGGCTCGTCGGACCCCCGCTCAACGGGATCGCCAGCCGGATGTACATCGGCGGGGTCACGACGAACACGCCCCAGCACATGATCAGCTGGATCGAGAATCCCAAGCAGTTCGACTCCAAGACGGCCATGCCGAACGTCGGCGTCACCCATCGCGACGCGATCGACATCGCGAGCTACCTGTACACGCTGAAATGACGCCCCCCGGAGAACGGCATCTGCCTTACGTCGACGAGAAGGGCCACGAGACAGAGGCCGATCACGGGACGCAGGAGAAGGCGAGGGAAGAGGAATCACTCGACGCGGCGACGACCCACGAGGTTGTTCGCCGCGAGGCGCAGAAGGAGCTCGACAGATCCCCTTCGGCCCTCGCCTGGTCCGGGCTCGCCGCGGGGCTCGCGATGGGCTTCTCGTTCGTGACCGAAGGTGTGCTGCGCTCCCACCTTCCCGATACACCCTGGCGCCCCCTCGTCACCAAGCTGGGGTACGCCGTCGGCTTCCTCATCGTGATCCTCGGCAGCCAGCAGCTCTACACCGAGAACACCCTCGAGCCCATGGTGCCGCTCCTCAACAAGCCGACGATGGAGCGCTTCACCAGGATGCTGCGGCTGTGGGGGATCGTGCTCCTCACCAACATCGTCGGCACGCTCCTCTTCGCGCTCTATGCCGCGAAGACGAGCGCCTTCGATGCCCAGCTCAAGTCCGCCTTCGTGGACATCGGCCTCGAGGCGATCGAGCCGTCAGCCGGAACGATCTTCGTGAAGGCGATCATCGCGGGGATGATCATCGCGCTGATGGTCTGGATGCTCCCGGCCGCGAAGACCGCGCACGTCTGGGTGATCGGACTCCTCGCCTGGCTCGTCGGCGCCGCCGGCCTCGCGCATGTGATCGTCGGGTCGGTCGAGGTGGGCTACCTGATGTGGCAGGGAGCCGCGTCCGTCGGCACCTACCTCGGCCACTTCCTCCTGCCGACGCTCGTCGGGAACACCATCGGCGGTGTCGTGCTCGTCGCGCTGATCAACCACCAGCAGGTGGCGTCGGACGGCTCCTAGCGCAGCGCGTCGAGGTTCGCGATGCGGGCGGCGAGGTCCCATGGATCGCCGCCCGTCCTGTTCGTGAGCAGCACGATCGTGAGGCGGCGGCTCGGGATCTTCAGGATCGCGTTCGTGAATCCCATCGTCTCCCCGTGGTGGCGCAGGCGCACTCCGCTCGACGAGTCGTCCACGAACCAGCCGAATCCGTACCCGCTGCGTCGCCCGTCGGTGAGCGTCGCCGAGGTCCACGCCTCGCGCTGCATCGGCGCGCTCACCAGCGTGTGCTGGTCGAGCGCGCGATCCCATCGCGCGAGATCGTCGATCGACGTGTAGATCCCGCCGTCACCCAGCACCGCGCTCGTCGAGCTCTGATCGGTGCGCACCCAGCGGCCATCGCGTGAGCTGTAGCCGTACGCGCGGTTGGGCACCGTGGAGATCCCGTTCTCGTACGCGACGGTGCCGCGCATCCCGAGCGGCGTGAAGATGCGGTCGCGGAGAAATGTCGCGAAGCCGACGCCCGACGCGCGCTCGACGATGAGCGCGAGCAGCGCGTAGCCGGTGTTGCTGTACCGGTACGCCGACCCCGCGGGGAAATACAGGCTGTCGGCGTTCGCGATGAGGCGCGGCACGTCGCGGTCGTGCACCTGCGCCGTCTGGGAGTCGGGGACGAAGTCCTCGTATGCCGGGAGCCCGGAGCTGTGCGTGAGCAGCTGCCGGATCGTGACGCCGCGCGCGTACGGCGGCAGCTCGGGCAGGAAGCGTGACGCCGGATCGTCGATCCGCAGGCGGCCGTCCGCCGCGAGCAGCATGATCGCCGTCGCGGTGAACTGTTTCGTCAGCGACGCGAGCCGATAGTCGGTCGCCGGCGTCGCGGAGACGCGGGACTCGAGGTCGGCGAGCCCGTACGACTTCGCGAGCACGACCTGCTCGTCGTGAACGATGAGGATGCTCGCCCCCGGAGCGCCGGGCGCGGCATACGGCGCGAGGATCGAGTCGACCGCGCTCTCGAGCGGAGTCATGGCGGGCGAGGGATGGGTGCGCGCGCTGCATCCGGCGCCGAGTGTGGCCGCGGTTACAATCGCGAGGCGTGGGAGGGCTCTGCGCATCGGCACGGTGTACATGACGCGCCAAGCTACCCCGCGGACGCTTCTCTTTCCACCACGGGCGCGGCATATTCCCTCGCCATGCCACCCAAGGATCCCACTCCGGTGCTCGACGCACGCGCCGTCGAACGCACCCTGCAGCGGATGGCGGACGAGATCGTCGAGCTCAACGACGGCACCGAGCAGCTGGTGATCGTCGGCATCCAGCGCCGCGGCGTGCAGCTCGCCCGGCGCATCGTGAGCATGATCGCCGAGCGCGAGGGGGTGCAGGTCCCCTCCGGCGCGCTCGACATCACGCTGTACCGCGACGATCTTCAGACCGTCGGGCCACGCCCCGTCGTCGGCCCGACCGATCTCACCGCCGACATCAACGGCCGCCGCGTCGTCATCGTGGACGACGTGCTCTACACCGGGCGCACGGTGCGCGCCGCGCTCGACGAGCTGGCCGACTTCGGGCGGCCGGCGCGGATCGCGCTCGCCGTCCTGATCGACCGCGGCGGTCGCGAGCTGCCCATCCATGCCGACGTCGTCGGGAAGAAGGTCGACATCCCGGCGGGCGAGCGCATCGACGTTCTCGTGAAGGAGCTCGACGGCCGCGACGCGGTCGTGCTCGCGCGGCGCGAGGAGAGCGCGTGACCGGTCCGCTCGGCAAGGACCTCCTCGCGCTCGAGCCGCTCACCGCGGAACAGATCAATCTCGTTCTCGACACCGCCGAGCCTTTCAAGGAGATCAGCGAGCGCGCGATCAAGAAGGTGCCGACGCTGCGCGGCGCGACGATCGTCAACCTCTTCTTCGAGGCGTCCACGCGGACGCGCATCTCCTTCGAGTTCGCCGAGAAGCGGCTCTCCGCCGACACCGTCAACGTCGCCTCGTCGGGATCGAGCGTGCAGAAGGGGGAGACCCTCGTCGACACCGCGCGCAACCTCGAGGCGATGCGGATCGACATGGTGGTCATCCGCCACGGGGCCTCGGGCGCGGCGCAGTTCCTCGCCGAGCGGATCGAGAGCAACGTCATCAACGCCGGCGACGGAACGCACGAGCATCCGACGCAGGGGCTGCTCGACCTGCTCACCCTCCGCGACCATTTCAGGCGGCTCGCGGGGGTCAAGGTCTGCATCTGCGGCGACGTGCTGCACTCGCGCGTCGCGCGGTCGAACATCTGGGGCCTCAAGAAGCTCGGCGCCGAGGTCGCGGTCTGCGGGCCGCGCTCGCTCATGCCTAACGCGATCGACGAGCTCGGCGTGACGGTGTTCGACCGCGTCGAGGACGCGATCCAGTGGGCCGACGCCCTCAACATCCTCCGCCTCCAGCTCGAGCGCATGACCGCCGGCTACATCCCCTCGCTGCGCGAGTACAACCGCGTCTTCGGCGTGACGCGCGAGCGCCTCGAGAAGGCGCCGAAGGACGTGCTCATCCTCCACCCGGGCCCGATGAACCGCGGCGTCGAGATCGACAGCGACGTCGCCGACGGCCCTCACAGCGTGATCCTCGACCAGGTGACCAACGGCGTGGCGATCCGGATGGCGGTGCTCTATCTCCTCGCCGGCGGCAACCCGAAGCTCGCCGAGGCGGCGAAGGGAGGCGCGGCGTGACGAAGCCACTCGTGCTGCGCGGCGGCCGCGTCGTCGATCCCTCGCAGGGTCGCGACGAGGTCGCGGACCTCGTCATCGAGAACGGCAAGATCACGGGCGCCGGCCGCAACCAGGGCGCCCCCGAGGGCGCCGAAATCGTGGACTGCGCGGGGCTCGTCGTCGCCCCCGGCTTCATCGACGTGCACTGCCACCTGCGCGAGCCGGGGCGCGAGGACGTCGAGACGATCGCCAGCGGCGCGCGCGCGGCCGCGGCCGGCGGCTTCACCGCGGTGTGCGCCATGCCGAACACCGACCCGGTCACCGACAACCAGGCCGCGGTCGGCTTCATCGTGCGCCAGGCGCAGCGCGCGAACGCGGCGCGCGTCTACCCCATCGGCGCGATCTCGATCGGCCAGAAGGGCGAGACGCTCGCCGAGTTCGGCGAGATGGTCGGCGCCGGCGCGGTCGCGGTGAGCGACGACGGCAAGCCGGTGGCGAGCGCGCAGCTCATGCGCAGCGCCCTCGAGTACGCGCGAACCTTCGGCATCCCCGTCGCCGACCACTGCGAGGAGCCGACGCTCGCGAAGGGCGGCGCGATGAACGAGGGGCTCGTCAGCGCGCGACTCGGCCTCAAGGGGATCCCGAGTGAGGCGGAGGAGATCATGGCCATCCGCGACATCCTCCTCGCGCGGCGCACCGGCGGCCACGTCCACCTCTGCCACATGAGCACGCGCGGCTCGGTGGAGCTCATCCGATGGGGAAAGGAGCGGAAGATCGGAGTGACGGCGGAGGTCTGCCCGCATCACCTCTCGCTCACCGAGGCGGAGGTCGAGGGGTACGACACGAACGCGAAGATGAATCCGCCCCTGCGCACGGCGGACGACGTCGCCGCGCTGCAGGAGGCGGTGAAGGACGGCACGATCGACGTCATCGCGACCGATCACGCGCCGCACCACTACGACGAGAAGGAGCGCGAGTTCGCCGACGCGCCTAACGGCATCGTCGGCCTCGAGACCGCGCTCGCCGTCAATGTCCACTGGCTCGTCGCGAGCGGGATCATCGGCCTCCCGACGCTCGTCGATCGCATGTCGTGCGGTCCGGCGAGGATCTTCCACCTCCCGGGCGGGACGCTGCGCGCCGGCTCGATCGCCGACGTCACGGTGTTCGATCCCGCCGCGAAGTGGACGGTGGACCCCGCCGCGTTCCGCTCGAAGGGACGCAACACTCCATACGCGGGCCGCACCCTCACCGGGCGTGTCCACGCGACGATCGTCGGCGGGGAGCTGATCCACCGCCTCGCGCGGTGAGCGTCGCCCTCCGTCGGGAGATCGTCACGGTCTGCCGCCGGCTGTACGATCGCGGACTGATCGCCGGTCAGGACGGAAATGTCTCGGTCAGGTTGCCCGGTGACCGATTGCTCGTCACTCCAGCAGGGATGTCGAAGGTGGACGTGGGCCCGAACGACCTCGTCGAGATGCGGCTGGACGGCACGACGACGGGGCGTGGAAGGCGCGCGTCCTCCGAGGTGTTGATGCACCTGCGGATCTATCGTCGGCGTCCTGACGTCAACGCGGTGGTGCACGCGCATCCGCCGACGGCCACGGGGTTCGCGGTCGCCGGCGAAGGGTTCATGGACTGCGTGCTGCCGGAGGTCGTGTACCAGGTGGGACAGGTGCCGCTGCTTCGCTACGCGACACCGGGCACGGAGGCGCTGGCCGACAGCTTCGAGCCGTATCTCGCGACGCACGACGCTTTCCTGCTCGCGAACCACGGCGCGACGACGGTGGGACCGACGCTGCTGCTGGCGCACCAACGGATGGAGAGTCTGGAGCATGCGGCGCGCATCGTGCTCGCCGCGCGGCTCCTGGGCCGGGTGAACAATCTGACGGGCGCACAGGTCGACGAGCTGGCCGCGTCGCGCGCCCGTTCTGGACTGGGCGGACCGTATCCGGGCTGCTCGACGACGAGCGGCACACGAGACCAACGATGACGAAGCAGGCGGAGAATCCGATGGACGCGGTCGCGGCGCTCATGAAGGAGCGGCAGCGGCTCGAGGAGTGGCTCGCGCAGCTCGAGAGCCGCCGATCGATCACGCCGCCGCACGTCTTCGAGCGCGTCCGCGGCGACTACGACGCCCGCCTCAAGGAGGTGCTGCAGCAGCTCGGCGGCCGTACCTCCGAAGTCCAGGCGACCGTCGCCGCGCTCACGGAGCGGCTCGCGCGCCTTCAGAGCGAGGAGACCGCGATCCGCGACGAGCGCTACGAGGCGGAGCTGCGATCGCACGTCGGCGAGATCACCCCCGCCCAGTGGAGCGCGATCGAGAAGACGAGCGACGAGCGCATCGCCAAGATCGCCGGCGAGCGCACGACGGTCACCGCGGAGATCGCGCGCCTGCAGCAGCTCCTCTCGATGAGCACCGGCCGCGGCGGCTCTCCCGCGGCGGGGAGCGCGGCGATCGCCGATCCGGCCCGCGTCTCGGGCGCCGTGAACGAGGCCCCGCGCCATGGCTCCTTCGACGAGCTCGAGTTCCTCAAGTCGGTGACCGACGGCGGCCGCGGCGGCGCACGTCCCTCGGACGGCGCGAGCGACACCGGCCGCGCCTCGAAGAGCGTGCCTCGGTCGGTGACACCAGCCGGCGTGCCCTCGGCGAGCGACGGAGCGAGCATTCCGGTCGCCCCCGCTCCCCGCGGCAGCGGCGGCGCGCCCGCTCCCAACGCGGCCGAGATTCCCGCTCCAGCGGGGAGCTTCTCGGAGTCGAGGAGCGAAGGCGAGGCGCCGGCCGAGAAGACGCCGGAGCCGGTGCCGGCCTTCCTGCGCGACGTCCCGCAGGAAGCAGCCAAGACTCTCCGCTGCCACGACTGCGGCACGATGAACTTGCCGACCGAGTGGTACTGCGAGCGGTGTGGGGGCGAGCTCGCGGCGATGTGAGGGTTCGTCACCGCGAAGAGAGACGAGAGAGACTTCGAGAGAGGGGCGAGAGATGAGAGAGGGGCCCGACGCTTCGCGCGCCGGGCCCCTCTCTCGTCTCTCATCTCTCGATCGGAGTCTATCTCTATCTCTCTTCGCCGTGTTGAACTCTACTTGGCGATACGAGCGATCTGCGCCTTGTGCCGTGCGGCCTTGTTCGCGTGGATCAGTCCCTTGCGGGCGGCGCGATCGAGGAGGCTGACGGCGCTCAGGCGCTCATCGGGGGTCGCCGACGGGGCGAGCGACTTCTTGAGAGCGGTACGGAGCGCGGAGCGCTGCGCGCGATTGCGGATCGCCGCGGCGCGCGACTTCCGCATGTCCTTCTTCGCGGAGCGGATGTTCGGCACGATATCTCCAGATTGATTCAGTAGGTCACGCGACGCGCGCGAGTGGGTCGCGTACGGACGCGGGCCCGGAACAAGCGCGAAATATGTCCGGCCCGCCGGGGGATGTCAAGCTGCACCATGGCTTTACACCATTTCCCGCCGGGACTACCTTACGCCCTCTCGCGCTCCACCAGCGCACCCGGTGCCCAAGCGCCACCTCAGGGCCGCCGCACTGCCCGCCGACCCTCACCAGCCCCGACGTTGGACAGCCTGCGCCTTCAGACGTTCATCCTGACGCTCCCGGTGCTGCTGTTCTCGGTCGTCGCCCACGAGGTCGCCCACGGCTACGCCGCTCTCAAGCAGGGCGACGATACCGCCCTCATGCTCGGGCGGCTCTCGTTCAATCCGATCAAGCACATCGACCCCTTCATGACGATCCTGCTTCCGCTGGTGCTGTACTTCAGCGGAGCGCCGATCCTCGGTGGGGCGAAGCCGGTGCCGGTGAACCCGCGGAAGTATCGCCGCTTCCGTCGCGGCGACATCATCGTCTCCCTCGCCGGGATCGCGACCAACCTGATGCTCGCCGTCATCTTCGCGGTGCTGATGATCGTGCTCGGCATGATCCCGGTCATCGAGTCCGCCGCCGAGACGCAGACGCTGCTGCAGGCGATGATGGGATGGGGAGTGTTCCTGAATCTCAGCCTCGCGTTCTTCAACCTCCTGCCGATCCCGCCGCTCGACGGGTCGCACGTGATCAAGTATCTCCTGCCGCCGGGGTGGGCGATGGGATACCAGCGGATCGGCTTCTTCGGGATCTTCCTCCTCCTCTTCGTCCTGCGGACGCCGATCCTCGAGTGGTGGCTCAGCCCCGCCTACGTCGGCACGAACTGGACGTTCCACCTCGCGCAGAGCCTCGGCCATCTCTTCGGCCATCCGCTGGCGCCCTGGGGCGGGGGCGCATGAGCGAGGGCGCGCTGCCTAACGGCGAAACCGCGACACCTGCCTTCCTCGTCGAGGCCGGAACCTTCGCCGGCCCGCTCGATCTGCTCCTCACGCTCATCCGCGAGGAGCGGGTCGACATCTACGACATCCCGATCGCCCGCATCTGCGAGCAGTTCCTCGCCCGCATCGGCGAGCTGCAGCTCAACGACGCGGCGGAGTACCTCGAGATGGCGGCGCGGCTGCTCCGCATCAAGGCGCAGATGCTCCTCCCGCGCACCGAGGGCGACGAACAGTGGGAGGATCCGCGCGCCGAGCTGGTGCGGCGCCTGCTCGAGTACCAGCAGATGCGCGAGGTGGTGGACGTGCTCGAGCGCCGGGGCGAGATCCGCCGCAACCAGTTCGCGCGCTCGTACGTCCAGGCTTCGATCGCGCCCCCGCCGCCGGTCGCGCTCTCGCTGTCCCTTCCGGAGCTGCTGGGCGCCGTGGACCGGATCCTGCGCGCCGTACGGCAGCCGACCGTGCACGACGTAGTCGCGCGGCCGCTCGACGTCCCCGCCGCGATCGTCGTCATCCGATCGGTACTCGCGCTGCGCGCGCGGGCGCGCTGGAGCGACGTCGTCGCACCCGACGCCGAGCCCTGGCAGGTGCTCTCGACGCTGCTCGGCATCCTCGAGATGGCGAAGCTCGGCGAGCTGCGCGTCTATCAGCAGAAACCTTTCTCCACCGTGGACATAGTTCGTGACGTCGCTGGCGAAGCTGCTTGAGGCCGCGCTCTTCGCGAGCGCGCGCCCCGTGCCGGTCGACGAGCTGTCCGCGCTCGACCCGGAAGCCTCGTCGTCGGACATCACCGCGGCGCTGGAAGAGGTGAAGGCGCACTACGACAACGACGGGCATGGGGTCGAGCTCGTCGAGATCGGCGGCGGGTGGCAGATCCTCACCCGCTCCGAGTACACCGAAGCCATCGAGCGCGCGCAGCTGGCGGCCCGCCCGCAGCGCCTCTCCGCCGCGGCGCTGGAGACGCTGGCCATCATCGCGTACCGCCAGCCCATCGGACGCGCCGAGTGCGAGGA